>JAITTX010000089.1 GCA_031286755.1 Paraburkholderia sp.
TTCGTGCGCATGTACGGCACGAACAATTTCCCCGACTGCTCGAACATGTGCCACGAGGCCACCAGCCGCGGCCTGCCGGGCACGGTGGGCATCGGCAAGGGCACGGTCACGCTCGACGACTTCGAGCACGCCGACACGCTGCTGATCTTCGGCCAGAATCCCGCCACCAATCACCCGCGCATGCTGGGCGAGCTGCGCGACTGCGCCAAGCGCGGCGCCACCATCGTCTCGATCAACCCGCTCAAGGAGCGAGGCCTCGAACGCTTCGCGAGCCCGCAGCACACGCTCGACATGCTCTCGCCCTCGGGCGTGCAGATCAGCTCGGTGTTCATCCGCCCGCGCCTGGGCGGCGACTTCGCGCTCATCAAGGGCGTGGCCAAGCGCACGCTCGAGCTCGACGATGCCGCGCGCGAAGCCGGCACAGAGCGCGTGCTCGACGTGGACTTCATCGCGCAGCATTCGGTGGGCTTCGAGGCCTTCGCGGCCGACCTGCGCGCCGAGTCGTGGGACACCATCGTCGCCGAGGCGGGCGTGCCGCTAGAAGAAGTGCTCAAGCTCGCCGATATCTACGCGAAGGGCCGCGCCGTCATCGCAACCTGGGGCATGGGCATCACGCAGCACAAGAACTCGCTCGCGACCGTGCAGCTGCTCTCAAACCTCATGATGATGCGCGGCAACATCGGGCGGCCCGGCGCGGGCCTGTGCCCCGTGCGCGGCCACTCGAACGTGCAGGGCGACCGCACGGTGGGCATCGAGGAGAAGCCCACCCAGGCGTTCCTCGACCGTCTTGGCAAAGCCTACGATTTCGAGCCGCCGCGCGAGCACGGCTACGACGTGGTGGAGACGATCCACGCCATGCTCGAAGGCCGTGTGAAGGTGTTCATCGGTCTCGGCGGCAACTTCTCGATAGCCACGCCCGACACGCCGCGCACGTGGGAGGCCATGCGTTCGTGCGCGCTCACGGTGCACGTGACCACCAAGCTCAACCGCAGCCACCTCGTGCATGGCCAGGACGCGCTCATTCTGCCCACGCTCGGCCGCACCGAGATCGACATGCAGAACGGCGTGCCGCAAGGCGTGAGCGTGGAAGACTCGATGAGCATGGTGCACATCTCGTACGGCATGAACCGGCCCGCTTCGCAGAATCTGCTCTCGGAGATCGCCATCGTCGCGCGCATGGCGCAGGCCACGCTCGGCAGCGCGAAGGTGGACTGGCTCAGTCTTGCCGCCGATTATTCGAAGATCCGCGACGGCATCGAACAAGTGCTCGACGGCTTCGAGAATTACAACGAACGCCTCAGCCAGCCCGGCGGCTTCCACCTGGGCGTGGCCTCACGCGACCGAGTCTGGATGACCGAAAGCGGCAAGGCGCAATTCGTGGTGCACGCGATCGCGCTCGATACGCCCATCCATCGCGCGCGTGCCGTGCACGGCCAACGCCTGATGACGCTCATGACCACGCGCTCGCACGATCAATACAACACCACGATCTACGGTCTGGACGACCGCTATCGCGGCGTCTATGGCCAGCGCCGCGTACTGTTCGCGAACCGCGAGGACATCACGATGCTCGGCTTCGAGCCGGGCCATCGCGTGGACATCACGAGCGTGTGGGACGACGGCGTGGAGCGCGAGGTCGAGGACTTCCTGCTCGTGGAATACGACATCCCGCGCGGCTGCCTGGGCGCGTACTACCCGGAGACGAATCCGCTCGTGCCGCTTTCCTCGGTTGCCGATGGCGCGGGCACACCCACCTCGAAGTCGATTCCGGTGTTGCTGAGCCCGGCGCATGCGTAAGCGGATGTCGCGGCTGCGGGCCGCGCCCAGCCGAATCAATCGAGCATCAGGACCATGAGTTCTTCGTCGGTGTATTCGCCGTCGATGCACATGGCGCGCGGTTCGACACCGTAAATCGTGAAGCCGAGCGAACGGTACAACGCCTGGGCGCGCGGATTTCGCGCACTCACCGACAAATGCATCTGCCGGAGCCCGTTTGCGCGCGCATGTTCGATGGCGCGCTCCATCAAACGCCGCGCGACACCCGCGCGCCGATACGCAGGCTCGACGAACACGCCCCAGATGAGCACCTTGTGCGCGAGCTTCTGGCGCGTCTCGCGCCGCCAGCCCACGATGCCGATGAGCACCGCGCCGTCGAAGGCGCCGAACACCGCTTGCTGCCCGGTCTGGCGCACGCGCGCGATGTTTTCCTCGCGCGTCCAGCGCGCTTCTTCCTCGCGGGTGGGCACGATGCCATAAGGCGTATCGACGGTGGCCCGCAAGCGCAGGGCGTGGAACGCGTCGATGTCGTCGGCGGTGAGCGGGCGGATGGTGAGCGGATCGGCGTTCATGGGCTTCGCTGCGCAGCATGAAAGGAATCGAACCGCGACGCTAACACGATTACGCCATGCGCCTTCGCTCAACGGCATCGCGAGTCTGCGCTAATATGCCCATTCGATTCGCGCCATATCGCCACCGAGGCCCGCCGTGCCCCAACCAACCGACTCCACGCCCACTTTCTGGCGCGACCGGGCTCTCCCGTTCGTCGAAGTCCGCGCCATCGCCGACGGCCGCAAGCTGCGCTACGGCCGCCACGCGCACAGCACCTTCTCGATTGGCGCGGTAACGGGCGGGCGCAGCACCTACCAGAACGGCAATACGCTCGAGCAGGTGCATGCGGGCGCGGTCGTCATCGTCAACCCGGGCGTCGTGCACGCATGCAATCCTGTCGCCGACGAGGCGTGGGCCTATCGCATGTTCTATCTCGACGTGGACTGGCTCGCGCGGCTCCAGCAGGCACAGGGTTTCGGCACGCGGGCGGGATTCGTTCCGTTCGGGCAGACGCTCACGTGGCGCGCCGATCTGTTCGCGGGCCTGAATGCGCTTTACGAGATCCTCGTGAATCCGCACGTGGACGCGCCGCGCAAGGAAAGCGCCGCCACACGTTACTTCACCGCGCTGCAGCAGGCGCTCAATCCCGCGCCGCATGAAAATGAACACGCACCGCGCGAGCCGAACCAGCGCCTCGCGCGTGCCGCCGAGTTCATCGACGGCAATTTCAGACGCACGCTCAAGCTCGAAGAAATCTGCGCGGCCGCGGACTTGTCGCCTTCATACTTGATCCGCGCGTTTCGCGAGCAATACGGCATGACCCCGCACGCGTACGTGGTGAACCGGCGCATCGAGTTCTGCCGCGCGCAACTGCGCCGCGGCCATGCAATCGCGGCCGTCGCCGCCGAAGCCGGTTTCGCCGACCAGGCGCATCTGCAGCGCGCCTTCCGTCAGTTCGTGGCGGCTACGCCGGGGCAATATCGCGGCTAGATTACGCGCTGAATACCGCCTTCCGATATACCCTCTCCGCTTCGTTAGCTGTGGTTCACAGATTACCCACGAACACCTTTCCAGGAATCTGACGCAGCACTGGTGTAGTGCACATGGGCGCGCTGCAAAACTTGGAGCTTTTATGCAAAGCCATACCCAGCAGCAGGAAAATCTGGCCCTGTCATTTGTCGCCAATGCCGGCGTGGATTTAGCGAAACCCACTCCCCAGACTTTGTCTCAGCTAGTCAATGAATCGCTCCAGCAATCGGCGGCGCTCAGCGGCCGATTTTCGGTAGTCTGGGGCCCCGGTGTTTGTTACGGGAAAGGATCCAGCATCCAATACCCGGAAAATCTGATGTACGTCGTGCAGGGTAGCAGTGCCGGCGATTACCGCGTGGTTATCCGCGGCACCGCCCCGGCCTCGCTGTACGACTGGTTGCTCGAGGACCTTCTGGTGGTGCCGCCCGTGCCCTGGTCGACCTTCGACGCAAATTCGCCCACCGGTGCCGCAATCGGCCCCGGAATGTGCAACGGCATGCACAACCTGCTCGCAATGAAGCCTGCGGCAGGGCTGCCGGGTGCCAACCTGAGCCTGATGCATTATCTGAAGCAACTCGGCAGCGCTGGCAAGCCCATTTCGCTAACCGTCACGGGGCACAGCTCGGGCGCTGCGCTCGCATCCACACTGGGCCTGCATTTCATCGACAAGCTCGATCCGAAGATCTTCACGCTCACCATGCAGACTTTCGCTGGCGAAACCGCCGGCAATCAGGCCTTCGCCAGCTACCTCGAGCAGCGATTCGGCAACGCCGCACTGCGGATCCACAACACGCTCGACCTCGTACCGCATGCTTTCCAGCAATCGGACCTGGAGCAGATTCCCACGCTATACGAACCGCTGATCGAGCCGCCGCCGAGCTATGTCACCACACTCGTCAACGCCTTTATCAATCTGACCAGGAGCGTCGGCTATACGCAGTTCGGCCCGGATCAGCCCCTCACGGGCTCGCTCAACAACGACTACCCGCAGTTCATGCAACAGGTCGACTACCAGCATATCGACGCTTACCCCCCCTTGCTGGGACTCGGCGGCAACGACATCGTAGTCGTCGGTGGCACCACGCTAAGCCGGCGCTACGGTATCGCGGGCCGGCGCAATAAAGCGCGAAGATCATGAGGTTGCGCGCGCAACTTACTCGATCAGCAACCACAGCGCGCTCGCAGCGAGCAGCACGGCCATCGCCCGGTTCACGAAGCGCACACGGGCTGGTTCGCGCAGCATCTGACGCAGCGAAGCGCCCACCCACGCCCAGCACGCAATCGACCCATAGCACACCACGAAGTAGATCGCCGCGAACTGCCACACGATCCCGTTCTCGCCCGAGGCCGCATACGCGCCCATGCCGGCAACCGAGGCAAGCCATGCCTTGGGGTTGAGCCACTGCATCGCCGCGCCGGTCATGAGCGATGGGCTACGCGCGGCGCCGGGCGCATCGACGCGCCCATCGTCCACCGCGAGCTTGTACGCCATGTACAGCAGAAAAGCCACGCCCGCCCATTTGATCGCGCGCGTGAGCGACGGCCACTGTGCGAGCAACTCGCGCAGGCCAAGCCCGATTAGCAGCAACAGCAGCGCGAAGCCGACCGTCGCGCCGGTCACGTGGCGCAGGCTCGCGCGCAGTCCATAGCGCGCGCCCGCGCCCAGCGCGACGATATTGACAGGCCCTGGGGTAATCGACGTGGCCAGCGCGAAGGCGGCCATGGAAAGTGCGATGCTCACGGTTCTCCTCGATACGCCGGACGGCGATGATCCACCGCCAAGCGTACGGGGCGCGCGCGGGCCTGTATTGAAGAAAATTGCCTCGCCGGTCCCGGGCCGCACCGGGCAATTTCAGCCAGCCTTCAGGCAGTGGCGGATGCGCACGTCATGGCCGCTTGTTCGTCCTGAACGCGCATCAATGGAATGGGCGCATGGTCGAAGTCGCGCTATCATCGGCCTGATCCGCGACGTGCCCGGCGGCATCGAACTGCTCTCCGGCAACACCCCCTCCTCAGGAATTTCCAGGTGAAAAAGATCCTCATCATCGGCATTGGCGCCGGTGACCCGAACTACCTGACCGTGCAGGCCATCGAGGCGCTCAACGCCGCCGACGTGTTCTTCGTGATGGACAAAGGCCCCGCGAAAGACAAGCTCGTGGCACTGCGCAAGGAGATTTGCGCGCGCTTCATCAGTGATCCGAATTATCGGATCGTCGAAGCGGAAAGCCCGGAGCGGCGGCGCGACGGCGTCGACTACAAGTCCGCCGTGGACGAGCTCAATCGCGACAAGCAGCGCGTGTTCGAAGGCCTGATCGAGCGCGAGCTTGCCGATGGGCAATGCGGCGCGTTCCTCGTCTGGGGCGACCCGTCGCTCTACGACAGCACGATCCGCATTCTCGACGCGATACTCGCCGGGAAGCGGCTCGCATTCGAATTCGAGGTGATTCCGGGCATCAGCAGTGTGCAGGCGCTCGCGGCGAAGCATCGCGTGCCGCTGAACTTCATCGGCAAGCCCGTGAGCGTCACGACCGGGCGGCGGCTCGCGGAGAACGGCTTTCCCGAGGACGCGGACAGCGCCGTGGTGATGCTCGACGCCCAGAACGCCTATGCGCAGCTTGCAGGCGAGGATCTCGACATTTATTGGGGCGCCTATGTGGGCACGCCCGACGAGATTCTCGTGGCGGG
>JAITTX010000380.1 GCA_031286755.1 Paraburkholderia sp.
GCCCGCGTCGCTGCGCGCCTGCTTGAGCATCTCTCCAACGTCCGCCAGATTCGTCACTTGTCGCCCCAGGGCATCACAATTGGCTGAGAATGGGGAAATTGTAGCCCAGCGGCTACAAGGTGGCAAGGTGGAATTGTGTCCCTTGGGCTACCAACAGGGGGGGCTTGGTATTTTTGTCGCCTGCAGGCTACAAAAATATCGCCGCCGCATGGGCTCACACCGGCCGCTCCGAACGACCGTTGTCTGGTTGGTCCGCAGGCGGCCCCGCTGCCGTCTTGGCCGCAGCGCGCTGGTGCTGCCAACTCTTGAAGTTCTGCGCGGTTTGCTGGCAAGCCGGCTAAACAGTCCGCGCGGCGGTTTAAATCCCGAGCATTCGGGGTGCAATGTCAAGATTCGACAAACGAACAGGCCGCCGCATCGTGATAGTTCATGAAGCGATACGAGGTCTTCGTGGCTTGCGAACAGGGATCGGCGGGAGCGGCCATTCGGCCGGACATCGAATGGGTTATATCGACCCTGAGCAGCCTTTCAGATTGGCGCGAAATCAATGGCTGCTTCCAAGGGTACAACTGCCCACTGTATCTCACCAAGTTTGCGGGTGCATGATCAGCCTTTGCCCATCACTCGCTCGGTCCGGCGGGCGGAGGCTCTCGACGTTGAGCGTACAGTGTCAGATGTTGTTTTGCGACTACACTCAACCGGGGAGCATGATGAACGAGGAAGCAATTCACAAAACGTCGGACGTGTACGGCATTAGCCGCGACCTCCCTCTCAACTACGTCACGCGCAAATCTGCTGACGACGCTTTGATTGAGAACCTCACACGGGATAAGCATCTCGTGATCTTTGGGAGCTCGAAGCAGGGAAAGACTTCGCTTCGCAAACATTGTCTGAAAGAGTCAGATTACATCATCGTTCATTGCTCGAATCGTTGGTCCCTCGAGGACCTGAATGGCAGGCGGAACCCGTGCCGTGATGCGGCATAATTTTGCAGGAAGTCTTGCGGTTCCTTTAACAGTTCCCGATCGCCACGCCGACCCAATGGAACATATCTACGCAGCCGACGATACTGGTAACCTGATTCTGCTCGAGCATGTCAATCTTCGGGTGCCTGACCAACTTCTCGCCACCACTTTTTACGTAAGCGGTCTCGGGCTCACGCGCGACCCGTTCATGATGACCGGCGTGAACAATATGTGGATCAATATCGGTCGATCGCAGTTTCATTTGCCGACTGGCGAAGCACAGCGCCTGCGAGGCAGCGTCGGTATCGTCGTCGGTGAGCTGGCCGCGGTTGTCACGCGCCTGCAAGCGGTTGCGCCGCTGCTCAGCGATACGCAGTTCGGATGGACCGAGCGCGCGGACTACGTGGAAGTGACCTGTCCATGGGGGAATCGCTATCACTGCCTCGATCCCCAGCGCCGCCCGAGCTCGGCTCCGTGGTCGAAAATTGATCTGGGAATGGCGTTCGTCAAGCTCGATGTTCCGGTCGGCAGCGCTGCCCAGATCGCCGACTTCTATCAGGACGTTTTCCGCACGCCCGTTGAAGTGAAGGACCAGGACGGCGCGCAGTGTGCGGTAATCGGCGTCGGAACGCATCAGCAACTGCTCTATGCGGAAACTTCTGAGGTTATTCCCGAATACGACGGGCATCACATCGCTATCTACGCCGCTAGTTTTTCGGAACCGTATGCGCGTCTGGCCGAACACGGCGTAATTTATGGTGAAGAGCCACACCAGTTCCGCTTTGCCAACATCGTGAATCCGACATCGGGCGCGCGTTGCTTCGAACTCGAACATGAAGTGCGGAGCTTGCGTCATCCGCTATACGCGCGGCCACTGGTCAACCGGAATCCGCAACAGACCCAGCGTCACTATCGACAGGGCGCCGATTCGCAAAGCGGCACGTTTTGAAGGGGCGCGACGCGTCAAGCGTCGTCGCCTGTAAAGCTGCCTGCTTGCCTGCCCAGTTGCGCCGCACGGTCATAGATCGCCTTCATCAGCGCCATGGCGCTTCGCGGCGGCGTCAAGGGCCACCATCGCCTGGTCTACCGCTTGGTGTTTGGCCGGCTATCGATCGACAGCCCGCGGTACTATCAGTGCCAATGTTCCGGAGCAGGGCGCCGGTCCCTCAGCCCGCTGGCCAGTTGCCTGCATGAGCGGACGAGTCCCGAGCTGCAGTATCTGCAAGCCAACTTTGCCGCGCTGATGTCCTACGGGCAGACCGTCCGGGTACTGGACGAGGCGTTACCGCTTGAGCATGTGCTCGCGGCCAACACGATCCGCAGACGCGTCGCCGCACTCGGCCGCCGCCTTGAGAGTTCGAAGGCGACGGCTGCAAGCGCTTTGTGAAGCGGCAGCAGATGGCGTGGCGGCCGGGGAAGCGCGCGCACGGTCAGGCCGTCCCGGCCAGCGCGTGGCGATGCCAGCGGCGCAAGGTGACGAGATCCACCCATCCAGGCGCCTCGCCCGGCACCGGCGAGGAGATCGGCGCGTGCGGCTCGCCCAGGTGCGGCAGCACGGCCAATGCGCCGTCGAATGCATCGTGTGACGTGTACGCGGTCGGCGTCACCACGGTGGGCACGCCCGCCGCACGAGCGGCGTGCAGGCCGTTCGCGGAGTCTTCGAAGGCAATGCAGTTCGCGCCGTTCAGACCAAGCTGGCGTAACACGTCAAGGTAGACGTCGGGGGCGGGCTTCTTTATCTGGGTCGTGCCGGCGTCGGCAATGGCGGCAAAGCGCTTGCGCCAGGCGGGGCCGAACGGCGCGCACAGCAGCGCGTCCAGGTTCGCGGGGGTTGTCGTCGTGGCGATCGCCACGGGCATACCCGCGGCTTGCGCCTCGGTAATCAGCCGCGCAATGCCTGGCCGCAACGGCAAGCCGCCGTTGCCTACCCGAGCCGCATAGTGGCGGGTCTTCACCGCATGGACAGCGTCGATCACCTCGCCGATGCGCGAACCCTCCGCGCACTCCAGATCGGCGACGCGCCAGTAATGCAGCAGGCGCTCTTTGCCGCCCGCTACCTTCAGGAGCCGCGTGTAGAGCGCCTCGTCCCAGTACCAGTCGAGTCCAACCTCGGCGAATGCGGCATTGAATGCCCGCAGATGCGCGGCTTCGGTGTCGGCCAGCGTACCGTCGACGTCGAATATCAGGGCCTCCATGATCCGCTCCTCGCTGTGGCTCATGTCGCCACGATAACGAAAGCGCATGCGGATCTGAACTCAGAGATTCTTTGAGTACCGCTAAATCATCCCTTAAGCAGGCCGGGTACACATAACGGCGGCCGTCGTGTCACGGCTTTGCGCGGGGCTCGGTCACGAATGCAAGTTTCGTCAATCCGCCGGCCTGCGCGGCCGACATCACGTCCGCAACGCGCTCGTAAGGCACCGTCCGGTCAGCTCGCAAATGCAATTCGGGCTGAGGCGTCATGCGGGCCGCGTCGGCTAGCTTCGCGCGCAATTCGGCGTCGGTCACGGGCTGGTCGTCCCAGAGCATCGAGCCGTCCGCTCGCACAGCAATGTCCCGATGCGCGGGCTTCACGACATCGGGCTGGCTGCTCGCGTGCGGCAGATCGATTTTCACGGCGTGCTGCATCGCCGGGATGGTGACGAGAAAAATGATGAGGAGTACGAGCATGACGTCGACGAGCGGCGTCATGTTGATTTCGCTAATGGGCGCGCTTTCCTCGTCGGAGAATGGAGTCATTGCCATCCGAGTGCTCCGTCGTTCGTGGTGTCGCTTGCGCTCGCCGTGTGGGGCCCGCTCACGCCGTGATGCGTTTGCGTGGCCGCTGCGTCGAAGCCGCGAGCCGCGCCGCGCGCGTCGGGGCCGGTGCTTGACGGCCACGGCGCGCCGGTCGCGAAGCCGGCGTGCAGGCCATGCGCGAACCCCTTGAGCCGCGTGGCGATCGTCTTGTTCGCGCGCGTGAGGCCGTTGTATCCGAGCACCGCCGGTATCGCCACGAACAGGCCAAAGGCCGTCATGATGAGCGACTCGCCAACGGGCCCCGCCACATGATCGATCGAGGTCTGGCCCGTTTCGCCGATCACGATCAGCGCGTGATAAATGCCCCAGACCGTGCCGAACAGCCCGACAAACGGCGCGGTGCTGCCGATCGACGCCAGCACCGCGAGCCCGCTTTGCATGCGTGCCATGGTGTCGTCCATGATGTGCTGGAGGCGGCGCGTGATCCACTCCGATAGTTCGGCGCGATCTTGCACAGGCGTTTGCGTTGCTTGCTGCGCCGCCTGCGCGCCAGCCAGCGCGAGCGCGAGGAGGGGATTGTCGCGCGCTGCCGCGTCTGGCGCGCGGCCCGCGAGATCCTGCAGATTGTCGAGCGCCTGCGCGAACGTGGGCGCGCGCCAGAATTGCGCGTCGGTCCGCGCGGTGACGCGGCGCATGCGCATGAAGGCCCACAGCTTGAAGAGCATGACGGTCCACGAGAGGACCGACATGAGCATCAGCGCTCCCAGAATGCCGCGCGTGACAAAGTCTCCGTTTTCCCAGACATTCGCGAGGCCGTAGTGTTGCATGATCGTTTCCTTGAATGCGGTGACAGAATCGGCGCCAGGCTAGTCGCTCAAGCCGAACACGAAAGATTGCGAGTAAGCGGCGCGCACCGGCTCGCCGTTTTCGCGGTACGTCTGGCACGTGCCGGCGTGAATGGCGGCGAGCGCAGCGTCGTCGAGCCGCGCATAGCCGCTGCTCTTTTGCAGTTGGACGGATTCGATGCGGCCGCTCATTCCGACGACAAAGCGAATGATCGCGGTGCCGCTTTCATTGCGGCGCTTCGATGCCTCGGGATAGTCGGGAGCGGGGATGTCGCAATCGACATGCGAAACGGTTTTCGGCTCGCTCGATACGGGCGCGGGGCGGGCGTCGCCGGGGGCGGACAGGCTAGCGCTCGGAGAGGCCGGCGCGCCTGGCGCAGGGGCGTTTTGCGCAGGCGCGGCTGAAGACGGCTGTAGAGCGGTGGTGGGCGCGACGGGCGCGGCCGACGTCGTCGGCGCGGGCGGCGCGGGTGGCGCGTTTGGCCGGACGCTGCTGTGCGAAGGCCTGGGGCGAGCCCTAGCCTGATCGCGCGGCGCAGCGGGTGCAGTCGCTGCGGCGGGCGCAGCGCGCTCGGAAGGCGCCGCCGGCGCCAGTGCGCTCACGTCCGGCGCTTCGGTCAGCAGCGCCGCAACGATGGCCGGTGCTTCGACTTCCCGCTCGACGGTGCGCTCACGGGCCCTCAGCGCCCACGCGATGAGCCCGGCATGC
>JAITTX010000136.1 GCA_031286755.1 Paraburkholderia sp.
GTGAGTCCTTTCGCGACCGTCATCAGATCGGGCTCCACGCCTTCTCCTTCGCACGCGAAGAGCGGACCGGTGCGGCCGAAGCCGGTGATGACCTCGTCCGCCACGAACAGGATGTCGAGCTCGCGGCACGCTTCGCGCATTGCTTTCAGCCAGCCGACGGGCGGCACGATCACGCCGCCCGAGCCTTGAATGGGCTCGCAGAAGAACGCGGCGACGTTGTCCGCGCCGAGCTCCGCCACCTTCGCTTCCAGCGCCTGCACCGAAGCCGCGATGAGCGCGGCGTCGTCGGCGTAAGCGTTGCGATAGGCATAGGGCGACGCAATGTGATGCTGCGTGGCGAGCGGCAGATCGAAGTTGCGATGGAACGCGGGCAAGGCGGTGAGCCCCGCGCCCATCGACGACGAACCGTGGTAGCCGCGTTGCAGCGCGATGCAGTGCTTCTTCGACGGGCGGCCCGTGGCGTTGTAGAAGTGCGTGATGAAGCGCAGCGCGGAATCGACGGCGTCCGAGCCGCCGAGCGTGAAATACACGTGCCGCAGCGAGGCGGGCGCGAGCTCGACGAGCTTCGCGGCCAGCTCGATCGCGGGCTCGGAGCCGAAGTGAAAATACCCCGTGGCATAGGGCAGCTTCGCCATCTGCTTCGCGGCGGCCTCCACGATGCTTGCGTGCCCATAGCCCGTGTTCACGCACCACAGGCCGGAGAAGGCGTCGAGCAGTTCCTTGCCTTCGAGATCGCGCAGGAAAACACCATCGGCGGAGTCGAGTATGGTGACGCCGCGCGCTTCATGCGCGCGATAGCTGACAACGGGATGAATCAGATGTTGGCGGTCGGACTCGACCAGCGACTGGATCGGCATGGCAGGCTCTCTCTTCGCGAAGGGGACGGAATGGCTCTTGACCGCTTCATACTATCGACAGAGCCCCATTGCGCGCATCGCCAAAAAAATCGCCAAAAAGCGAATTCGCGGCTTTTTTTGGGGCCTCGCGGCATTTTCTGCTGCGAGACCAGCGAGGCGGGTTCAGTAGCCGCGCGCGCGGTCGATCTGGCCGATCATGCGCTCGCCGGCGCGATGGCGGCGCAGGTTCTCCAGCACCACCTCGACGGCGGTTTCGGGCCGCGTCGCGCTCGCGATATGCGGCGTCAGGCGCACGCGCGGATGAGACCAGAACGGATGCGCGGGCGGCAAGGGCTCGGGATCGGTGACGTCGAGAATCGCGGCATGAAGATGGCCGCTGTCGAGCGCGTCGAGCAGGTCCTGCTGAACCACATGCGGGCCGCGCCCCACGTTGATGAACGATGCGCCCTTCGGCAAGGCTGCGAACACCTGTTTGCCGATGATCCCGCGCGTGGCGTCCGTGAGCGGCAGCAGGCACACGAGGATATCGGTGCGGGCGAGAAATGCGTCGAGCGAGTCGAGACCCGCATGACATTCCACGCCCTCTATTTCATGCGGCGAGCGGCTCCAGCCCGCGCAATCGAAACCGAACCGGCGCAGCGCGTTGAGCACGGCGGTTCCGAGCATGCCGAGGCCGAGCACGCCCACGCGCCGCGTCGAAGCCGCGCGCACGGGCATCTCGCGCCACACGCGCTCGCGCTGCTGCGCCGCGTAATCGAACAGATCGCGATGGATCGTGAGCACGGCCTGCGTCACATACTCGACCATGCCCTCGACGATGCCCGGCTCCGTCATGCGCACGACGGCAATCCGCGGCGGCACGCTGGACAGATCGAACTGATCGATGCCCGCGCCAACCGAGAAGATCACTTCGAGATTGGGGAAGGTCCGCATGACATCGGCGGGGGGCTGCCATGCCGCGAGATAGCGCACGGCCCCGGCGTCGCCGATGTCGGGCCAGATGCGGAACGGCAGGTCGGGCGCGCTTTGCGCGAAGTGTTGCGCCCATTGCTTGCCACGTTCGGGGTCGGCTTTATAAAGGATCGTCATGGGTTTTAGCACAGTGCCTGGTTGATGATCGCGAACTGTGCGACGGATGCATCGTGCTGCGGCGCGCCGTTGCGCGCCATCTTGATGACCGTGTCCACGCGCTTGAGCCCGATGCTGTCGAGCCACGCTGAAAGGCCGCTTTCGTCCGTCATGTCGATGCGCGTGAACTGGCCTTCGCCCTGCGCGAGCCAATGCGCAATGAGCGCTTGCGCGCGGCGTGCGTGCTGCTGGTCGCTCGTGGTCGACACCACCGGGCCGATGGTATGGCCGCGCCCGAATTCGCGGCGGAGCGCAAAGCCGAGTAGCTCGCCGTCGCGTTCGAGCACGACGCCCTGGGCGACCTTCAGCAGCGCGGGCAACAAGGCGCTTCTGTCGAGTCCGCTGGCGCGCGACGCTAGTGAGACCAGCGCGTTTGTGTCGCCGGGCGTGAGCGCGCGCAGGCGCTCGCCTTGTGCGAGTTCGATGTGCGGCGCGCTGAAATCGGCGGATTGATGCTGATGAATCGCACCGATGCGCTTGAACCCGAGCTTGGCGTAAAGCGGCTCGCCCGCGGGCGTCGCATGCAGGACGGTGACGCGCTTGCCGAGCGCTTCGAGCAGCCGCACCATCAGTTCGCGGCCGATGCCTTTGCCCTGGCAATCCGGCGCGACGATGACCATGCCGAGCGAACCGGCGTTCTCGCCGTATTTCCAGCACAGCGCCGTGCCTACCACGCGCGGGCCGTCCTGCGCGACGAAACCCGCGCCGGCATCGAGCACGAGGCGCCAGTCGTCGGCGCGATGGGGCCATTTGACTTCGAGCGAGAGCGCGTGCGCCGCGGCGATGTCGTCGGCGGTGAAGGGGCGATAGAGGAGAGTGGGTGTTTCGGCGGCGGACACGGCATGCTCCACGTTAGGGGATGCCCGCCAGTTTGACACGCCGCCCAAGGGGCCGAATAGGATGATCCTGCTGTTGTTGGCGGCCGTAGTGAAAACGGTGGGCTCCGGCGCACACTGCAACGGTTTGCATTTTCGGACGGCTCTGATTTTACGTCGTGGCGGCTCAGTATCAGCATTACCTTTTTGGGGCTACATCTAGCTTCGCCTCGCCGGTTGCATCGCGTAACCGGCCCTGACGTCAAAAGCTGGAGGAGGTATCCGCTTGTTTGTCCCTCAACTAATGGAATGGGGGCAAGCCAATTCAGAATTGGCGATTGTTAATGCCGATAGTGTCACTGGTTATGTCATTTTGGGGGGCTAAGCTGAAAATACTTTCAGCCGCCGTTATTTTTATTTTTTCAATAGGTCGCGCCATTGATTGCGATGGTCCACAGAATCAACCGGGCGAATCTATTGATGATTTTTTCCAAAAAAAATGAAAGCTCGATAGACGGCACTAATATGCTGGCGATCGCGAATTGGTTGATTGATATGAAGCTGAAGTATCTGATTCTTGAAAGTGCATCGATCGTTGGCTTCGCGGATGCAAAGGAGACTAACCCCAAGTTGTTGGCGGAAGCCCGCGCAAACAATGTGCGCCGGTCGCTGGATTTTTTCAGCGTTCGTGTGGCGAGCGCTTCTACTCTCGGCAGAGTCTACAAGCCGATGCTTCCGGGCAGCCCTTCAGAACCCGCAGGAAATCGAGCGGAATTTACCTTAGTGCCTGGATGTCCCGATAATTGCTGCACTGGTAAATAATCTTATGCCTTTTGTGGTGTTTT
>JAITTX010000176.1 GCA_031286755.1 Paraburkholderia sp.
GGACGGCGGCAGGAACGGCGACGCGAAGTCCCGCGTGGGCGTGAGCGGAATGAGACTCGCGCCGAGCACCGGCACGCGCCGGTATTCGGCCACCGAGAGCCCGACGAACGCGGCGAGCCCCGAGACGATGAGGGCGTCGCTCCCCGCCGAGGTGTCGGCGACTTCCTGCATCCACGCGCGCGTGCTGGCGTTCGCGATCGAGGCGAGCGCCTTTGCCGTGGCGTCGAAGCTCGTACGGCCGCTCACCACCGAGCCCAGCACGGCGCCCGGCATGAGCGCCGCGCGGATGTCGCCCGAGAGCGCCGCCGCGGGCACGCCGAGCGCCGCGGCCGAGCCGAGCGTCGAGCGGTCGGCGAGCAACCGCGTTTCGTGGCCGGCATTCATGAGTGCGCGGCAGAGCGCGGCGAGCGGGCGGGTATCGCCTTCGGTTCCGTAGGTGACGACGGTGAGCTTCATGGGATGATCTTCGCGTGCGGATGCCGCTGGTGCCGGCATCAGGTAATGTGCACGAAGTATAATAATGCACAATGTGCAAGAAACTCAAAAAGCGGAATCATGGAAGCAGCAATGCCTGAGAGCGAGGGCCGGCGTGCGCGCAAGCGTCAACAGATGCTGACGCATCTGAGCACGGCGGCAGCGGCGCTATTCGAGGAGACCGGCTACGACGCGGTCACGATGGAGCAAATCGCCGGGCGCGCCGATGTCGCGCGGCGCACGCTCTACAACCATTTCGCGACCAAGGAGGCGGTGCTCGCGCACTGGCTCGAAGCGGAGCTGGCGCGCGATCTCGCGCAATTGCAGCGCGAGGTGGCGCGGCGGCGGAGCTTCGTTTCGCGGGCGGGTTGCGTGCTCGATGCGTCGGCGCAATGGTGCGAGCGTCACCCCGGGTATCTGATGGCGTACTTACGCCACCGCTTCTCGGCCATCGGGAGCGGGGAAGGCGAGGCGGGCGAGGGGGGCGAGGGGGGCGATGGCATGGTGGCGATGTGGCGTCATCTCATCGTCGCGGGACAGCAGGACGGCGAGCTGAGCCAGCGCGGCGACCCGGAGCAGTGGGCCGTCTGGTTTCATCACCTTTATCTGGCCGCGCTGCTGCGCTGGCTGAGCACTCCGGGCGTCGTGCTGCGTCAGGAGTTTCGGGCGATCGTGCGGCTCTTCGTCGAAGGAGCGGGCGCGCGCGGGCCGAAGGCGGGCGCGCCCCGCTGAGAAGCAAACGCAGGGAGGCAAACGGGAAGGCCATGCGGGCGGGCGCGCCATGGCTGGCCGCCGCCCGTTGGCCCGGAAACTTCAGAACACGGTTTCGCGCTCCGGCGTCGCGCTGATCTTGTGGATCGAGAGGTCGGCGCCGTTGTATTCGTTTTCGCGGTCGATGCGCAGGCCCACGGTCGCGCGCAGCGCACCGTAGACCACGAAGCCGCCGAGCGAGGCGATCACGATGCCGGCTATCGTCCCCACGATCTGCGCCCCGAGCGAGACGCCGCCGGTCCCGCCCAGCGCGTGCGCGCCGAAGATGCCCGCCGCAATGCCGCCCCACGCGCCGCACAGGCCGTGCAGCGGCCACACGCCGAGCACGTCGTCGATGCGCCAGCGGTTCTGCACGCAGGTGAACATGTAGACGAACAGCGCCCCGGCCACCGCGCCCGTCGCGAGCGCGCCGAGCGGATGCATCAGGTCCGAGCCCGCGCACACGGCCACGAGGCCCGCGAGCGGCCCGTTATAGGTGAAGCCCGGATCGTTGCGGCCCGCGAGCCAGGCGGCGAGCGTGCCGCCCACCATCGCCATCAGCGAGTTCACGGCCACGAGGCCGCTGATCTTGTCGATGGTCTGCGCGCTCATCACGTTGAAGCCGAACCAGCCCACCGTGAGCACCCAGGCGCCGAGCGCGAGAAACGGAATGTTCGAGGGCGGATGCGCGGAGATGCGGCCGTCGCGCGAGTAGCGCCCGTGGCGCGGGCCGAGCAGCAGCACGGCGGGCAGCGCGACCCAGCCGCCGAACGCGTGCACCACCACGGAGCCCGCGAAGTCGTGGAACGGCACGCCGAACACGTGCGTGATGGCGTCCTGGAAGTGCAGGCGGTTGTTCCACACCATGCCTTCGAAGAACGGGTAGATGAAGCCCACGATCACGAATGTCGCGAACAGTTGCGGGTTGAACTTCGAGCGCTCCGCGATGCCGCCCGAGACAATGGCCGGAATCGCCGCCGCGAAGGTGAGCAGGAAGAAAAAGCGCACGAGCTGATAGCCGTTGTGCTCGGCGAGCACATCGGCGTGCGAGAAGAACTGCACGCCGTAGGCGAGGGTGTAGCCGATGAAGAAGTACGCGATCGTCGAGACCGAAAAGTCGACGAGGATCTTCACGAGCGCGTTGACCTGATTCTTCTTGCGCACGGTGCCGAGTTCGAGAAACGCGAACCCCGCATGCATGGCGAGCACCATGGCGGCGCCCAGCAGCAGAAACAGCGTGTCGGTGCCGGTCTTGAGGTTGTCCATCCTGGAGGCCCTTGCCCGAAATGGGCGCATAAATGGAGGCACAAACAGCAAGATGCGGGCCAGCTTCGCGCCAACCGGGTGAGCCGTGGTGGGGCGGCGGGCCATTTGACGGTGCGCGCATGCACCGGAGCGGGCGCCCGTGCGCCGTGGTTGCGCGCACGGAATGCGTGCGCACGCATTTCGTGCGCGGCGGCCCGGCACAATCGCAGTGCCGGTGCGCCAAGTTGGTGAGGCGATGTGCCAAATCGGGGCGAGTTATTCGATTTCCCTTTCTCCGTCAATGTGTTGTCGGCAATCCGAAATCTTTGGACGAGCCGCGCCTGCGTGGCGCCAGGGCCGCATTCAGGCGGCACCTGGGCCGCACGCGGAGCGCAAACGCCGACATAATGATCGAACCCGAACCTATAGCCGTCCGGACACTTCCGGCGTCACTCCATGCGCCTCACCACCAAAGGGCTCTTGCTGATCGCAATCCCGGCCGTCTTCGAGTTGACGCTGTTGTCGGCCATCGTGAAGGCCGAGGCCGATGCGGAAAGCGCCGAACTCCTGGGGCAGCACAGCCAGGCCGTGCTCGCGCAGGCGGGCCGCGTGCTGGAGCCGGTGCTGATCGAATCGGTGCGGCTGCGCGGCGCGGTGGCCGCGGACGATGCGCGGTTTTCGACGCCGGTCTCGATGTGGATGGACGTCGACCGCCGCATCGACCGGCTCGCGGAGCTCGTCGCCGACAACCCGTCCCAGGTCGAGCGCGCCGTGCAGATCCGTCAGGCGGTGCAAGGCTATCGCCAATGGTCGGACCGCATTCAGGATCTGCTGCATTCGGGGCGCCGCGCCGATCTGGTCGAGCGCTTTCGCACCTACGCGGACGCCGATGCGCTCGACCGCGTGCGCACCCAGGTCACCTCGTTTCAGACCGAGGAGCGCCGCCTCGACGTGCTGCGCGTCGAGGCGGCCGAGCAGGCGCGCGCGCAGCAGCAGCAGCTCGTCATGACCGCGGTGATCGGCTCCATCATGCTGGTGGCGCTGGCTGTCTGGCTCTTCACGCGCGGTGTGCGGGGGCGGCTCGATGCGCTTTCCGACAACGCGGGCCGGCTTGCGGAAAACGAGCCGCTCGCGCCGCTCGCGACCGGTAACGACGAGATCGCCGAACTCGACCTCACGCTGCATCAGATCAGCCAGCGGCTCGTGGAGGCGGAGCGGCTGCGCGTGGGCTTCCAGGCCGATCTCGCGCGCCGCGCCGGGCAGCTCGCGCGCATCAACGAGGATCTGCGCCAGCAGACCCAGGAAAACGAGATGTTCATCCACAGCGTGTCGCACGACCTGCGTGCGCCGCTCGTGAACCTGCAAGGCTTTTCGCGCGAGCTCAACCACGCCTGCGACGACTTGCGCGAGCGTGTGGCGCGTTCGTCGCTGGGGCCGGAGGCGCGCACGCGCCTCGAGCGGATCATCAACGAGGACATCGGCGAGGCACTGCGCTATTTGCAGACGGCGGTGCTGCGCGCCTCGCATATCATCGACGCGCTCTTGCGGCTCGCGCGCGTGGGGCGCGTGGAGTACCGGCGTCAGCGCGTGAACGTGCAGGATCTGGTGCAGCGCGTGGTCGATGCCATGCACGCCTCGGTGCGCGCACGCAATGCGCAGGTGAGCGTGCACGGCCTGCCGCCGGTGTGGGGCGATCCGACCGCGCTCGAGCAGGTCTTCGCGAATCTGATCGGCAATGCGCTCAACTATCTCGATCCGGCGCGCGAGGGGCGTGTCGAGATTGGCACGGCGAGCGCGCCGCCGGGGGTGGAATCGCTGCAGATTTTCTACGTGCGCGACAACGGCCTGGGCATTCCCACGGTGGCGCAGCCGCGCCTGTTTCAGGCCTTCCAGCGCATGCACGGCAACGTCGCGCCCGGCGAGGGCATCGGGCTTGCGCTCGTGCGCCGCATGGTCGAGCGGCACGGCGGGCGCATCTGGGTGGAGTCGGTCGAGGGCGAGGGCACGACGTTCTATCTTTCGCTGCCCGACGCGCTGGCAGTCGTGCCGCCCGCGCCCGGCGTCGCCGAGGCGCTCGTGGCCGCGCACGAGCGTTCGCGCGAGCGGAACGGCGGCGGCGCGGCCGACGGTGCCGCACCGTCGGCGCCGGTAAGCGGCAATGGCGTGCCGGGTGGGGCGGCCGTGGCTGGTGTTCCGGCTGCGGATGGGCGGCTGACGGGGCGGTGAGCCGGACGGGGGAGCGGGCTCGAATTTGACTGGGGCCGTGGGGCGCAGGCGAATGCGCTGGTCAATGCTCAGGCTCCCGGCCGGATCGGAAGGCGGGAGATCAGCAGGCGAAAATACGCCGCTGCTTGAGCAGGCTGCGGCCGCGAATCGACCAGAGGCAGCCCGCGATGGCGAGCGCCAGCACGATGGCCAGTGCGGCGTGAGGGTTCAGGTACGGGACCGGCAAGCTGCCCGGCGAGACGAGGGTGCGTTCGAGCACGAACAGCGCGCTCCATAGCGCAATACCCGCCTGAATCAACATGCGCGTGCCGCGCGCATGGCGCGCGCGCTCGGCCGAGGTGCCGCGCCGGCTCGTGCGCTTGCAAAAGAACGAGATTGCCATCAAGACAATCGCGAGTAAAACCATCCAGTCCGTCAGATCCATCGCCGCGCATTCCCGCAATCAAAAGGATATTGTCGGAAGCGCCGGGGCCAGCGGGCATCGGATTGGTCCGAATCTTCGCGCGATTGAGTTAAGGATTGTCAGATTTGCGCGCCATGCGCTGGCGGGCGAATCTGAAGGATCGGGCGCGCCGTCCGCCCATGGCGGTGGCGCGCAGCCCGCGTTTCAGGGCTCGATGCGCGTGCCGAGCAAGGCGAGAAATTGCCGCAGCCACTCGGGATGCGCGGGCCAGGCCGGCGCGGTCACGAACGGCGCGTCGGTCACGGCGCTGTCGATGGCGATGTCGGCGTATTCGCCGCCCGCGAGACGCACCTCGGGCGCGCACGCCGGGTAGGCCGAAATGCGCTTGCCGCGGATGACTTCGGCGGCGGCGAGCAACTGCGCCGCGTGGCAGATGGCGGCCACCGGCTTGTTCGCCTGCGCGAAGTGCTGCACGATCCCGATCACCTTCGGGTTCAGACGCAGGTACTCGGGCGCGCGGCCGCCCGCAATGGCGAGCGCGTCGTAGTGCTGCGGATCGATCTCGTCGAAGCTCGCGTTCAGGGCGAACTGATGGCCTGGTTTTTCGGTATAGGTCTGGTCGCCTTCGAAGTCGTGGATCGCGGTCTTGATGCGCTCGCCGGCCTTCTTGCCCGGGCACACGGCGTCGACCTGATGCCCCACGGCTTGTAGGGCCTGAAACGGCACCATCGTTTCGTAGTCTTCGGCAAAATCGCCCGTGAGAAAGAGAATCTTCTTGACTGCCATTGCTCGACTCCATGCTGGATGCTGCGGGTTGTGGTCGCCGTGGTTTGCGGTGGCTGCGGCGGTTGTCGTGGCTGGTGGGACAGTGGAACGGAACAGGTGCCCACGCAGTCTACTTCAACATGCTTGACGATTTTACGAAGGCCAGCGCGGCCGATGCCAATACCGACACCGACGCCCAACGCGCGCATGACGCCATCGTCTGGCGCGCTTACGTGGCGCGCCACGACGCGGCGGCGCTCGCCGGGCTCTTTCGCAACGCCATCCTGACGCTGGCCGCGCCGCACTACGACGCCGCGCAGCGCGCCGCCTGGGCCGCGGTGGCCGACGATCTCGACGCGTTCGATGCCCGTCTGGCGCGCGGCGTGACGCTCGTCGCGGACCACGCGGGCGAGCCGGTGGCGTTCGGCCAGCTCTTTCCCCGCGATCACGTGGAGATGCTCTACGTCGCGCCGGGCTGGACGCGGCGCGGCCTCGCCTCCGCGCTCATCGCGCGCTTCGAGGCCCTCGCGCGCGCGGCGCGGGCGAGCACGCTCGACACCGACGCCAGCGCGCTTGCCCGTCCCGTGTTCGAGCGCGCGGGTTTTTCGCTGGTCGCGGAGGAGATCGTGCGGCGCGGCAGCGTATCATTGCCGCGTTTTCATCTTTGCAAGCCGCTCGGTGCGGCGTCTTTTTCAGGGTAACCATGTCTTCGAAGAAGGTTTTAAAACGGTTGGGCATCGTGTCCGTTCTGCTGTGCGTGGCGCTTGTCGCCGGCTGCGACAAGAAGAATGAGACGGTATCCGATCTGAGCAAGAAGTCCGCCGATGCCGCGCAGCAGGCCGCTCAGCTCGCGGCCAGTCAGGCCGCCGCGCAGGCGGCTCAGACGCTGGACAAGGCGGCCAGCTACGTGAACCAGCAACTCGACGTAGCACAGCGCAAGCTTGGCCAGGCGGCTTCGCAAACGCAGGCGCAAACGCGTGCACAGCTCCAGTCGCAGGACGAGGGCGCGCGCGCGTCGATTGCCGCGGGCGCGAGCGCTTCGGCCGACGCCATGGCCTCGCAGGCGCGCGGGCAATGGCAGGCGGCGGCGAGCGCGGCCCACGCGATGCTGGGCAACGCGGCCGCGGCCACTGGCACGGGCCTGTCGATGGCGGGGAGCTCGCTGCAGCGCTGGGCCGCGAGCGGCTCGGCGGCGGCCAGCCAGGCGTCGGGCAAGGATCAGTGAGGAGTGCCGCGCGGGCCTGCGGCTGAGTGCGGTTGACGCTTGCAATTAATGTAATTATGATAGTTACACTTTATCCCGCCGCGCTTCCCGCGCGCTGGTTCGTTGTGGGTTCGCTGTGAATACGAGTAGCCGTTTCGCGTTTGCCGTCCATGTGCTCGCGCTGCTGGCGTTGCAGGAGGGGGTGCCGCTGTCTTCGGAGATCATCGCGGGCAGCGTGAACACGAACCCCGCGCTGATCCGGCGTCTCCTGACGATGCTCGCCAATGCGGGGCTCAGCGCGTCGCAGCTTGGCGCGGGCGGTGGGGCGCTGCTGGCGCGCGAGCCGCGCACGATCACGCTGCTCGATGTCTATCGTGCGGTCGACGACGCGCAGCTCTTCGCCTTGCATCGCGAAGAGCCCAATCCGGCTTGCATGGTGGGGCGGCACATTCAGGTGGCGTTGCGCGGGATCATCGGCGATGCGCAGCGCGCGATGGAAGCATCGCTCGCCACCCGCACGCTCGCCGATGTGGTCGAGGACATGCAGCGCAACGAGCGCAAGCTCGAACGCTCGCGAGTATCGAAGACGCAGCAGCGAGCGTGAGGCCGGCAAAGCTCGGGCAGTAACCGCGCGCTAAATGCAGGTGTTTATCCTGACGGGGCATGGCCCCGTTTTTTGGATGTTTAACTGTAACTAATATAGTTACATAAATATTTCGCACAGGAGTCAGGAAATGAGCCAGTCACTGAAAATCGCCTTGTTTGGCGCCACCGGCATGATCGGTTCGCGCATTGCCGCGGAGGCGGCACGCCGCGGCCATTGGGTGAGCGCGCTGGCGCGCCAGCCCGGGCGCGTGGCGGCCGGGCCGAACGTGCACGCCGCGCAGGCGGATCTGCTCGACGCAGCGAACGTGGCGGCGGCGGTGCGCGGGCAGGACGTGGTCGCGAGCGCCTACGCGCCGCCCATGAGCCAGCTCGACGACCTCCTGACGGCGAGTCGCGCGCTCGTCGAAGGCACGCGGGCCGCGGGTCTCGCGCGCCTCGTGGTGGTGGGCGGCGCGGGCTCGCTCGAAGTCGCGCCGGGCGTGCAACTCGTCGATACCGAAGGCTTCCCCGACGCCTATAAGCCGATCGCGCTTGCCCATCGCGTCGCGCTGGACTATTACCGCACGGTGACGGATCTGGACTGGACCTTCTTCGCACCCGCCGCGATGATCGCGCCGGGCGAGCGCACCGGCACGTTCCGCACGGGCGCCGGCGTGTTGATCGCCGATGCGCGCGGCGAAAGCCGCATCTCCGCCGAGGACTACGCCGTCGCGTTCGTCGATGAGCTGGAGCAGGGCCGCTTCATCCGCCAGATTGCAACCGTGGCGTATTGAACGGCGGAGTGGGGCATCTGGAGGGGCAAACAACGGCTCGATCACGGCTCGGTCTCGTGAATCAACCGGCGGATTGACGGCCCGGCGGCCTGTCCTGAAGTGGATGAACGCGAGCGGGCGCCCGCAGCGGGCTGCCAGCCTGCTTTTATGCACGGACGGCGCGTGTGTCTGCCGACTGCGGCTACACTGAAACGCTCTGGTTTTGCCTCTTCGTCATGATTTCACGCTCAGGACGGGACGCTGCGCTCGCGCTGCCGGCTCTCGCGTCACTCGCAAATCATTGCGGGCCACATCCGTGCGCTGCCGGCACGGCGCCCCGCATGAATTGGGTCTTGCGTCGCGCATGCACGCTATGCGTGTGGCTCGCGCTTTGCCTCGCCGCGAGCTCGCCCGTGACAGCGCAGGCGGCGGGCGCCGCGGCCGCGCCCGTGCTGCCCGCGTTGCAAAGCCTCATCACCGGTGCGCCCGCGTCCGCGTCGGGCGCCTCGGCGGCGCAGGCGGCCTCCGCGCCCTCGGCGGCTAGCCAGGCCGAATTCACCCGCTCGCTCGACAGCGTGATCACCACGCTCGACAACGATCGCCAGCGCAATGCGCTCGTCTCCCAACTCAAGAAGCTGCGCAACGCCTCGCAGACCGTCGCGCCCGCGCCGGCTTCGGGCGTGGCCGCCGCCACTTCGGGCCTGCTGGGCGCGATTGCCTCCGGTCTGGCCTCGGTCGAATCCGACGCGCGTCGCGGACGGAGTCCCTTGCACTACTGGGCCGGCCGTTTCAGAGCGGCGGGCGTGGAGATTTACGCGCTCGCGTCGGGCGGCGAGGGCGAGGGCCCGGGGCGCATCGTCTTCGACATGTTCGGGATACTGGCGGGCTGGGGCGCGTGCGCCGCCGTGCTGCGCTGGCTCGAGCGGCGGCTCATGCGGCGTTTCTCGGTGCAAACCGGCCTGCGGCCCAATCCCACCACGCTGGAATTGATCGTTTTCGTGCTGCACAAGGTTGCGCCCTGGATCGTCGCGTTCGTCGCCGCGCTGGTGTTCGAGCGAGCAATGCCCCAGGCGCTCGGGCGCACGATAGGCGTCGTGATTGCCTATGCCATCGTCGCGGGCGCGGTGTTCTCGGCCATCTGCCTCATCATGTTTTCGCTGTTCGGCTCGGGACACCGGCGCGCGGCCGTGCGCGTGCTGATCCGCGATGCGCGGCGCTTGTTGTTTGCGATTGGCGTGCTGGCCGCGCTCGGCGACGCGGCCACCAATTTCGAAGTCGCGCATCAGCTTGGCGTGAACCTCGCGGAGCTTGTCTCGACCTTCGCCAACATGACGGCGGCCGTGCTCACGGGCGTGTTCGCGATCGTTTTCCGGCGTCCCGTCGCGCATCTCATCCGCAACCGCAGCTATGCGCTGCGCCAGGACCACAAGGCGCTCACCGAAGTCTTCGATGTGCTTGCCTCGCTCTGGCAACTGCCGATGCTGCTGCTCTCGGCCGCGTCCATCGTCGCGACGCTCGGCGGCTTCAACAGCAACGCGAACGTGTTGCAGATCTCCGTTGTCTCGGCGCTCCTGCTCGTGCTCGCGTTCTTCCTCTCGGCGGTGATCATGCGCATCACGCGCCCGGATCCCTCGCGGGTGCGGCGCCGTTCGCCGTACCTGCGCCGTCTCTTGCGTTTCGCGGGCACGCTGCTCGTGCTGCTCGTGTGGCTCGCGTACTTCGAGTCGTGCGCGCGCCTGTGGGACATTTCGCTCGCGGCGATCATCGAGGCGAGCGTGGCCGCGCGCGGTATCGCGCACGCGATCTTCGCGATTCTCGCGACAGTATTCCTGGCGTGGCTCGTGTGGATCGTGCTCGACACGGCGATTCTCGAAGCGCTCAATCCGAGCGGGCCGCGCACCAAGGGCCGCGCGCCCAGCACGCGCGCGCGCACCATGCTGCCGCTCGTGCGCAACGCGCTGCTCGTGACGATTCTCACGATCGCGGGCATCGTCACCGCCGCGAATCTCGGCATCAACGTGACGCCGCTGCTGGCGGGGGCGGGCGTGATCGGTCTGGCGATCGGCTTTGGCGCGCAGTCGCTCGTGACCGACCTCATCACGGGCCTCTTCATCATCATCGAAGAGACGATCTCGGTGGGCGACTGGATCGATCTCGACAACGGCCACGCCGGCACGGTCGAGCATCTGTCGATTCGCACGGTGCGCTTGCGCGACGGGCAAGGCGCGGTCCACGCAATTCCTTTCTCGCAGATCAAGATCGTGAAGAACCTCTCGCGCGACTTCGCGTTCGCGGTGTTCGAAGTGCGCGTGCCGTTCGCCGTCGATCTCGACACGGTCACGCGCATCATTCGCGAAACGGGCGCCGAGCTCGTCGCCGACTTCCGTTACCGGCGTGAGATTCTCGGCCCCGTGGAGGTCTGGGGCCTCGACCGCTTCGAGCCGAACTGGATGGTCGTGAAAGGGCAGATCAAGACGCGCCCGCTACAGCAATGGAGCGTGACGCGCGCGTTCAATGCGCGCCTGAAGCGCCATATGGACGAGGCCGGCATCCAGATGCCGGTGCCGCAAATGCAGGTGCATATGTCCTCGCGCAGCGGCGACGATGAAATGCGCGACGCGCCGCGCGCGAGAGATCCGGCGAGTGCCGGGCCTGCGCACGCGAACCCTTTGGCCAGCGGGGTCGCGCGCGACGCCTCGCATGATCCGCGTCCGGCGCCGCCGCCCACGGCCGGACCCGAGGGCGCGGCGCCGCAGATTCCCACCGCCGGTGGTGGCGCCGGGCATAACTGAAGCGGATGTTCGGGGCGCTTGTTGCGCGGCCCGCGACTATACGGCGAGGGTGCGGATCGTGGCTTCCCGCGCGCAGGTTCCGGAGGCCACGAGCGGCACGACGTCGTTCACGTGCGTGGCAATCTGTTCTCCCGGGACACCGTAGACGTGCAGCGAGACGCAGGTGCCGGCGCTGCCGTTCGAGAGCCGGTGAATGTTCGCGCGCCCGCGCCCGCCGAAGCTGATGGCGCCCGCCGCGCGTGGGTGCGCGCGCACCACGTCGGCGCCCTGGCGCGCCTCGTCCCAGGCATAGAGCGTTTCGGTCAACGTGCCTTCGAGCACCGCATAGCCGCACCACGTGTGATGCGCGTGGATCGGGCTTGCCTGGCCCGGCTGCCAGACGAGCGAGGCGAGCGCGTAGCGCCCGTGCGGGTCGGCTGCGATCAGGTGGCGCCGGTATTTCTCGGCGCTGCCTTCGCGCTGCATAGCGGTAACTAGCGCCGGGTCGGCCAGCGCCTGCGCCAGCGCGGCGCGCACACCGCGCGCGAAGCCGGTGCAGCGTGATGGGTCAGCGCGCGTGCCTGCTTCGTCTGGAGTACGGCAAGCGTCGAACGCCGCATCGAGCGCCGCGCACAGGCGCGCGACGGCGGCAGCGTGCCGTGCAGCCGCGCCGGCCATGCCGGAGGCGCGGATGGCCTGCAGCAGGAGGGGTTCGGAAGGAGCGTTCATCGCGGGCCTCGTCTTTTTTCGTCGTTCTTGCAGAAAGAGTTATAGCGCCCGGCGCCGAGAAAGAGTTTCCATTCTTTTTCTCCATCGCGGCGTAAGATAGAAGAAATTTCTATCTGGCGGGGAGACAGGGAATGGATATCATCGATAGAAAGCTGGTGGAGCTGTTGCAGCAGGACGCGACCATGCCAATCGCGGAGCTGGCGCAGCGCGTGAATCTTTCGCAGACGCCGTGCTGGAAGCGCGTCCAGCGGCTCAAGGAAACCGGTGTCATTCGGGCCCAGGTGGCGCTATGCGATCCGAAGAAGCTGGGCGTGGGCACGACGGTGTTCGTCGCCGTGCGCACCAACCAGCACACCGAGGCATGGGCGCAGACTTTCACGCGCGCAGTGCAGGAGATTCCCGAGATTGTCGAGGCGTATCGCATGAGCGGCGAGACCGACTATCTGCTGCGCGTGGTGGTCTCGGATATCGACGATTACGACCGCGTCTACAAGCAACTGATTCGCGCCGTGCCGCTTTTCGACGTGAGCTCCAGCTTTGCGATGGAGCAAATCAAATATTCGACGGCGCTGCCGGTGCGCGGCGTTTGAGCGCGTGCCGTTGCGGTCGACGGCGGCGCATCGCAGGTTCGCTCGCAAGCCGTCTGCAAGGCGGGGCGGCGTAGAATGCGTGCTTCCTTTTCTTATCACCCAGGCAGGGCACGATTCATGAACGAACCACGCAAGAAGAACCCCACCTTTGGCGTTGGCGTGTTGATAGTGGTGGTGGTGCTCATCGTGATCGGTACCGTGCTCTTCAACGCGTTGCGCAGCAAACACGAATACGACGAAACCGTCGGCGCACAAGCCACGAGCGCGGCGGCGAGCGCCGCCGTGTCACCGGCGGCCAGCGCAGCCAGCGCGGCGCAATGATGCGATGCACGGCGCGTTGAGCGCCGGCACAATTCGATGCGGCAGCAACATGGGCTGCCGCGGCCGCAATTTCATTCTTCGGGCAGCCGGATCACGCTCGCGTCCTTGCGCAGGATCCACGACGCCGCGAGCATCTGCTTGCAGTGGTGCGCGAGCAGCTTCACGTCCTGGGCGAATTCGCTGGCGGAGCCGCGTGCCCGCTCCGTTTCCACGACCATCGTGTCGAGTTCGCGTGTCATGCGCCGGGTGATCTCGGTCTGATCGTCCGGTATCGGCGTGCCGGCTTCGGCGGCGACCAGGTTCTCGCGCACGCAGTTGAGCGCGTGTTCGAGCGCATCGAGATTGCCTCCCGGTTCGGCCTTCGCCATGTCGCGCAGGAGCGGCGCGGTGGCCGTGATCTGCGAGGCCAGCACGTGGCCGCGCACGAGCAGGTCGTTGAGCTCGGGCACGAACTTCTGCGCCGACTTCGGCTCGAGCATCATGCGCTGGAACGCCTGACCGAGATTGGCGAAGGCGACGTGCACGTTCTTGCGCGCGAGCCGGTAGCGGAAATCGCGCGCGAGCGCGGGGACAGCGGCGCTCGCCGGGGTCGGCGCCGGGGGCGCGGCGTCTGCCTGTGCATTCGCCTGTGCGCTGGCCTTGGCACCGCCCGTCGACGCCGTGGGTTGGCCGGGTGCGGGCGCTGGCCGCGTTCCAGCCTGGAATGCGACGCTCGCTTGCTCGCCGGGTGCCGGCGTTGCTTGAGCGGTCTGCTCCAGGTTGCGCAATGCGCCGCGGCTTATCGTATCCGTTGCCGACATGTCCGCCACCGGCACGTCCGCAACCGGCACGTCCGCAACCGCCGCACCGCTCGACGCGGTCGCGAACGCCGGCACGCGCGCGGCAGCCCCGGCGACGGGCGCCGCCGCGGCGAACGCCGGCTGTGCGCCGCGCGTGCGGCCGCTCCACCACCAGCTCGCTTCCAGATAGCTGCGCGTCGCCGCGATCATGTCGTTCACGAGCTTGCCCATCAGCCGGTATTCCCAGTAGGGGAACAGGTGGCTCGCGCCGATGGCGATCATGCAGCCCACGACGGTATCGATCGCGCGCTCGCCGATGATGCGCATGTTCCCCGGCGCAAGCAGATGAAACATCAGCAGCACATAGGCCGAGGTGAACACCACGCTCGCCGTGTAGTTGAAGAGCAGCAGGCTGTAGCTCATCACCATCGCCGCGAACATCGAGACGAGCAGCACGAGCGGCTGTTTCACGAGCAGGATGAGCGCGATGCTCGCCGCGCAGCCGATCAGCGTGCCGACGATACGCTGCGCGTTGCGCTGGCGTGTGAGCGAATAGCCGGGCTTGAGAATGATGATGCTCGTCATCACGATCCAGTAGGCGTTCGTGAGCGGCAGCAGGCGGCCGAGCCAGAAGCCCACGGCCACGGCGATCGTCACGCGCAGCGCGTGGCGAAAGCTCGGCGAGGCCATCGTGAGATTCGAGAAGATCTGCAGGAAAGGCACGCGCCGGCTCGTCACGAAGCGCTCGAGCGCCTCGTCGATGCGCAGTTCCGTCTCGGTCGGGGGCGTATCGTTCGCGAGATCGCGGCGCATGCGGTCGATCAGGCGCGTCGCGCTCCAGATGCGCCGGAACGACGCCGAGACCGCTGCGTAGACCTCGGGGTCCGTCGCGGGCAGATCGCGCTTCTTGAGCAGTTCGAGTTCGTACTCGATCGCGCGCAGTTCGGCTTTCACGTTGACGGTCGCGCGCGGCGCCTCGTTTTGCAGCACGGCGAGGCCGATGTCCTCGAGATCGGCGGCGGCCTTGCGGATCAAGTCCCGGTAGAAGGCCAGCAGATCGGAGCCGCCGAAGGTGTTGCGTACGAGCGGGTAGTCGGTGTGCGCGCCCACGAACAGCTCGTGCAGGTCGACCGTATTGATGAACAGGTTGAAGTGCATCGCGCGGCGCGCGTCGATCTTGCCGCTCTTGAGCTTGGGCAGGTTGCGCAGCACGATGTCGCGCGCGGCGTCCTGGCGCTCGACCGCCGCGATCTGTTTGGCGACGAGGTTGCGGTAGCACTCGTCCAGATCATTGTCGAGGTCGAAGAACTGCGCGCGCGCGAGCAGGTAATCGGCGCACGCGAACACGCTTTCGGCGATCGCCTGCTGCTCGATGCGATCGAGCATGAGGCGGCTCACGAGGGTGGACCAGCCTGTGTACCAGAGGCCGCCCAGCAGGATCCACGACGCGTTGATGAGCGCCTGATGCGGCGTGAAATGGTCTTCGAGCGTCATCACCATCATGAACAGCGTGGCGAAGCTGATCTGCGGCCAGCGGTTGCCGTAGACGACGATCAGCGAGAGCACGAAGGTGAGCGGCACGACAGTGGCCCAGAGCGCCACCGTGCTGAAGGTGGCGAGCCCCGTTGCGTAGGCGGAGAGAAAGCCGATCGCGCTGCACGCGAGCATCTCGTTGCGCTTGTACTTGAGCGGGCCCGGCATGTCGACCACGCACGCGCCGAGCGCGCCGGTCGAGATCGTGAAACCCAGATCGCTCTTGTCGAAGACGAACAGGCACAGGATGGCTGGAAGCGAGATGCCTACCGCGATGCGCAGGCCGCCGTAGAAGTACTGGCTATAGAGGAATTTCCTGATTTCTACGGAGTAGCGCATCGACTGCCGGTGGGGTTCGGGTGCGGACGGTGCGCCGCGGACTGTGGCGCTGAGTTTAAATGATTTCGGCCGCGATCTGCCCGTCTCTGTATTCCCCGGGGGAGCGTGCCGCGGCAGGCCTGACGCGCCCGCCAACGGACGGCCGGGGCAGCGCGCATTTCGCTTCGGTGCGAGGCCGCGGCCGGGAAGCCGGTGCGGCGATGCACCGGTGCGTCAGTCGGCGCCCAGCGTGGAGGCGTCGCCGAGCAGCCCGTGCGTGCCGCGGATGCGGCGCATGCGCGTGCGATACCAGAAGGTCCATGCGAGCAGCGCGCCGAACACGCCATAGCCGAGCATCGGCGTGACGATCAGCACGCGCTCGATGGGCCAGGTGGCGGCGAGGTAAGTGCGCAGGACGGCGTCGGCAACGAGCCCGGTTCCCCAGACGACGGTGAGCAGGCGCATGGCCGCCACGAAGCTGCGATTCTCGCTCCACAGCAGTTCGAGCCGCGCCACGCCCTCGCGCGTTTCGCGCGCGACCGTGGCGCGCGTCAGATAGAACACCAGTGGGCGCTTTGCCAGCAGCGAAAACAGGAACGCGGTGCCGATCGCACCCGAAGCGAAGCTTTCGCGCATCAGCAGCATGCGCGTGCTGCCGCCGAGCGCCATGGCGGCGAGCGAGAGCACGATGCCGAGCAGGATGATGGCCGAGAGCGCGTCGATGCGCCGAAAGCGCACGAGCTCGACGATGCTCCAGGCGAGCGGCGGAATAGCCGAGGCAATGAGGCCGCCGAATTCGCCCCAGTAGGGCTGGGCGAGCCGGTAAGCGACCCACGGCAGCAACAGGTTGACCGCCAGTTCTGCAACGAATGCTGGACGCAGCTTCATGGGAGGTGCGCTCCAGAAAGGGATGAAGAAATTATGAGCCGAGGGCCGGCTATCGGCAAACGACCCTCCCGTGAACCATGATACGCGCCTACGCATATCGTGTGCCCGAGCCTGTGTGGCCGGGTTCGCGTCCTGGCGCGCGCATCGGAGCGTTCCGTCCTGCTCCGTCTTGCGTTGCGTGCCGGGCGCCGCGTGCCGCCGTGTGCGACACTGCGGAACCTGGCCCAGCCGGGCTGTCTTGTTTCTGCGTTGGTTCCTGTGTTTGCGCTCCGTCCATGAATGCCCGTTCTCCCGTTCCGCTGCAGGAAATCGAGTTGTCCGCCGTTCGTGCTCAAGGCGCGGGCGGCCAGAACGTCAACAAGGTGTCGAGTGCGATTCACCTGCGCTTCGACATCCACGCCTCGTCGCTGTCCGAGGTGCTCAAGATGCGCCTGCTCGCGCTCGCCGACCGGCGCATTTCGCACGAGGGCGTGGTCGTCATCAAATCTCAGGAATACCGCACGCAGGAGCAGAATCGCGCCGCCGCGCTCGCGCGTCTCGAAGCGCTCATCGACAGCGTGAGCGTGACGAGAAAGGCGCGCGTGGCCACCCGTCCCACGCGCGCGTCGAAGCGGCGACGCCTCGACAGCAAGGCGCGCAACAGCGAGGTGAAAGCGGGGCGGCGTCGCGTGATCGACTGAAGCGGCGCGGCGCCGTGCGCTCAAGGCTGCGGCGCTTGATCCTGCGGCGGGTCGCGCAGCGCCAGCGCAGGCGGGAAGTCCGCGCACAGCACGTGCGTCGCGCCCGCGTAGTCGAGCGCGATGGCCGCGGTGTAGCACAGCGCGCCGTCGTGAAGCGAGTAGTGCGGTCCCAGCACGGTCACGCGCCCGGGCGCGGCGAGCGCGCGCCGGAAGTATTCGCGGCGCGACCAGTTGCTGTTCGTGTCCGGATAGAGCGGCGCGAGCCGGGCCGGCGGCCCGACGCCAGGCGCCGCGATCGACGGCGCATGCTGTTCGCCCTGGTCGTTCGCCGCGAAGACGCGCAGGGCATTGGCGCGCTCGAAGATCGCCGCCGCCGCGGCTTCGAGCGCGCCGCCCGAGGTCAGCACGCGAGCCCCGCGGAGCATGACGTGCGTCACTTCGCCAAGATCGACCTGCTCGTGCAAGCGGCTGTTGCGCTGATAGTCGGCGAAGCGCCGCCACATCGTTTGCGCGAGCGCCGGTGCATCGGCGCTGGCCTCGCGCACCATGGCATGCGGCTGGCCGAACCAGAAGCCCTGCACGAGATCGACGTCGGCCTCCATCAGCACCATCAGCTCGTTTTCGGTCTCGACGCCCTCGGCGAGCACCATCGCGCCCGCATGGTGGAGGATCGAGACGAGGCTGGCGATGAACGAGATATGACTGTCGCCGTTGGCCGCGCGCTGCACGAGCGAGCGGTCGAGTTTGACGATGTCGGGGCGGTAGCGCCAGACCCGGTCGAAATTGGAAAAGCCTGCGCCGAAGTCGTCGAGCGCGACGAGGAAATCGCGCTCGCCAGGGGGTGGGCGCGCGGCGAGAAATGAGGCCGGCTCGTCGCCGGCGCGCTGCTCGAGCACTTCGATCACCACCCGCTCGTGCGGGAAGGCGAAGTGGCGGCATAGCTCGTCGATGGCCGCGTGTGTCGGCCAGTCCCCGGGCGTGGGGCGCGGCAGCGAGTTGAGGAAGAGCCAGCCCGTTGTGATGCCCTGCGCGGTGAAGTTGGCGAGATGCAGGCAACGCGCCAGCTCGTCGAGCTCGCGCGCCGCTTCGGGCGTTTCGCGTGCGAATAGCGCGGCGGGGCCGATGCTGCCTGACGCGTCCCCGGCGACGCGCAACAATGCCTCGTAGCCAACGACGCGTTGATGCGTGATCGAGAGTACCGGCTGGAATGCGCTTTCGAGCAGCGTGTCGCGCCAGCGCGCCCGAAAGCGCCCGTCATGCGGTTCCAGATGCGTGAGCAGCGTGGCGAGCGATGTCTGCGGGTTCGACATGGCGCTGGGGCGCACCTCGCGGCGCTTGATTGAATTCAGCGGCCGGTTGCAGCCGGTCCGGGAAAAGCCGATTTGACTGCGCTCGCGCGCGACAGGACGGGCACACGCACGGACGGCAGGCGACGCAGCGCGGTTACCGGGGCAATGGCGGCCTGGGTAGTACGCTTTACCGTCCAGTGTACGGAGTATCGGCAAATTATGCTTGCCGGAGTGGCAGGGCGCGCAAGACGGCCGTGAGAAAAGGGCGGCTGGTGTTTCGCGGCGAATGCGATGTGCGTTGGCCGGATGCCGCGGCGGCACTGCCCAGGTGCCGCGCGGTTCTCATTCGATGAGCAGCGATTAGTGCGCCGTGCTGGGCACGTCGAGGATCAGGATGATGGTCCAGTCGGCGTCGCCCTCATGGTGATACTGACGCTCGGCGACGATGAACGGCTGCTGCTTGCCCTCTGGTCCGAGAAACAGCACATCGCCTTCCATCGGCAGGCATTCGATGGGGGGCAGCGCGAGAAAGGCGTCGCCGCCTTTGCCGCGCGGCATCAGCTTTTCGATCTTGCGGGATGCCGCTTCGGTCCATTCGATGTCGAGCTGGATGTTGCTCATGGATATTTCTCCGCGCGAGTCGCGCACAAACAGGTGGTGAAATCCGGGGTGCGCGACTTTAGCATACCCCGCGCGAAGCGACTTGCAGGCGCGCGGGTGCTTCAGCGCCAGGTTCAGGCAAGAAAAAAGCCGACGCCGGGGACCGGCATCGGCTTGTTCGGCATGGCGCAGTGCAGTTGTAGCTGCGCAATACGGCGCCGCAACGTTTCGCAGGCTCGGCGAAGGCCGATGCGCGTGCGTTACTCGGCAGCCTTGGCCGGCGCCTTGTGATGCTTGCTGCTTTTCTTATGATGCTTTGCGGGAGGCGCCTCGGCTGCTGCCTGGGCGGCGGCCTGCTGGCGCGCCTGCAGATCCTGCGCGCGCTGCTCGACCTCGCTGACCTTGGCCGGGTCGGTGCTCATCGTGATGCCATTTTCCGTTTGCGCGTAGGCAGCGCCCGTCAGGGCGGAAAGCGAAATCAGGACTGCGAGGGACACTTTTTTCATGACTACCTCCGAAGGAGTGGTTTATGGACCCAGCCGGTGCCTGCCCAAGCAGGATTGGCATGCCATTCTAACGATCAAATACTCGTTCCAGATGACATCGCGTAAGGCATGCGCGTGCCTGTTACATATATTTACATATCCTTGCGCCAGTTGGCGCGTATCGGGTCATCGCCTGTTCGTCAGTCACGCGGGCTAGAACCAGCCGAGCATGCGATACACATAAAACTGCGCAATCCCAATCAATTCGTGCAACGCCGTTTCCGTATCGCGCAGATTGGCGCGGCGCGGCCAGATGCCCGTGCGCACATGGCGCACGCCGGACACGGCCGGCACCGGATTCATCCGGAAGCGGTGAAAGTCCAGCATTGCGCGCGGCATGTGATACGCCGAGGTTACGACGAAGAGCGTATCCGCGCGTTGGGCGTGCACGATGGGGGCAACGTTGCGCGCGTTCTCCCAGGTCGTGAGGCTGCGGTTTTCCAGCACGAGGTCGCTTTTCGCGACACCCGCGCGCAATAGCCATGGGGCATAGGTATCGGCTTCGCTGGCGGCGTGATGCTGCGGGTTGCCGCCGCGCACGATCACCTTGCACACGCCGCCGGCGGCGAGGCAGCGTGCCTGCAGCGCGGCCGTCAGCGCGATGCGTGCGTACACGTCGTGCTGGGGTACGAGCGTGCCATCGGCGCGTTTCTTCGTGCCTCCGCCGAGCATGACGATCGCCGTGCGTGGTCCGAACGCGGCAGTGGGCGTCGTCGCTGGATCATAGGGAGTACGATAGGTCGGAGGCTGGGCGAGATCGACCAGCGGCTGGGCCAGCCACCCCGATCCGAGCAGCCAGAAAAGGATGACGGCAGTGACCGCGACGGGCCGACGGGCGCTACGCCACAGGATGAACAGCGCAAAAAATAGCGCAAATAATCCGAATAGAATCAATTTGAATGAGGTAACGTATTGTTTTCGGGATGATGCGTGTCAGGCGCAGGCGCGCTGCACGCTCTCGGGGCCCCGAATAACCTGCAGTCCTTTGCCACGGCGCTGGGAAACGGCAGGGCGCCTGGCCGCGCATCTCGCAGCCGTTGCAGCCCTCGCCAGCATTGCGCCGCAGCAGGCGGGATGGCCGCAGGACTGCATTTTAAGAAAGAAGTGAGATGACCACGTATTCCAACGAAGCAGTACTCGAAGCGTTGCGGCGGGTGCAATATCGGCAGGTCCCGTGGGCGCGGCGCCCGGAAGTCTTTCAATACCTGCGTGACCTGGGGCTCATGGACACCGTCAGGCAGCGCACTGTTGCTCCCGCCCCCGGCTTTCATGCGCCGGTCGATATCGCCGTGCTGACCGACCGTGGACGCGCCGAATTCACCCGTCTCGACCGTGACGAACGCTCCCTTACCTGGACTGAGCAGCGCATGGCCGACTATGTTGCCGATGCCGTCGCGCAGTCTTCCGACGAAGCCGGTCAATCCGGGTTATAGCAGCGCCAAAAAAAAGCCCGTATCGAAAGATACGGGCTTACCGGAATTACTGCTGCCACGCTGTGCTTGATGGCTAAGGGTAGACCGGCTTCGGGCGCGGTGGTTCCCATCATCTTCACGGCGACATGGATTGTGCGCGGGTTGCCGCGCAACCCTTTCCAGCTTCCCGGCATTTCCCGGCTGTGCGGCTAGTGACGGCGCGGCGTGTCTGGCCGATCCTGGCGCGGCGCCGCGCTGCGGCGCGCGTTATCGACGATGTCGCCGCGCAGGTTGCCACGCGGCACGGGTTGCCCGGCGCCATCGGCGCGATGGTTTTCGGCGAGTCCCCACGCATGCGCGCCCGTGCGCGCCATCGACAAATGCGGAGTGCCGGCGCGCGGGGGCTGAGCCGTGGCGTCTGGCGTCAGCAAGGACGCGAGCGGGACCGAAAGTGACAGAAGCGCAACGAGTGCAAGGGCGGAGAGCGAAACCATGAAGCCCCGGTTGTGCAGAGTCATGGATTTCATGGCAGCCTCCCGTCAATACGGGTAGTTGACGTTTGTAGACATGCCTCTAAGCTAATGTCCCTTGCGAAAGCACGCTGTAAATATTGGTAAATAGATGTTTCGTACACACCGGTTTCGGTGCGCCGCGCGAGGGCGGGTGAGGGTGGCCGGCAAACCGCGCCAGCTCAGGATGTCGCGCGGCATGTGCCGCGGAGGCAGGATGCCGGGCGCTGGCGGCGCCCGGTGGGGAAATGCGAAAGAAAACTAAAAATCCAGACCGCGTATCGAAGGTGCTCAGGCCATCTTGACGGGCGCGCGCCACGACTCCGGATTGGTCCAGAACGCACCGCGCAGACGGTCGCGGCTCGGCGGCGCCGGCGGCTTCGTGGCCGTTGCGCCGATGCGCCCGCGCAGCGAAATTTCGCGGCCGCTCGTGCCCAGGCGCTTCACGATTTCGGCGAGCGTGCCGTCGGCTTGCCACTCGTCGAAGCGGCGGCGGCAGGTGGGCGGCGAGGGGTAGCGGCCCGGCAGCTTGGACCAGCCTTCACCCGTCGAAAGCACCCAAAGCACTGCGTTGACCACGGCACGCGCTTCGACGCGAGGCCGCCCGCGCCGTTCGCTCCGTGCGGGCTCCGCACAGAACAACGCCTCGACCAGCGCCCATTCGTTGTCTCTCAAATCGTCGAACAGCATCATGTTTCACCTCAGCGAAGCTATCTCCGGTGCGCTGCCCCGCGCTGCGCACTCTTCATGTACTTCCGGCCGGCTGGCGGAGTACCAGGCGGAATCGGTTTGGACGGGCCAATCTCGAAAAGCCGCGGACCGTCCTGCGATCCTGTACGTGCCTTAATGCGAGAAGCGTGCCAGCTCGCGCGCTTTCGTCTCGAAGCCGCGTGGCGTCAAGCCTGCGCGGGTGCTTGCCAGGGCCGTATGAGACTCGAAAACGCATCGCGGGGAAATCGGGACAATCACCAATCTTGTGCACGAAGGCCCGCCCGTCGTGCGTTTGCGCTGTATTGCTGCATTGCGGCATGACAGCTGCGGGCGTTTGGGGCTGGACTTTTGCCGCTATAACGTGGTCACTTTTTGTCATAAAATTGCATGAAATGGAAGAATTCATGAGGTATGTGGATGAATGTGACCTTGCGGCAGCTGCGGGTGTTCATCGAAGTGGCGCGGTTGCAGAGCTTCAGCCGGGCGGGCGATGAAATCGGGCTCACGCAGTCCGCCGTGAGCCGGTGTGTGCGCGAGCTCGAAGTGGAGATGGGCGTGAAGCTCGTCGACCGCACCACGCGTGAGGTCCAACTGACCGATGTCGGCGCCAATCTGATCGCGAGCATCCCACGTCTGATCGGCGATCTGGACGACGCGCTGCGCGAGATCCGCGAGATTGGCGAGCAGCGGCGCGGGCGCGTGGTCGTGGCGGCGAGCCCGACCGTCGCGTGCCGCCTGATGCCCGAGGTAGTGGCCGCGTGCGGGCAGCGGTTCCCGTATGTGACGCTCGGCCTGCGCGACGATGTGCAGAGCGACGTGCTGCGCAAGGTACGCTCGGGCGAGGTGGATTTCGGGGTCGTCATCGGGCCGATTGCGGCGGAGGATCTCGAAACCGAGCTGCTGACCACCGATTCGTTTTGCGTGGTCGTGCGTGGCGACCATGCGCTCGCGCGTGAGGAGCAGGTTGCGTGGCAGGCGCTCGATGGCGAGGCGCTCGTGCTGCTCGACCAGGCCTCGGGCAGCCGTCCGCTGATCGATGCGGTGCTCAGGGAGCAGGGCGTGAGCGCGCGCGTCGTGCAGGAGCTGGGGCATCCGGCGACGGCATTCGGTCTCGTCGAGGCCGGGGTGGGGGTGAGCGTGCTGCCGCGCTTCGCGCTACCGGTGCCGGCGGGCTCGTCATTGCTCGCGCGCGCGCTCGTGCCGCGCGCCGAGCGCACCGTCGAGCTCGTGCGCCGGCGCGACCGTTCGCTGTCGCCGGCCGCCGAGGCCGTGTGGACGCTGATCCGCGAACTGGACGCCGGTCCCGAAGAGAGGCGCGGCGCGTTGCAGGCGTGAAGCAGGCGTGAAACGCGCCGCGCGTAAGCGCTGTTGGGCTGCCTTCACCGCGCGGCCGTGCACGCTACACTGTGTTGACTTTTCGCAAACGCGAATTCTTTGCCGAACTTGACCCCGAACTTGACCCTACTGGAAGCTTCGATGCGCGATCTCGACCTGTCTTCGTCCGCCACCCTTTCGCTCAACGGCGCGGCCACTCCGGTTGCCGGAGCGGGCGCCGCTGCCCCAGCCGCGGCGCGAGACGCGGTGAGGGCGCTGCGCTCGTCGCAGATCCGCGAGGTGGCGAATGCGGGCTTCGGTGTCGCCGATGTCCTGCCGTTCTGGTTCGGCGAGTCCGATCGCGTGACGCCGGCGTTCATCCGCGAGGCCGCCGCCGCCGCGCTCGCACGCGGCGAAACCTTCTACACGCACAATCTCGGCATCGCGTCGCTGCGCGAGGCGCTTGCCCGCTACGTGAGCGAGCTGCACGGCGCGACGCCGATGGAAAACATTGCGGTGACGAGCGCCGGCGTGAATGCGCTGATGCTTGCCGCGCAACTCGTGGTGGGCGCGGGCGACCGTGTGGTCGCGGTGACGCCGCTTTGGCCGAATCTCGTCGAGATTCCGAAGATTCTCGGGGCGACGGTCGAGACGGTCGCGCTCGGCTACGGCGAGCGGGGCTGGACGCTCGATCTCGAGGGGCTTCTGAAGGCGCTTACGCCCGACACGAAGATGCTCATGATCAATTCACCCAACAACCCGACTGGCTGGGTGATGTCGCGCGACGAGCAGCGTGCCGTACTGGAGCATTGCCGCTGCCACGGCATCTGGATCGTCGCCGACGAGGTCTACGAGCGGCTCTATTACGGCGAGGCCGGCGAGCGCACGGCGCCGTCGTTCCTCGATCTGGCGTCGCGCGAAGAGCGATTGATTTGCGTCAATTCATTCTCGAAAGCCTGGCTCATGACGGGCTGGCGGCTGGGCTGGATCGTCGCGCCGCGCGTGCTGATGGACGATCTCGGCAAGCTGGTGGAGTACAACACGTCGTGCGCGCCATCGTTCGTGCAGCAGGCGGGTGTGGTGGCGCTCGAACAGGGCGAAGCGTCCACGCGTGCGCTCGTCGCCGATCTGCGTGTCTCGCGCGACCATCTCGCGGCGGCGCTCGCGAAATTGCCGGGCGTCGACGTGAAAGTGCCGCACGGCGCGATGTACCTGTTTTTCAGGCTCGAAGGCGCGCAACAGAGCCTCGACCTGTGCAAGGCGCTGGTGCGCGAGGCGGGCCTCGGGCTCGCGCCGGGCAGCGCATTCGGCCCGCAGGGCGAGGGCTTCGTGCGCTGGTGCTACGCGTGCGATCCGGTGCGTCTCGACGCCGGTGTCGAGCGCCTGTCGCGTTACCTGGCGAGCCGCTGAGCGGGCTGAGGGGGCTGGGCGGCGCGCGCGGGACGATGTGGCGCGGCCCATGTCATGCGGGGCGCATCAGCAGCGCTTGAGATAGATTCGGGTCGGATTCGACACGGCTTCAGACAGATGAAAGCAAGCGGGACGCCGTCTTTACGCCCCCGGCGTTTTTGCGTAAGATGGCGTTCAGTCACGCGATTCCCTGCGGGAATTTCGCTGCTCCGTCCGGCTGGGTCTGGCACTTTGCCTGTGCACAGGTTGTATAACGGCCCCCCGGTGCGTGCTCCCATCAATATGACCGATCAGAATCGGGCGAGCGCGTCTCCAGTTCCATATCGTCTTTCGTCTGTCTGATCCGGTTCCATGAACCTGATTTACCTTACTTAGGGTCTGACCTGGCTGCATGAATACCCAAGAGGCGAAAATCGTCCTCGAGACTGCATTGATCTGCACGCAGGAGCCGCTCAAGATCGGCGATCTGCGCAAACTGTTTGCCGACGACATTTCGGCCGACACCGTCCGTAACCTGCTCGAAGACCTGCGCAGCGAATGGTCCGGGCGCGGTGTGGAACTGGTGGGCCTCGCGTCCGGCTGGCGCTTTCAGAGCAAGCCGGCCATGCGCACCTATCTCGACCGCCTGCATCCCGAGAAGCCGCCGCGCTATTCGCGCGCCGTGCTCGAAACGCTCGCGATCATCGCGTACCGGCAGCCGGTCACGCGCGGCGATATCGAAGAGATTCGCGGGGTGACGGTCAACACGCAGGTCGTCAAGCAGCTCGAGGACCGCAACTGGATCGAGGTGATCGGCCACCGGGACGTGCCGGGCCGTCCGGCGCTTTACGCAACGACGCGCCAGTTTCTGGACGACCTCGGCTTGAGGTCGCTCGAGGAATTGCCGCCGCTCGACGATCCATCGAACCAGCTGGGCGAGCAGTTGCTGGCTCAGCACGCGATCGAATTCCCGGACAGCGAGGTGGCGCAACTGGTTGCCGCCGGCCTGCCGGAAGGCGCCGAAGCGCCGGTGGCGAGCGACGCGGATGCCGGGCAGGACGCGCCTGCGTCCACAGCGGACATGGCCGTCGCAAACGCACAGGATACGGCGCACGTGGACCGTCACGACGAGTCCCGCGTCGACGCGCAGGAAACGGAGCCCGCCCGCCACCCGGCCGGCGCGCCCGAAGAAGAACATCCGGGCCGCAGCGACGCGGCGCAGGACGACCCCGTCCCGACAACGGACGACGAAGCCGCTCCACGCGGCGTCTGACGCAACAAACACTTTTGACGCGCCCTCCGCAAGTTATTGCGAGCGGGCGCGCAACCTGACATCTCGAGGTTGTTTTGACTGATATCCACGACACCGATTCGACCGACGCGTCCGAATCCGCGCGTCGCGCGTCTTCCGCGCGCGACGACGACACGCGCGCCGACCACGGCGACGTCGCTGGCCAGCCGGCGGGCGAAGCTGGGGGCGAGGATCGTCCCCGCCGCGGTCTGCGCCGTGGTCCGCGCAGCCTGATCGCGCGCCGCCGCGCGGGCGCGAAGGCCAGGGCCGGCGAAGGTGCGGCGGAGTCCGCGCCGGACGCCGCGGCGCCGGTGGTGACGGAGGCGCCGCCGGACGGCGTGGTCGTCGCTCAGGTGCGTATGCCGCGCAAGGACGCAGGCGCGAAGAAGGGCCGCCGCGATGCCGCTGGCGCTGGCCAGCAAAAGTCCGCGCAGGCGGGCAAGCAGGGCGGCAAAGGTGGCGCGGGCGGCAAGGGCGCCAAGGGTGGCAAGGGCCGCGCCGAAACACCCGCGGCCGCCGCGAGCGAGGGCGCGCAGGACGATCTGTTCCTGTACGTGACGTCCCCGGCCTTCGACGCCGATAACGGCGCGGGCAGTGGCGTGCATGCGCCGATGCTGCGCCGCGGCCGCGCCCAGCAAGCCAACAAGCGCGTACTGAGCCCGGACGACGACGCACCGAAGCTGCACAAGGTGCTGGCGGACGCCGGCATGGGTTCGCGCCGCGACATGGAAGAGCTGATCATCGCGGGGCGCGTCTCGGTGAACGGCGAGCCCGCGCACATCGGCCAGCGCATTCTGCCGACCGACCAGGTCCGCATCAACGGCAAGCCGATCAAGCGCAAGCTGCCGAACAAGCCGCCGCGCGTGCTGCTGTATCACAAGCCCACGGGCGAAATCGTGAGCCACGCCGATCCGGAAGGTCGCCCGTCGGTCTTCGATCGCCTGCCGACGATGAAGACGGCGAAGTGGCTGGCCGTGGGCCGTCTCGACTTCAACACTGAAGGTCTGCTGATGCTCACGACCTCCGGCGATCTCGCGAACCGCTTCATGCATCCGCGCTACAGCGTGGAGCGCGAGTACGCGGTGCGCGTGGTGGGCGAGCTCACCGAAGGCAATCGCCAGAAGCTGCTCAAGGGCATCGAGCTCGACGACGGCCCGGCGAACTTCCTGCGCATTCGCGATGGCGGCGGCGAGGGCACGAATCACTGGTATCACGTCGCGCTGGCCGAGGGCCGCAACCGCGAAGTGCGCCGCATGTTCGAGGCCGTCGGCCTGATGGTGAGCCGCCTGATCCGCACGCGTCACGGCCCGATCGCGCTGCCCAAGGGTCTCAAGCGCGGCCGCTGGGAGGAGCTCGAGGACAACCAGGTGCGCAGCCTGATGGCGGCGGTCGGCCTGAAGGCGCCGACCGAGGAGAAGGGCGGCCGCGGCAAGGATCTGGAGCGCCGTCAGCCCGATCCGATGCAGACCTCGATGGGCTTCATCAACCGCGATCCGGTGCTGAGTTCGCACGGGGCGATGAGCCAGCCGCGCCAGCCCCGCCAGGGGCAAGGGCAGGGCCGGCGCGGTGCGGCGCAGGGCGGATTCGGCAGCGCGCTGGGTAACTTCGGCAGCGGAGGTTTTGGTGGCGGCGCGGGCGGCAATCGTGGCAATCGCGGCAACCCCCGCAGCGGGGCGCGTGATGTCGACGGCAACCGCGCACCCAGCGCGGGCAAGCGTGCCGGCGGCAATGCGGGCGGCAATGCTGGCAATGGCGGCAATCGCCGCGGCCCGGGCAACAACGCCAACACCAACGCGAACGGCAACCGCGCGCCGGGCGGCAACCGCACCGGCGGCCAGCGCGGCGCGCCGCGCAACCGTACGCGCGGACACTGAGCCGGCGCTGGATGCCGTTCGATGCATTCGGGCGCAATGAATTGGGCTTGCGCCGGAATGCAGCATGGAAATGCGCGGAACGTGCGGCATGGGCGTATATGAGCGCGCCGCGCGAAGCCGGTATTGCGCTCCGGCGCTGGGGCTGAGCCCCGCCGCCAGTTTGCGCTAAAGCCGAAAAAAGGCTACAATCTCGGAGTCGCTGGGCGTGCGGCTTTTATTTGCGCCCCAGGTGCGACCACCTGGCTAAGTGAGAAGATGGGCGTTTCGCCCATTTTTTTTTGGTCCGGCCGATTGATGCAAAAGCAGAAAAACGCATCGTCGGCGCCGGAGCTGGCCACGGATGTTCGTCATCGTGGGGCAGGGTGCAAGTAGGTGCAGAAGGGTGGAAGCGCGCGCGCTCACCTGGCGCGCGGCCCGCGAATCCCGAATCACTGGAAGTTGCCGGCTCGCTGCGCGAATATCTGGAGTGGGCATTGTGCAACTGACGGAACTGATTGAAACCACGGTCACCGGGCTCGGTTACGAGCTGGTCGACCTCGAGCGCACCGGGCGCGGCATGCTGACCATCTATATCGATCAGCCCGCGGGTATCGCGATCGAGGACTGCGAAAAGGTCACGCGTCAGCTGCAGCACGTTCTGACGGTCGAGAACATCGACTACGAGCGCCTCGAAGTCTCGTCGCCCGGCCTCGACCGTCCGCTGAAGAAACTGGCGGACTTCGAACGCTTCGCGGGCTGCGAGGCGGTCATCACGTTGAAAAAGCCATTGGACGGACGGAAATCGTACCGCGGCATCGTGCATGCCCCGGAAGGCGAGACCATCGGTCTGGAATTCGAAGGGAAGACGGGTCCCGCGATGCTCGATTTCACGCTCGCGGACATCGACAAGGCACGTCTTATCCCCAAAGTTGATTTTAGGAGCCGCAAACAATGAGTCGCGAAGTGTTGATGCTGGTGGATGCGCTGGCACGCGAGAAGAATGTCGACAAGGACGTGGTGTTTGCCGCCCTTGAAGCGGCGCTTGCGTCAGCCTCCAAGAAGCTCTTCGACGAGGATGCGGATATCCGCGTGCATATCGACCGCGAAAGCGGCGAGCACGAAACATATCGCCGCTGGCGTGTTGTGCCGGACGAGGCGGGCCTGCAGGAGCCGGATCAGGAGATCCTGCTGTTCGAGGCGCGCGAGCAGAATCCGGAAGCGCAAATCGACGAGTTCATCGAGCAGCCCGTGCCCTCGGTCGAGTTCGGCCGCATTGGCGCGCAGGCCGCCAAGCAGGTCATCCTGCAGAAGGTGCGCGACGCCGAGCGCGAGCAGATCCTGAATGACTTCCTCGAGCGCGGCGAAAGCATCATGACCGGTACGGTCAAGCGCATGGACAAGGGTAATTTCATCGTCGAATCGGGCCGTGTCGAAGCGCTTCTGCGCCGCGATCAGCTGATTCCGAAGGAAAACCTGCGCGTGGGCGACCGCGTGCGCGCCTGGATCGGCAAGATCGACCGCACCGCGCGCGGCCCGCAGATCGAGCTCTCGCGCACCGCGCCCGAGTTCCTGATGAAGCTGTTCGAGATGGAAGTGCCGGAAATCGAGCAAGGCCTTCTCGAGATCAAGGCGGCGGCGCGCGACCCTGGCGTGCGCGCCAAGATCGGCGTGGTGGCTTACGACAAGCGCATCGACCCGATCGGCACCTGCGTCGGGATCCGCGGCTCGCGCGTGCAGGCCGTGCGCAACGAGCTCGGTGGCGAAAACGTCGACATCGTGCTATGGTCGGAAGATCCCGCCCAGTTCGTGATCGGCGCGCTCGCGCCGGCTGCCGTGCAGTCGATCGTCGTCGACGAAGAAAAGCACTCGATGGACGTCGTGGTCGACGAGAGCGAGCTTGCGGTCGCCATTGGCCGCAGCGGCCAGAACGTGCGTCTTGCCAGCGAGCTTACCGGCTGGCAAATCAACATCATGACGCCGGACGAATCCGCGCAGAAGCAGAACCAGGAGCGCACAGTGCTGCGCGACCTGTTCATGGCGCGTCTCGATGTGGACGAGGAAGTCGCCGACATCCTGATCGACGAAGGCTTCACGAGCCTCGAAGAGATCGCCTACGTGCCGCTCAACGAAATGCTGGAAATCGAGGCGTTCGACGAGGACACCGTGCACGAGCTGCGCAACCGCGCGCGCGACGCGCTGCTCACGCAAGCCATCGCGAACGAAGAGAAGGTGGAAAG
>JAITTX010000374.1 GCA_031286755.1 Paraburkholderia sp.
GCGGCGCGGTCGACCATGCCGAAGCGGCCGCCGCCCCGGCGCAGTTCGCGCCCGGCGTGAATGTTCTCGGCCACCGATAGATTCGGCGCGAGACTCAGCTCCTGGTAGATCACGGCCACACCCAGCTCGCGCGCGGCGAGCGGGCCGTCGATCACGACCGTTTTGCCGTCCAGCAGGATCTCGCCGCCGGGATCGGCCTGATAGGCGCCCGAGAGGATCTTCATGAGCGTGGACTTGCCCGCGCCGTTCTCGCCCATCAGCGAATGCACCTCGCCGGGCCAGACCGAGAGGCGCACTTTGTCGAGCGCGCGCACGCCGGGAAACGTCTTGCTGATGCCCCGCATTTCCAGCAGCGGGGGCGTCGGTTCAGAGCGCGGCATGGCTCTCCTCCTGCGCTTGTGCGTGAGTTTGCGCGCCGGCGCCCATCAGGATGCCCGCGCGCGGCGAAAAGTTGAAGAACATCGGCAGCGTGGCGGCGCCGAGTGCGCCCGCGTCGGGGCCGAAGGTGCCGCGCACCAGCGCGGGCGTGCCGCGCGCCTCGGGCGCGGTGGCCGCCACGGCCGCGCGCAGGCGCTGCATGAGCGTGTCGATGAGGCCCGCGTCCACGTCGGCGTCGAGCACCACCGCGGGCACGTCGAGCACGCACAGCGCGGCGCGCAGCGCGGGCGCGAGCGCATCGATGCAGTCGTCGAGCCATTCGTCCACGGCCGGATGGCCGCGCGCGATGCACGCTTCGATATCGGCGCGGTTGTCCACTTTCTCGCCGTGGTACTGCAAATGGCGGCGCAGTGCGATGAGCGAAGCGCGCGACAGCAGGATGTCCCATTTGCCGGCCGGCTTGTGCGCCGAGGGCAGGGTGCCGGGCGGCACCGGCATCACGGCGAAGTCGCCCGCGTTGCCGGTGAGGCCACGCACGCAGTCGCCGCCGATGGCGATGCCGCCGCCAATGGCCGGGCCCAGGAAGAGATAGAGGAAGTCGGCGCGCTGGCGCCCGCAGCCGTAGAAGATCTCGGCGATGGCGGCGGCGTTGCCGTCGTTTTCGCTGAACACCGGCAGCCCGAGCGCGCGGCTCAGTTCGCCCGCGAAATCGATGTCGCTCCACACGCGGAACGCTTCGGCGGGCAGGCCCAGCTCGCGCAGCCAGCTGCCGAGGTTGTACGGCTGCGCCACGCCAATCCCGGCAAGGCGGCTGCGCTCGGCCTTATCAAGCAATCCTGAGAGTTCGCGGATGTCCTGCTGAACGATTTCCTGGGCGAGCGCGGGCTGCGGCAACAGCATGTCGTGCGAGCGGCGCCCAATCATCTGGCCCGCGAAGTCCACGAGCACGGTCTCGATGTTGGTCCGGTCGAGCCGCACGCCGATGGCGAACGCGCCGCGCGGCGCGAGGCGCAAGAGCGAGGCGGGCTGGCCGCGCCCGCCGTCCAGGCGCCGCCCGCTCACCTCGATCAGGCCGCTTTCGGTGAGCGCGGTGATGATGCTGCCCACCGCCGTGCTGGTGAGATTCGCGAGGCGCGCCAGATCCGCCTTCGAGGCTTCGCCGGCGCGCCGCAGCGTCTGCAGCAGCAGGCGCTCGTTGAAGCGGCGGACATTGGCCGAGTTGCTGCCTTGGCCGACATGCGGACTTCTCACGCGTTTCCTCCGGTCGGGCCAGCAGCCCGGTTCGGCTCGCTGGCGACTAAATAAATCAAGTTGATTTATTTAATGTCGGAAAGCGGCCCGTGTCAGCCTGGGGAAATCCCGCTCGCGGGCGGGCACGCATCTGGCGGGGCGCGGGCTACGGTATCGCGCCCTGTTTTTGCCGTGTCTTCCTCGTAGGCTATGCTTCCCATGCTTTCGCTGGCTTTCATCCGTGCGCGGCTGCGGGCGATGGACGCCGGCACTCGATCGTTCACTGACACAGGACCAGGCACTTCATGGCATACATGCTGCTCATTGCCGAGCCGCGCGGCCAGCGGGACGCGCGCACACCAGCCGAAGGCGAGGCGCCCTACGCGCGCATGCTGCGTTTCGCCGACGACCTCGCCGCGCGCGGCGTGCTGCTCGACGCGCAATCGCTCGTTTCCGACAAGGACGCCGCCCGCGTGCAGGTGCGCGAGGGGCGCGCGAGCGTGCTCGACGGCCCGTTCGTCGAGGCCAAAGAAATGATAGGCGGCTTTTTTCTGATCGACTGCGCCACGCGCGAAGAGGCGCTCGCCATCGCGCGCGAATGCCCGGCAGCGGAGTGGGCGAGCGTGGAGGTGCGGGAGACGGGTCCGTGCTTTCGCTAACCAGGCGCGCTTGAGCGCCGGCATGAATCCAGGTGGTTTCCCTGGGGTGGCAAAAAAAATGGGTGAGGCGATGTCGATTTGCGTGAGCGTCGCGCGTCGTAGGGATGAGCGCATCGAAAAGATGCCGCTTCCCTCACTCCATATAGCCAGGAGCAAGCAATGCGATTCATGATCATGGTGCGCGCCAACGCAATGAGCGAATCCGGCGAGACACCCGACGACCCGGAGATGTTCGCCGAGATGGCCACCTACCACGAGGAACTGGCCAGGGCTGGCGTGCTGCTCGACGCCTCGGGCTTGCAGCCGAGCGCGCGCGGCTTTCGGGTGCGCTACACCAACGGCAAGCCCGCCATCGTGGACGGCCCGTTCGCCGAGACGAAGGAGCTGATTGCCGGCTACACGCTGATCCAGGTGCGCTCGCGCGACGAAGCGCTCGAGTGGGCGCGGCGCTTTCCGGCGCCATTCGGCAAGCACGCAGACGGCGAGATCGAAGTGCGCCAACTCTTCGAACTCGACGATTTCGCGCAGTGCGAGGGCATCGAGCGCTTTCGCAAGCTCGAAGCCGAGCGCAACACCAGGTAAGCAATCCACCCAATCAATTACCAGGTAATCCGGATCATTTTTCTAAAGGACACGATCATGCACAAGCACATCTTCGTCAATCTGGGCGTGCGCGACCTGAAGCGCTCGATGGACTTCTTCGGCAAGGTCGGCTTCACGTTCGAGCCGAAATTCACTAACGACAAAGCCGCCTGCATGGTGATCAGCGAGAACATCTTCGCGATGCTGCTCACCACCGACTTCATGCGCGGCTTCACCGACAAGACGCTCGTCGATGCGCGCGAGCAGACCGAGGTGCTCGTGTGCCTCTCGTGCGAGTCGCGCGACGAAGTCAATGCGGTCGTGGAAAAGGCGCTGGCGGCGGGCGGCAGTTCGAAGCGCCCGCCGATGGATTGCGGCGACGCCATGTACGGCCGCAGTTTCGAAGACCCCGACGGCCACATCTGGGAGCTGATGTACATGTCGCCCGAGGCGGTGGAGAAAGGGGCGCACGGCTCGTGATGCACGAGGCGGATCACGAAGATCACGGGGAAGCCGGCCAGGCCGCGACGCATCGTGCGATTGCCGCGGTCTGGCGCATCGAATCGGCCAGGGTGATTGCCCACGCCGCGCGTCTGCTCGGCGACGTGGGACTCGGCGAGGATGCCGCGCAGGATGCGCTCGTCGCGGCGCTCGACAGCTGGCCCGCGAGCGGCATCCCCGCCAACCCGGGAGCATGGCTCATGACCGCCGCGAAGCATCGCGCGCTCGACCGCTTGCGGCGGGCCGCCTCGCATGCGCGCGCGCACGAAGCGCTGGGCGCCGACCTCGAAGCGCTCGAAGCGCACTTCGCGCCCGACTTCGTCGAGGCGCTGGACGCCGCGCGCGAAGACGAGATCGGCGACGACCTGCTGCGGCTGCTGTTCGTGGCATGTCATCCGGTGCTGCCGCGCGAGGGGCGCGTGGCGCTCACGTTGCGGCTGCTGGGCGGGCTGACCACGGCGGAGATCGCGCGCGCGTTTCTGGTTTCCGAGGCCACTGTGGCGCAGCGCATCGTGCGCGCGAAGCGCACGCTGGCCCAGGCGCGCGTGCCGTTCGAGGTGCCGGACCAGGCCGCGCGCGCGACGCGGCTGGCTTCGGTGCTCGAAGTGATCTACCTGATCTTCAACGAGGGCTACGCGGCAACCTCGGGCGCGGACTGGATGCGGCCCGCGCTCTGCGAGGAAGCGCTGCGCCTCGCCCGCATGCTGGCCGAGCTGGCGCCCGACGAGTCTGAGGCGCATGGGCTGGCCGCGCTGCTGGAGTTGCAGGCGTCGCGGCTGCCCGCGCGGGTGGACCGGCAAGGCCGCGCGGTGCTGCTCGCCGACCAGGACCGCGCGCGCTGGGATGCGCTGCTGATCCGCCGCGGCCTGGCCGCGCTCGCGCGCGCGCAGCAGTGTGCGGGGCCGGAGGTGGAGCAAGCGGTGGAGAAGGCGGTGGTTCAAGCGGGTGCGCAATCCGAAGCGCCGGAAGCCGTCGCTGCGCTCGGGCCTTACGCGCTGCAAGCCGCGCTCGCCGCGTGCCATGCGCGCGCTCCGGACACGGCGCAAACCGACTGGGTGCGCATCGTCGGGCTCTACGACGCGCTGCTGCGCATCGCGCCTTCTCCGGTGGTGCAGCTCAACCGCGCCGTGGCGATGGGCATGGCGCACGGGCCGCAAGCGGCGCTCGCGATCGTCGACGCGCTGTGCGAGGAGCCCGCCTTGCGCCACTACCCGTGGCTGCCCGCCACGCGCGGCGATCTGCTCGCGAAGCTGGGCCGCGCGAACGAGGCGCGCGCCGAATTCGAGCGCGCCGCCGCGCTCACGCAAAACGCGCGCGACCGCGAGGTGCTGCTCGCGCGAGCCGCATCGGTGTAAGCCGGTCGACCACCGACCCCGAGCGGCCACGCGCGCAGCGCCGATTGCGCTGGAGCGTGAATGCCGCCTATCAGCCGCGATTAAAGCGCCGTTAAACCGCAGTTAAGCGTTGCGCGGCGCGATGCGCTCGCCCGGCATCAATTCATAAGGCCCTTTCCAGCCCGGCAGGTCCGCGATCCGCTGCGCCCAGCGGGCGATGTTCGGGTAAGCCGCCGCAAGGTCGATACTGGTTTCCTCGGCCGGATAGAACGCGTATCCGGCGAGCGAAAGATCGGCGATGGTGGGCCGCGCGCCGACCATGTATTCGTTGCGCGCAAGGTGGGCATCGACAATCGAATACGCGGCTTCGGCCCGGCCCTTCAGGTACTTCTGGACTTCGGGGTGGGGCGCCGGCGTGGCGAAGCAGCGGAAATAGCGGTAGGTGGCGATATAGCTGGTGAACTTGTGGTTATCGAACAGGATCCAGCGCAGGATCTCGCGCTTCTCGTCCTCGCTTTGCGCGCCGAATTTCCCGAGCCGGTCGGCGAGGTAGTCGAGAATGACGCCCGATTGCGTGAGCGTGTTGCCCGCATGTTCGAGAACCGGCACCTCGCCCATTTCGTTGGTGCTTGCGCGCCAGTCCACGCCGCGCGTTTGGCCGTGGAAAAAGTCGACGAACACCGGCTCCCAGTCGGCTCCGGAGCAGGCGAGCATCAGCGCGGCTTTGTACGAGTTGCCGGATTGCGCGAAGCAGTGCAGCTTGTATTCCTTGCTCATGATTGTCCTTTGGGTGGGTTCGTCAGGCTGGCAGCGTAGCAGCAAACCGCGGACGGTGCGCAAGGCGTCATACCAGCTCGACGCGCTTGATCTCCTTGACGATCACGAGATAGCTCACCACGGTCACCAGCGCATTGACGCCCACGAACGCGAGCGCGCCGTCGAACGAGCCCGTCTTCGCCACGAGATAGCCGATCACGATGGGCGTGACGATGCCCGCCGCGTTGCCGAACATGTTGAAGATCGAGCCCGAGAGGCCGATGGCTTCCTTCGGCGCGGTGTCGGCCACCACGGCCCAGCCGAGCGCGCCCACGCCCTTGCCGAAGAACGCAAGCGACATCAGCGCGACCACGAGCCAGTCGCTGTGCACGTAGTTGCAGCCGACGATGCAGGCCGAAAGCGCCATGCCGCCCACGATCGGCACCTTGCGTGCCACGGTGAGCGAAAGGCCGCCGCGGATCAGCGCGTCGGAGATCACGCCGCCCAGCACGCCGCCGAGAAAGCCGCAGATCGCGGGCAGCGAGGCCACGAGACCCGCATGCAGGATCGTCATGCCGCGCGCCTGCACGAGGTAGATGGGAAACCACGTGAGAAAAAAGTACGTGAGCACGTTGATGCAGAACTGCGCGAGATAGACGCCCACCAGCATGCGGTTCGTGAGCAACTGGCGTACGCGATGCCAGCCTGCGCCGGCCGTGCGCTCGCCGCGCGCTTTGGGCTGATGGCCGTTCACGAGGCCGCCGCCTTGCTCGATGTATTCGAGCTCCTGGCGGTTCACCTGCGGATGGCTGGCGGGATGTTTCATGACCTTCAGCCACACGAGCGCGAGCACGAGGCCGCCGATGCCCATCATGAGATACACGTGATGCCAGCCGTACGCGTGTGTGACCCACGCCATGAGCGGCGTGAAGACCACGGCCGCGAAGTACTGCGCCGAATTGAAGATGGCCGACGCGGTGCCGCGCTCCTGGGTCGGGAACCAGCTCGCCACCACTTTCGCGTTGGCCGGGAAGGCGGGCGACTCCGCCGCGCCCATCGCGAAGCGCAGCGCGAACAGCGCGGTGACGGCGGCGGCCGCGCTGCCGAGCACGCCAATCGCGCTTTGCAGCAGCGTGAAGAGCGACCAGAAGAAGATGCTGGCGGCGTAGACGCGGCGCGCGCCGAAGCGGTCGAGGATCCAGCCCGCGGGCACCTGCGAGAGCACGTAGGCCCAACTGAACGCCGAGAAGATATAGCCCATGCGGATGGCGTCGAAGCCGAACTCCGCGCGCATCGCGGAGCCGGTGACGGAGAGCGTCGCGCGGTCCGCGTAGTTGAGCGTCGTGATGACGAAGATCAGCGCGAGGATGGCGTAACGGACCTTCGTGCGTGTCGCGACATCGGCCGGGATTGCGGTGCGGCTCAACGGCATGGGGATTGACCTTGTAGATGAACGAAAGTGAATCGGAGTGAGCGAGTGGCCGGCTTGCGAGGTGGCTATGTTGTAAGACGTCTTGTTGGCTTGTTGGACGCAATCCTACAATGGCGCTCCGTGGAGCATCAATCCGCTTACG
>JAITTX010000396.1 GCA_031286755.1 Paraburkholderia sp.
GTCTTTTCCGGATCGAGCTGCGGCTCCTGCGGCAGGTAGCCGATGTTCAGATTCGGCATCGGCGTGGCTTCGCCTTCGATGTCCTTGTCGACGCCGGCCATGATCTTGATGAGCGTGGACTTGCCCGAGCCGTTCAGGCCGAGCAGACCGATCTTCGCGCCCGGGAAGAACGACAGCGAGATGTCCTTCAGAATCTGGCGCTTGGGCGGCACGATCTTGCCGACCCGGTTCATGGTGAAGACGTATTGGGCCATGAGAGTGTTCTTTGGAAACTGGGAAAAGGGCGTGGTGCTTGAACGTCGCTTAAACGTTGAACAGGAAGTTCATCACGTCGCCGTCGTGCACGACATATTCCTTGCCTTCGGCGCGCATCTTGCCGGCTTCCTTCGCGCCGGTTTCGCCCTTGTACTGGATGAAGTCGTTGAAGGCGATGGTCTGCGCGCGGATGAAGCCGCGCTCGAAGTCGGTGTGGATCACGCCAGCCGCCTGCGGCGCCGTGTCGCCCACATGGATCGTCCATGCGCGCACTTCTTTCACGCCCGCCGTGAAGTACGTTTGCAGGCCGAGCAGCTTGAAGCCCGCGCGGATCACGCGGTCGAGGCCCGGCTCGTCCATGCCCATGTCGGCGAGGAAGGCGATCTTGTCTTCGTCTTCGAGGTCGGCGATCTCGGCTTCGATCGCGGCGCACACGGCCACCACCGGCGAGCCTTCGGCCTCGGCGTGCTTGCGCACCGTTTCCAGGTACGGGTTGTTCTCGAAGCCGTCGTCCTTCACGTTCGCGACGTACATGGTCTTCTTCGCGGTGATCAGGCAGAACGGCTTGAGGAGCGCCTGCTCGTCTTCGTTCAGGTCGAGCGCGCGCACGGGCTTCGCCTGATCGAGTTGCGCGCGGACCTTGTCGAGCACGGCCACGAGCTTCGCGGCTTCCTTGTCGTTGCCCGACCTGGCGGCCTTCGAGTAGCGCGTGAGCGCCTTCTCGACGGTGCCAAGGTCGGCGAGCGCGAGTTCTGTGTTGATGACTTCGATGTCAGCGAGCGGATCGATTTTGCCCGCGACGTGAATCACGTTTTCATCCTCGAAGCAGCGCACGACGTGCGTGATCGCATCCGTATCGCGGAGGTTCGCGAGGAACTGGTTGCCGAGGCCTTCGCCCTTGCTTGCGCCCGCGACCAGACCCGCGATGGCGACGAACTCGACCACGGCGGGCAAGACCCGCTCGGGCTTGACGATCTCGGCGAGCGCCTTCAGGCGCTGATCAGGCACTTCGACCACGCCGACGTTCGGCTCAATGGTGCAGAACGGGTAGTTTTCGGCCGCGATGCCGGCTTTGGTCAGCGCGTTGAACAGGGTGGACTTGCCGACGTTGGGCAAGCCGACGATGCCGCATTGGAGGCTCATGGAAAACCTTTTTTGAATCAGTTGGTTACGGCTGATCGTCGTGTCATTTGCTGTCCGGCGATGGCCGGAACGCGACAGCCGCAAGGTGAATTCGGGGACGAGTCAAAGCGTACGCGCCCGGCCGCGAGGCCGGCGATTTTGCACGGATTTTGTGCTCGAAAAGTGGCAATTGTAACCCGTTCGCGGGCGTTGAATCGCGCGGGGCGGGGCGCAAGGGGCGGTAGGCAAGGACGCAGCCGGTTCTCGCCGGCTGCGGGCTGTGAGGGCGGGAGGCAACGACGGATTGCATGCGCCGCCAAGCGCCCCTCGAAGGCGTTCCGACTATTCGGCAAAGAGGTCCGGACCAAACACCTCGTAGTGGATCTTGGCTTCGCGAATGCCCAGTTGCTTGAGCGCGTCGTGCTGCATCCGCATGAACGGAATGGGCCCGCAGATGTAGTAATCGGCGTCGGGCAGCAGGATCGCGCTCTTGATCGCCGTGACGTCGACGAGCCCCACGTGGTCGAAATCGCGGCCCGCGACGTCCTGCGGCAGCGGGTCGTCGTAGAACACGACCAGGCTGAAGTTGACATAGGTCTTCGCGGCTTCGCGCAGACGGTCGCGCATGGCGTGCACGCCGCTGTTGCGCGCGCCGTGCACGAACACCACGCGCCGCTGCGCATCCTGAATCGCGCGTTTGAGCATGCTGATCATCGGCGTCAGTCCCACGCCGCCGCTGATCAGCACGATGGGCGTTTTCGCATTCACATCGATATGGAAGCTGCCGTATGGCGCGGCCAGCTTGATCTCGTCGCCGACATTGACGTGATCGTGAAGCAGGCACGAGACATAACCCGGAGGCTTGGCTCCGCCGCTCTCGCGCTTCACCGAGATGCGATAGCTGTGGCCGTTCGGCATGTCCGAGAGGCTGTACTGGCGAATCTGCTGCAAGCCCAGCGCCGGCACGTCGACGGCGACACTGACGTACTGGCCGGGCTCGAAGTTCACGACCGGCTTGCCGTCGGTGGGTTCGAGAATGAAGGAGGTGATCACGCTGCTTTCGGGCCGCTTCTCGCGCACGACGAAGCTGCGCCAGCCGGTCCAGCCGCCCAGCTGGCCGGTGGAGCCTTCATACAACTCGCTTTCCATGCCCATCAGCACGTCGGCCAGGTTCCCGTAGGCCTGCGCCCAGGCGGAAATGATGTCGTCGGTGGCGGCGTCGCCCAGCACGTCCTTGATGGCGGCCAGCAGGTTTTCCCCGACGATGGGGTAGTGCTCGGGCCGCACGCCGAGACTCGCATGCTTGTTGGCGATGTTCTTCAGCACGGCCATCAGGCTGCTCGGGTCTTCGATGTTCTCCGCGTACGCGTAGACCGCGCGGGCCAGCGCCTGCTGCTGCTGGCCCTGTTCCTGGTGCGCCATGTTGAACACGTTTTTCAGCTCGGGATGGGCTTCGAACAGGCGCTTGTAAAAGTGCGTGATGATGGCGTAGCCGTGATCGGCCAGAACCGGGGCGGTGGCCTTGACGATGTCCTTGGTCTTTTGGGTCAGCATGGTTTGTCTCTCTCCGTGGCAATGCTAGGGATAAGCTCAGTCAAGCCTAGCCAGTAGTTTGCGCCCGCACAAGGATCGAACAGGGCGATATCCCTTGGGGCAGAGGTGTGAAGTGTTCGCCCCTGGCGTTTTCCAAAGACCGTGGCGTCCGTGGCCGGTGCCACGCGTGCCCTTGCCCTGCGGCAATCCATTGCCCATCCGGCCCTGTCAGACAAAGCCCCACAGCTATAATGCGCGGATGACTTCGACCAACCAGACCTTCGACATTGCCGTGATTGGCGGCGGGCTCGTCGGCAAGGCGGCGGCGCTCGCGCTGACGCAGAGCGGCCTGCGCGTGGCGCTGCTCGCGCAGCCGTGCGCGCCGCTGCCAGCCGGCGCCGTTTTCGATGCGCGCGTCTACGCTTTCTCGCGCAGCTCGCACGCGCTGTTCGAGCGGCTGCGGGTCTGGCAGGCGGTCGATGCCGCGCGCCTCACGCCCGTCTGCGACATGCGCGTGTTCGGCGACGCCGCCGCGGAGTTGCATTTTTCCGCCTATCAGGCGTCGGTGGCGCAGCTCGCCTGGATTGCCGAGTCGTCGCTGGTGGAGCGCGCGCTCGACGCTGCGCTGCATTTCCAGCCCAATCTCACGTGGATCGACTCGCGCGCGCAGACGCTCGACGTGAAGCCCGACGCCGCCGTGATCGGTCTCGCGAACGGCCGCACGATCGAGGCCGATCTTGCCGTGGGCGCCGACGGTGCGCATTCGTGGGTGCGCGCGCAGATCGGCGCGAAGGTCGAGCGGCGCGACTACCGGCAGACCGGCGTGGTCGCCAACTTCCGCGCCGAACGTCCGCATGGCGAATGTGCCTATCAATGGTTCCGCGACGGCGAGGTCGTGGCGCTGCTGCCGCTGCCGGACCAGCACGTCTCGCTGGTCTGGTCGGCGCAAACGGACCATGCCGATGAGTTGCTCAAGCTCGATCCCCAGCAGCTCGCCGCCGAAGTCGAGCGCGTGACGCAGAAGCTGCACGGCGCGCTCGAATGCGTCACGCCCGCGCGCGGCTTCCCGCTGGCGCTGCAGACCGTCGACCGGCTGATCGCGCCGCGTGTCGCGCTGGTTGGCGACGCCGCGCACCTCATCCACCCGCTCGCGGGGCAGGGCGTGAATCTGGGCCTGCGCGACGTGGCCGCGCTCGTCGACGTGATCGCGCAAAAGGAAGCGTTCCGCGATCTCGGCGACACCGTGCTGCTGCGCCGCTACGAGCGCGGCCGGCGCGAAGACATCCAGAAGCTCGTGATCGCCACCGACGGTTTGCAGCGGCTCTTCTCGGTGCCCGGCACGCTCGCGCGCGTGCTGCGCAATACGGGCATGGCGTTCGTCGGGGCGCAGCCGCTCGTCAAGCGCTGGCTGGTGGCGTCGGCGCTCGGCTGAGCGGCGGCGCAGCGGGTATTTCCGTTGCTTCAGTTGCAGGCGGCTTAGAATGGACGGTATCTGGCCGCCGGCAATGCACGGATCAGGCGTATGGACGAGGCGCATAGGCCACGATAAGGCCGCGGTCCCGATCCATCGCCGCCATGCCGGAATTTCACCCGGAACGCTTCGTGCGCGCCCCGCGCGAAGCCTCCCAGAATCAGGAAAGCATCACATGCAAAAGCGTATCCGCATTGCCGCGATCGTTATCGCGGCGGCCGCCTCGGTGCTCGGCTGCTCGGCACAGGCCGACCAGACCACCGACAAGATCAAAGCCGCGCTGCAATCGCGCCTCGGCGTGGACGGCAGCGACATCAAGGGCATCACCAAGGCGCCGATGGCCGGCCTCTACGAGGTGAACCTGGGCACCCAGATCATCTACAGCGACGCCAATGGCGATTACGTGCTGACCGGCGACCTCGTCGACACCAAGGCGCACCGCAACCTCACCGAAGCGCGTCTTGCCGAACTCAACAAGGTCGACTTCGCGAAGCTGCCGTTCGAGAACGCGGTGAAGGTGGTGAAGGGCAACGGCAAGCGCCAGATGGCGGTGTTCTCCGATCCGAACTGCCCGTACTGCCACCAGCTCGAAAGCACGCTCAAGTCCATCGACAACGTGACGGTCTACACCTTCCTGTACCCCGTGCTGTCCGAGGACTCCACGGCGAAGGCGAAGTCGATCTGGTGCTCGAGCGACCGCGCGAAGGCATGGGAGTCGTGGATGGTCGAGCGCAAGGCGCCTACCGCCTCGGGCTCCTGCAACACCGCCGCCATCGACAGCAATCTCAAGCTCGGCGCGAAGATGAACGTGACCGGCACGCCCACTGTGATCCTTGCGGACGGAACGCGTCTGCCAGGCGCGGTCAGCGCCGACCGGCTCGAAAGCGCCCTGGGCGCCGCGCGCTGAAGCCCCGACCGAACCTGCCGGCCGCTTTTGCGGCCGGTGCCTTTTTTGCCCGCCGATTTTTTTCGCATGCTGCCAGTTGCCGCGCGTGCGCCCGCTGCACCGGCACGTGCTGCAATCGCTAACCGAACTCGCCACCGAACCCGCCGATGAAGCCGATCCGATACACCATCGTCCCGAAGAACCCCGCCGCGCATCTGTTCGAAGTGACGCTCACCGTCGTCGATCCCGCGCCGGACGGCCAGCGCTTCATGCTGCCCGTCTGGATCCCGGGCAGCTACATGGTGCGCGAGTTCGCGCGCAACATCGTCACGGTGCGCGCCAGCAACGAAGCGGGCCGCAAGGTGCGCATCGGCAAGATCGACAAGCACACGTGGCAGGCCGCGCCCGTGAAGGGCGCGCTCACGCTGCGCTATGAGGTCTACGCGTGGGACATGTCGGTGCGGGCGGCGCATCTGGACGACACGGTCGGCTTCTTCAACGGCACGAGCGTGTTTCTCGCGGCGCTCGGCCATGAAGGCGCGCAGCACGTGGTCGACATCCAGCGCCCCGACGGCCATGCGTATCGCCATTGGCGCGTCGGCACCGCGCTCGCGGAGGCGCGCGGCACCAAGCGCTACGGCTTTGGCGAATACACGGCCTCGGGCTACGACGAGCTGATCGATCACCCCGTCACGCTCGGCGAATTCACGCTCGCGAGCTTCAAGGCGCACGGCGTGCCGCACGACATCGTGATCGCGGGCCGTGTAGTGGCGCTCGATACCGAACGCCTCACAGCCGATCTGAAGAAAATCTGCGAGGCGCAAATCGCGCTCTTCGAGCCGCGCACGAAGCGCGCGCCGATGGAGCGCTACGTGTTCATGACGCAGGCCGTGAGCGACGGCTATGGCGGGCTCGAGCACCGCGCGTCCACGGCGCTCATCTGCAACCGCACCGATCTGCCCGTGAAGGGCAAGTCCGAGATGTCCGAGAGCTACCGGACCTATCTGGGCCTGTGCAGCCACGAATACTTCCATACGTGGAACGTCAAGCGCATCAAGCCCGCCGCGTTCGCGCCGTACGACCTCACGCGCGAGGACTACACCTCGCTCCTGTGGCTCTTCGAGGGCTTCACGTCCTACTACGACGACCTGATGCTGGTGCGCAGCGGCCTGATTTCCGTCGATGATTACTTCGGCCTGCTCGGCAAGACCGTTGGCGGCGTGCTGCGCGGCGCGGGGCGCCTGAAGCAGAGCGTGGCCGAAAGCTCGTTCGACGCATGGGTCAAGTACTACCGTCAGGACGAGAACGCATCGAATGCGATCGTGAGCTACTACACCAAGGGCTCGCTCGTCGCGCTCGCGTTCGATCTGACCATCCGCACGGAAACCAATGGCCGCAAGTCGCTCGACGACGTGATGCGCCTCTTGTGGCAGCGCTATGGCCGCGACTTTTATCGCGGCAAGCCGGTGGGTGTGGGCGAGGACGATGTCGAGGCATTGATCGTCGAAGCGACGGGCGTGGAACTCGGCCAACTGTTCGCGGACGCCGTGCGCGGCACCCGCGACCTGCCGCTCGCCACGCTCTTCGAGGCGTTCGGCGTGAATCTCGAAGGCGAACCCGAGCGCGGCGCCAGGCCGTCGCTGGGCGCGCGTCTGCGCGGCGGCGCCGAGGCGACGCTCGCGGTCGTCTACGAGGGCGGCGCGGCGCAAAAAGCCGGGCTTTCGGCTGGCGACACGCTCATCGCGCTCGACGGCTTGCGCGTCACCGGCGCGAATCTCGACACGCTGCTCGCGCGCTACCAGCCGGGCGCCAAGGTGGAAATCCATGCGTTCCGCCGCGACGAGTTGCGCGTCGCGCGTCTGACCCTCGACGCGCCCGAGGTCGCGCGCTACAAGCTCAGCGTGACCGACAAGCGCCCGGCGCCGCGCGCGTTGCGCGAGCGCTGGCTGGCGGCCTGATTACCCGTGTGGCGGGCATTCGGCCCGCTTGCGGCAAGAGCGGCGGCGGGGCGATCTGGCCTCGCCGCCCTTTTTTTGAGCTTTCGATTTTTCCTTGTGGCTTTCGGGATTGTTCTATCGTTGCAACAATCCGTCATCGGTGGCCTACTTTTTCGGCGCCCCGCAAAAAAACACAATGCCTTCACTCGCGCAACGTTGCGCAACTGAGACCCGAAGGAGCCACCATGACCACCATCCTGCAAATCAATTCCGCCGCCCGTTCGCAAGGCGCCCAGTCGACGCTGCTCGTCAACGAATTGACGGAAAAGCTGCAACAATCGAATCCGGGCGCGAAGGTTGTGACGCGCAACCTGCAAGCCGAGCCGCTGCCGCACCTCGACGACGCCGTGCTCGGCGCGTTCTTCACGCCGGCCGAGCAGCGCACGCCGGAGCAGCAGGCCATCGCCGCACGCAGCGAAGCGCTGATCGCCGAACTGCAAGCCGCGGACGTGATCGTGATTGGCGCGCCGATGTACAACTTCGGCATCTCCTCGCAACTGAAGACGTACTTCGACTGGATCGCACGCGCTGGCATCACGTTCCGCTATACCGCGAATGGCCCCGAAGGTCTCGTGAAGGGCAAGAAGGTGATCGTGGTTTCGGCACGCGGCGGCAAGTATCACGGCACGCCGAACGACAGCCAGACGCCGTACCTCACGACGTTCCTCGGCTTCCTCGGCATGACCGACGTGAGCTTCATCTACGCCGAAGGCCTGAACCTTGGGCCGGATGCGGCCAGCGCAGCGCTCGCGAGCGCGCGTGAAGCGATCGCGGCGGCCTGAGCCTACGCGACTGCCGTGTAGCCATGACGATGCGGTGCTTCATTGCGCCGTATCGCGTGCGATAAAGCAAAAACGCCACGAAGCGCGGGCTTCGTGGCATTTTTTGTTGCGCGCATTGCGTGCATTCCGCGCTTGCGCGTTTCAGCGTTTGAGTGCCTCAGGCGAGCACCTTGGCCGTCTCCGGCAAGCGCCAGTCGATCGGAGCGCGGCCATGCGCCGCCAGGTATTCATTGGCCTGCACGAAATGTCCGCAGCCAAGAAAGCCGCGATGCGCGGAGAGCGGCGACGGATGCGGCGCCTCCAGCACGCAATGCTCACCCGTGCCGAGGAGCGCGCGCTTGTTCTGCGCATGCGCGCCCCAGAGCATGAACACGAGATGTTCGTGACGTGTTGCGATCTCGCGGATCAGCGTGTCGGTGCAGCGCTCCCAACCGCGCTTCGCGTGGCTCGCGGCGTTCGCGCGCTCGACGGTGAGCACCGTGTTGAGCAGCAGCACGCCCTGGCGCGCCCACGCGTCGAGGCAGCCGTGAGCGGGCGCCGCGATGCCGAGGCTCGCCGCGATCTCCTTGAAGATGTTGCGCAGCGAGGGCGGCGTGCGCACCGCGGGCGGCACCGAAAACGCGAGGCCGTGTGCCTGCGGCGTGCCGCGGTCATCGCCGTGGTATGGGTCCTGGCCGAGGATCACCACCTTCACTTCGTCGGGCGAGGTGAGGCGCAGCGCGCGGAACACGTCGGCGGGATAGACGGTCTTGCCGGCGGCGCGCTCGTCGTCGACGAAATGGCACAGCGGCGCGTAGGCGTCGCTCGCGATAAACGGCGCAAGCAGTTCGCGCCACGCTGGGGGCAGCGCGGCGAACTGGTCTTCGAGACGCGTGATCGCGGTGCCCGATTGCGGTTTGTCGGAAGGCATGGCGGCTGCGGATGGATGAGCGGACATGGAAGTTGTTGCGGGTGCGGGGAATTCGTCGTCGTCGAAGAGCGAGAAGATCGTGATCTGGCGCGGGTCGACTTCGGGCACGGACGTCTCGTCGAGCATGGCCAGCGCCGCTTCGGGCGGATCGTCGTCGAACAGCGAGGCTTGCAACGGCGCCGCGGCGCGCGTGTGTTTCGTGGAGGTCATGGGCGGCAAGTGTCGCAAGAATCGCGCGACGATTCAATCCGGATCGGCTTGCGATGGGCGCGCACTGATGCCGGGCGATGCTGCGTCTTGCAACTAACAGCAGTCGTTTTGCGGGACCACGCGCGCGGTGCGCTGCCCGCGCGAATCGCAAATCGTGATGCCCGACGTGCGTCGTGCTCAGCCTTCGCGCAGCTTGTAGCCTCGCTGGGCCTTGCTGATATCGTCGGGTGCGAGCCCCGGCAGCGCCTTCGTCAGCGCCGCGGCGAGCGTGTGCAGCGCGGCTTCGTCGCCGTCCTTCAGTTCGAGTTCGATCTCGCAGATCGGCGCGCGGCGCTTTTCACCGTTCACGTCCGC
>JAITTX010000451.1 GCA_031286755.1 Paraburkholderia sp.
CTGCAAACGGTGACGTCGACCAATTCGCTGCAGGTGACGTCGAATCTGAACGACCTCACGGCCACCGATATGACGGCGGCGATCACGCAGTACACGCAGCTTTCCAATGCGCTGACGGCCTCGCAGAAGAGTTTTGCGGCTACGCAAAATCTTTCGCTATTCCAGTACATCAATCCCTGATCGCGGGTCCCCGGGAGGCGATTTCCCGGTAGTGATCTGCTGCAGAAATCCTGGGGCAGAAATGAGTGTTAGTGTTTCGGAGCAATTTTCCCACCAGGAACGGGAGGTTGGCGATGAAACGCTAGCAATACTCAGTGGAGCAGATCGTGATGGCGCTCAAGCAGGCGGAGTTGGGCGCACTGATTGCACGGCAAACATTTCGAACGCCGGTGCCGGAGATAATGTGGGGCGATGGTTATCTTTTGTTTCAGCGAAGTGGCGACGGCGAAGATCTGGTAAATCTTCCACCTTCGTACTACGAGCGTATCAACGCTACATACTGGCAACTGACAACGTGGTGAGGACGCCCCCGGAACCTCATATTCCCGGCCGCAGCCCCACCGCCACGCGCCCCATCTGCTCGATTCCGCCATCGAACAGGCGCGCGAAATAAGGAATCAGATTCGGCATCATCAGTTGAATGAGCAGCAGGCCCACCAGCATCGTGAGCGCGAACCCAATCTGAAAGATGCCGATCTGCGGCGCCGCGCGGTTGAGGATGCCAAGCGAGATATTCGTGATGAGCAACGCCACCACCACCGGCAGCGAAAGCAGCAGCCCGCCGTTGAACACCGTCGCGCCCCAGCCCACGATCAGCCTGTAGCCATGGCCCGAAAGCACGTTGGCCGAGACCGGCACGCTGTGAAACGTCTCCACGAGCGCGGCGATCATCTGCAAGTGCCCGTCGAAGACGAGAAACGCGAGCATCGCCATGATGTTGAGCCAGGACGAAAGCGCGGGCGTGGACGTATTGGCCTGCGGGTCGAAGAACGACGCAAAGCCGAGCCCCATTCCCAGCCCCATCAAATCGCCTGCCGCCGTCACCACGGCGAACACGATCTGCATCGTGAACCCCAGCGCCGCGCCAATCAGAAACTGATTGACCAGAATCCACACGCCCTCGGCCGAAAACACCGTGACCTGCGGCATGGGTTCGAGCGTGGGCGCGACGATCAACGTGATGAACGCCGCGAGACCGATCTTCACGCGCATGGGCACGGAGCGGTGGCCCACCACGGGCGCCACGGCCACCAGCGCGAGAATGCGCGTGAACGGCCAGAGGAACGCGGTGAGCCAGAGATTGAGCTGCGCGTAGGTGACGGTGAACATCGAGCGAGCGCCGAAAGCGCGGGATACAAAAAAGCGCTCAGCCTGCGAGCGACGGAATGCTCGCGAACATGCGATGCATGTAATCGAGCATCGTGGTGAGCATCCACGGCCCGGCGATCACGAGCGTCACCGCAATCGCGATGAGCTTGGGAATGAACGAGAGCGTGCTTTCGTTGATTTGCGTGGCCGCCTGAAAGAGGCTCACCACGAGACCCACCGCGAGCGACACGAGCAACAGCGGCGCGGCCAGCAGCAAGGCCACATACATGGCCTCGTGCGACAGGGTCATGACGGTTTCGGGCGTCATCGCGAATTCCTCAGGTGAAGCTCTGCGCGAGCGAGCCAATCAGCAGTTGCCAGCCGTCCACGAGCACGAACAGCATGAGCTTGAACGGCAGCGAGATGGTTGCGGGCGAAACCATCATCATACCCATCGACATGAGCACGCTCGCCACCACCATGTCGATGATGAGAAACGGAATGAAGACCGTGAAGCCGATCTGGAAACCCGTCTTCAATTCACTCGTGACGAACGACGGCACGAGCAGCGTGAGCGGCACGTCCTCGGGGCCCTGCATGGGCGCCGCGTGCGAGATGCGCGCGAACAGCGCGAGATCGGACTCGCGGGTCTGGCGCAGCATGAAGGTCTTGAACGGCGCGACGCCGCGCGCCACGGCATCGTCCATCGAGATCTGGCCCGCCACGAACGGCTTGTAGCCATCGTTGTAGGCCTTGTCGAGCACGGGCGACATCACGAACATCGTGAGGAACAGCGCGAGGCCCACGAGCACCTGGTTGGGCGGCGTGGTGGTGGTGCCGCGCGCCTGGCGCAGCAGCGAGAGCACGATGATGATGCGCGTGAAGCTCGTCATCATCAGCACCATCGCGGGCAGGAACGACAGCATCGTGAGCAGCAGCATCGTCTGCACGCTCAGCGAATACGTGGTGCCGCCGTTGGGGCCCGGGCTCGTGTTGAAGGCGGGCAGGCCTTGCGGCTGCACGGCCTGTGCCGCCTGTGCGTGAGCGAGGTGCGGCAGCAGGAGCGCCACGGCGCCCGCGCCGAGCACGAGCGCAACCGGCAAGGCCGCGCGCGAGATTTTCACGATCGAGGAGGTTTGCGCGCAAGCGCGAGCGTGGCCACTCGCGGGCGCGTCGGGAAGGGTGCTGCCGTGCATTTACTGCGCTCCGCCGTCGTGACGCTTGAAACGTTTGCTTGCCTCGTGTTTCAGCGCGTCACGAAAGCGCTGTCCGAAGCTGCCTTGAAGGGCGGGGCCGGCAGTGATGCCGGCAGCGGCGGGCGACTCGCCCGCGGGCATCGTGTGCAGAAGGCGCACGTTGCCGGGTGCGGCGCCTAGCACCAGCCAGGTGTCACCAATCTCGACCACGGCCACGCGCTCCTTGCCGCCGAGCGAGGCGCCGCCCACGGTCTTCACGAGCGCGCTTTTCGGGCCGTGCTGCAGGCCCAGGCGCCGCGCGAGCCATGCGCAGCCGAACACCACGCCAATCACGAGCGCGAGGCCGAACACGGTTTGCAGCACCGCGCCGAAGCCCAGCGACGGCACCGCGCTGCCCGCGATGACCGCCGATGCGCCCGACGCCGGGCGCGCGGCGTCGCTCACGGCCTGGTTGACGCTCTGGAGGTCGGCGACCTGCGCGGCATGGGCAGGCGCGGCGGCGAGCCACGCGCATGCGGACGCAAGCGCCCATGCGAATGCTTTCGCGAACGCGGATGCCCTCGTGAATGCGCTGGCCCGCGCGAAGCCGGATGCGGCAAGGCGTTTCATCGATTCAACTTCCGGATGCGCTCGGAGGGCGTGATGATGTCGGTCAGGCGAATGCCGAACTTGTCGTTCACCACAACCACTTCGCCCTGGGCGATGAGACAGCCGTTCACGAGCACGTCCATGGGCTCGCCCGCGAGGCCATCGAGCTCCACCACCGAGCCCTGCGCGAGTTGCAGCAGGTTGCGGATGGCGATCTTGGTGCGGCCCAGCTCGACGGTCATCTGGACGGGAATGTCCAGGATCATGTCGATGTCGTTGCGCGTCGCGCCCGAGTCCACTTTCGAGAGCGGCTGGAACACGGCGGCGGGCTGCGCGGCCACTTCATGGCTTTCGTGGCCGTTCTGCTCGGCGAGCGCGGCGGCCCAGTCGTCCATGGCCTCATCGGCCGCGGACTGCGTTCCGGGCGCGGCCTGCTGGCCCGGTTCGAGCACGGGCTCGCTGCCTTGCGTGGCGTTCACGTCACTCATATCCACCTTCCTTCATCGTGTCGGCTGCGCTGATCATCTTCTGGACCCGCAACGCGTATTGACCATTGAAAATTCCGTAGCCGCATTCCATCACCGGCACGCCGTCCACCTTGGCGACGATGTGCTCGGGAATGTTGATCGGCAGCACGTCGCCCTTCTTCATGTTCAGGATCTGCTCGAACGTGACCGGCACCTGCGCGAGATCGGCGGTGAGCTCCACCTCGGCGGCCTGCACCTGCTGCGAGAGCACGCGCACCCAGCGGCGGTCCACGTCGAGCACTTCGCCTTGCAGCGGCGAGGAGAGCACGTCGCGGATCGGCTCGATCATCGAGTAGGGCATGCAGATGTGCAGCGTGCCGCCCGTCGAGCCGAACTCGATCGAGAACTGCGTGACGATCACGATCTCGTTGGGCGTGGCGACGTTGGCGAACTGCGTGTGCATTTCCGAGCGCACGTACTCGAACGTGAGCGGGCGCACGCTCTTCCACGCCGTGGCGTAGTGATCGAACACGAGGTTGAGCAGCTTGCTGATGATGCGCTGCTCGGTCTGCGTGAAATCGCGGCCTTCGACGCGCGTGTGAAAGCGCCCGTCGCCGCCGAACAGGTTATCCACCACGAAGAACACGAGGTTCGGGTCGAACACGAAGAGCGACGTGCCGCGCAGCGGCTTCACGTGCACGAGGTTCAGGTTCGTGGGGATCGGCAGGTTGCGCGTGAACTCGCTGTACTTCTGCACGCGCACCGGGCCCACGGAAATCTCGGCGGTGCGGCGCATGAAGTTGAAGATGCCCACGCGCATGAGACGCGCGAAACGCTCGTTGATGATTTCGAGCCCGGGCATGCGCCCGCGCACGATGCGCTCTTGCGTCGCGATGTTGTACGGGCGCACGCCCGGCTTTTCGGTCTGCGCGGCTTCGGTTTCGATTTCGCCGGTGACGCCTTTGAGGAGGGCGTCGACCTCCTCCTGCGACATGAACTCGTCGTGACCCATGCTCATGATGCAAGGCTCCGGATTGGCTGCGCGCGGCCCGCGCATGCACGCACGGGGCGGACGCGCGGGTTCATGTTGAGCGTGTTCATACCGGGCTTACTGCACGACGAAGTCGGTGAACAGCACGCCTTCGACCTTGGCGGGCGTGCCGCGCGGGTCGGAGGGCTGGGCGATGATCGAGGCGAGCTCGCCCGCGAGCGCGCGCTTGCCGTCGAGCGGCGCGAGATCGGACGGGTGCTTGTTCGAGAGCGCGAGCAGCACGCGGCTGCGGATCTCGGGCATGCGCGCGACGAGCGCCTCCTGAGTGGCCTGGCTGTCGAGCTTGAGCGTGAGGCCGATGCGCAGGTAGTGCGTCTCGCCGTCGTCGGATTGCAGGTTCACGGTCATCGGCTCGAGCGCGTAGTAGACGGGCACGGCCGGCGGCGGGGGCGCGCTCGCGGCGGCGGGGGCGCTGGCCGCGTGGCGCGACATGAAGAACCAGACGCCGCCGCCCGCCGCGCCCGCGGCAAGAATCGCGATGAGCACGATGAGAAGGATGCGCTTCAGCGGTCCGGGTTGCGCGCCCTGGGGCGCGGCTTGCTGGGTTGCGGTCGTGGTCGCCATGTCGGTTGTGAGTCTGGGTGAATCTGGATGGTGCGGATGTTTGGGCCGGGCCGCGCGCGGCGCTTCGTGGCCGATCGCCATGCCGCGCGCTCGTATTGATTCCGGCAGCCTGCATTGTTCCGGCTTTTGGGCTGCGGCGATGGGAGGAATAGACGGGGGATTTGCGGCTATCTCGCGGTTTTGTGGCGCGCGGCGCGGCCGGCCGATGCCGCCGCGCCTCCGGGCCCTGACGCATGGACGCCCGCGAGCGTCCGCACGCGCCGTGCGGCGCGCGTCACATCACACGCCTCGCCGGTCTCAGGCAAACGTGTCGATCAGGCCCACGGTGCGCTGCGTGGCCGTGGCCGCGATGCTGGCGGGGCTGTCCACGCCACCAGCCGGGCCGATGCCGGCCACGCCAGCCGAACGCGACGCGCGCGAGCCGCCCGAGCCCGATCTGCTGCCGCTGTCTTGCTGCGCCTGCTGGTTCATCTGGCGCGAGAAGCCGTCGCTCACGCTCGCGCTGCCGAGGCCGATGCCGTTTTGCTGCATCTGCTCGCGCAGCTTCGGCAGCGCGGCTTCCACGGCCTCGCGCACCTGCTGATGCTGCGAGACGAAGAGCGCGTGCGCATGGTTGTCGGCGACTTGCAGCACGACCTGGAGCGGCCCGAGGTCCTTGGGATTGAGCGTGAGCTCCGCCGACTGCTGGTGCGCGTTCGAGAGGAACACCACCTTCTGGCTGAGCGCATCCTCCCAGGCCGGGGTGCCCACTTGCGGCGCGAGCGCGGCGGACGCCGCGGTGGTGGCGGCCGGGTTGACGCTCGCGCTCTGGGCGGCCTGGGAAGCCTGGGCCTGCGCCGCTGCCGCCGCGGCGGCCTGAGCGGCCTGGGCGGTGGCGTCGCTGGTGCTGCTGGCCGGTTGCGCGGAGGCGGCCTGCTGCGCCGCAGCCGCAAGCGCGGCATTGGCGTTCTGCGCGCCCGCGTCCTGCGTGGCGGCCACGGATTTCGCGGCGCCCTCGGCGGCGCCCTTGTCGTCGAGGCCGGCGCCCTGCGTTTTCACCTTCGCCTGGGTGCTCATGTGCGCCGCGAAGCTGCCCGCGATGGTCGAATTGGCCGGCGCCGCCGCGCCCGGGGTGGCGCCCGCAAAGTGCGTGTTCAACGTGGCCGCGCCGCCGCGCAGCGTCGCGAGCGCGGCGTGGAGCGCGTCGCTCACCGACTTCGGATCGCCGCTGGCGGTGCCGTCGCCCGCAGCATTGCTGGTGCCGTCGGCGCTCGCGCCTGCTGCTCCGGCGGCCGTGGAGGCCACGCCGGCGAGCGTGGCGTCGGCGGCTTGCGCGGCGGCATCGCCATCGCCTTGCGCCTGTGCTGCCTGCTGGGCTTGTTGTGCCTGCTGCGCCTGAACCTGCGCGGCGGCGGCCTGCGAGCCCGCGGCTTCGGCCTGCTTCTGGCGCGCATGGGCGTCTTCGGCGCGGTGATCGACATTCGATGCATGCTGCGCGCCATGCGCCGGAGCGCCGTTACTGGTTTGCTGCGCGGGCCGGGACGCTTGCGCCGCGCCACCATGAGCCGACGCAGCGCCCGCCGGAACCGCTGCATGCGCATCCTGCCGTGGCGCGCTGGCTTGCGCTACCGCGATGCCCCGCGCGCTTTGCGCCGAGATGCGTTGCTGCAGCGTCTGCGCGAAGCCCTGGCTCGCGAGCCCGGAAGGGCTCGTACTGGCGCCGGCGCTGCTCGTGGTGCTAGCGGCGCCGGTGGCGGCGTCCACGGCGGCGCCAAACAATGAACTGACTGCGGATAGAAGCGACATGCTGCGTGCTCTCTTGATCTTGAACGTGATCCGGGCGCGCCCCGGGTGCGTCCCTAAAGTTGTGCCTGAGGGCGTACCCAGACGCTTTCCGGGTAGGGCCCGGGCGCGCGCGTCATTGATGCGTGCTGCGCATGCGCAGCGCGCGCGCGGCGTGCTCGTCGGCGTCGCGCTGCTCGCGGCGGGCGTCCTTGCGCGCCTGCACCTCGTCCTGGCGCGACTGCAGCACCTCGTACGAGCCGAGCTTCTGCTTGCTGCGCTGCCAGTCGGGCCTCGCGGCCTCCACGCGCTGCGTGGCCTGCTCGAGCAGGCGGCGCTGCTGGTCG
>JAITTX010000539.1 GCA_031286755.1 Paraburkholderia sp.
GCGTTCGGCGGCGGCAGCGGCGCGGCCATTGGCGCGGGCGCCGGCCTGCTCGCCGGCAGCGCCGTCGGCATGGGCAACGCGCAGGGCTCGGCCTGGGACGTCCAGCGCCGCTACGACTACGCGTACCTCCAGTGCATGTACGCCACGGGCAACCGCGTGCCCGTGGCGGGCCGCATGCAGACGCAGCAGCCGTACTACCAGCCGCAGCAGCGCTATCTGCCGCCCCCGCCGCCAGGATCTCCGCCCCCGCCGCCACCCGGTTCGTATTGATCGATCAGGAGCAGGTCGCGCGGGTCCTCATGCTCGTCTGCGCGAGCGCTTGAGCCGCATAAAAACGAAACGCGCCCAGAACGGGCGCGGTTGTCTATCGTCGCAAGGTTGATCGACGCCAGCACGTCGCGTCGATCAACTCGCGCAAGCCTCCACTCGACGCTATGTCATTTCAAATTCACCTTCGCGTTAACTGATTCGGCATCCGAATAAAATCCCGGCACTGCGCTCGACCAGCCAGCCGCCGTGGCCGATAGTTTCCCGAGCGGCAAGCTCACGCGCTGCACCGCGCCGGTCTGCTGATCGATCAGCGTCATCTCTTGCGGCTGGGTGCCGGCCTTCAGCTTGCCCTCCGGCGTGTCCTTGTCCTCCAGCAGCGGCTGCAACACCGGCGCGAGCGACTTCAGCAACTGCACCGAAAGCGCGCTCGTGAACGAGTAGCGGGCGGCGTACGGTTCGTGCACCCAGGCGGTGAGCGTGCCGTAGAAGCGGTTGCCGATGACGAACACGAACGTCGCGCTGCGGTTCACCTTGCGCGACTCGATGAGGCGCGCGCCCGGCGCATACACGTTAAAGCGCTGGTCCCCGGTGCCGGTCTTGCCGTAGACCGGCAGCGTCTTGCCGCCGGGGAACGTCATGCCGTCGGCGAGCCGCTTGGCCGTGCCGCCTTCCACCACCGAGGTCAGCAACTCGCGCGTGACCTGCGAGATTTCCGGCGAGATGAGCGGCTGCGGCGGCATGGCCGTATGCACGAAGCGCGTTTCATACGGCGTGCCGCGCGCGAAGTCGAGCGACGCGAAGCTATGCGTCGGCAGCTTCTCGCCGTCGTTGGAGACGAGACCGATCAGATACGCGAGCGCCGAAGGCCGGTCGCCCGACGCGCCAATCGCCGCCCCATACGAAGGCGTGATGTTGTCGAACGGATAGCCGAGCGCGCGCCACGACTTGCCGATCGCTGCATAGGCCTTCAACTCGATCATGTGGCGAATGCGCCGGTTCTGCGTGGCGTAATAGCGCGTCTTGAAGAGCCACTTGTAAGTGTAAAAGCGCACGTCGCGGCTTTGCTCCTGGACCTGCGCGAGCGTGGCATCGGGATGCGTGCGCAGATAATTGAGCAACCACAGCTCGAGCGGATGAATACCCGAGATATAGCCGCGATCGTTGAGATTGAACTTGTCGATCGCATACTTGTTGTAGTACCTGGCGAGGTCTTCGTCGTCGAGCCACTGGAATTTGGTGTGCTTCAGTTGCTCGCGCATCAGGCCGTTGAACCACGCCGGATCGCCGTTCGGGTTCACGCTGCGCAGCACCGTCGCGATCCGCGCGGGACCCTTGCGCGTGTGCTTGAGCAGGATCTGCAGCGCCTCGTCGTTGCTCTTGCCCGCGTAGCGCGTGTAAAAGCGCTTCATGTAGACCTGGCTCTCGCCGTCGGCGAACTGCGTGAGGTAGCGGTTGCGCACCACCGGATCGTCGAGATAGGTCGAGGGCGGCCCCGAAACCTGGATCATCTCGTAGTGGACGATGTCGCGCATGAGCCGCACGAACACGAGATTCACCGAATGCTGGAACGCACGCTGCACGGTAAGGATCTGCGCGTTCTCGCTCGACTCGAAATTCGTGAAGCTCTGCGCGCCGCCGCCCGTGTAGAAGGTCTCGCCCGGATTCGCCGAATACTTGCGCTGCACGGCCGCTTCGAGCATGGCGGGCAGCGAATGATCAGGAGTCTTGGAGAGATAGTCGAGCGCCCAGCGCGTGAGCGCGTCGCTCGGGTCAACTTGCGGAATCATCGCGCGCAGCGTCTTCGCATCTTCGCCCGCATACTTCGCATGCAGCGCGCTCACGATCTGCAGATACGTGATGACCGTGCGCAGCTTCGCCGTCGAGCCGAGATTCAGGCGCGCGCCGGAGTTGATGTCGAACGGCTCGTTCACGCTATCGGTCTGCACGCGCACGAGATTCTCGCCGCCGCGCCGCTCGAACAGCGTGAAGCTATAGGCGATCTTCGAAGGATCGTCGGCGGGCTTGAGCATATTGAAGCCCACGATCCCCGCCGCGCGCGCGCCGTCCTTGGTGGCCGCGTCCGCCAGCCGGTCGCTCACGGCCTGTTGCACGGAGTCGTCGAGCGTGGAGCTGGCCGAGAGATCGAGGCGGTCGAGATCGTAGAGCGTCTTGAGGCCCAGCGCCTGCATCAGTTGCGTGCGCATCGTGAGCACGGCCTTGCGCTCGGCGTAGGAGACCGGTGCGCGCGGCGCGGGCTTCGAGCGATCGAGCGTGAGCTGCGTCGCGAGCGCCGCGTCGCGCAGCGCGGGCGAGATCACGCCGCCGCTGCCGAGCAGGCGCAAATAGCTGTCCGTAAGCTTCGCGAGCGCGTCGTTGTTCTTCTGCAAGAAGTACGAGGGCGCGCGCTGGGCGATCAGCAGCGAGAGCACCTGGCGGAACGCGAGCGCCTGCTCGTCGAGCGTCGCGCTCGAAACGGGCTCGCGCAGGATGCGGTTGACGTCGCGGAAGTCGCGCCCGTACCACGCCGCGAGGCCATCGCCGATGCCGTTGACCTCGCCCACGCCCGCCTTCGCCGAGAGCGGCACGGAATTCAGGTAGTGCACGAGAATCTGCTGGCGCGCGGGCATCGTCTGCGGCCCGTCGAGATAGGCGCGCACGGAGGCCGACGCGATCTGGCGCAGCTTCTCCGGCGGCGTGGCGGTGCGCCCGCCATCGGAATGGCGGAACTTCTCGATCTGCGTGGCGAGCGTGCTGCCGCCCGGCGTGTGCTGGCGCTTGTTCACGAGACGCGCGCCCTGATCGACGAGCGCGCGACTAAAGCGCCCCCAGTCGATGGCCGGGTTGCGGTTCGGCTGGTCGGCGGCGAGCAGGTATTTATCTTCGATGAAAAGCAGCGAATCGCGCACGAGCGGCGGCACCGCTTCGAAGTTCTCGTAGGCGCGCTGCGGATAGCGCGTGTGAAAGAGGGTTGCGCCGTTCGCGTCGCGCAGCACGATGCCGGCCTGGTCCTTTTCCTCATAGGGGAGAAAGAGGCCCTCGTCGGCGAGCGAAATCATCCGCGCCGAATCGCGCGCCTGCGCGGCGACCGTGAAGCCGCGCTTTTCGAGCCGCGCGGTGAACGCCGGCAACTGCGCGTAGCCGAGCCGCACGTCGTAAGGGCCATTCGTCGTGGGAAAGCGGATGCTGTGGCTCTGCCCCGGCTCGAGCGTGAAGCCGATGTCGCGCGTGAGCTCGGAGAGGTAGTGCGCCTGTAGCCGCGAGGTGTCGATTTCGATCTGGACGATGCGCACCACGATGGCGATGGCAACCAGAATCGCGACGACGAAACCCCACTTGATCCACCGCCAGACTGAACCGGCATGGGTGGCAGGAAGAGGAAAACGGACCGACGGGCGGCTCATGGTTATTCTCCCTGACATCGCGTCAGATCGCGGAGTACACCGCTGAGATAGTCTATCTCGCCTGGTTGATTCGTGCGTGGCGGTGTCCCTGCGTGGCGCGGTCAGTCGTATGTCCGCAACACTCATGCCCGCTTTCTGGGGAAACGCTGCACATTTGCGTTGGCCTTGCCAGTGGTGTTTCCACTGTATGTCGCCTGTATGTCGCGCGGATGGCGGCCCGTGAGCGGCGCGCGGCGCCAGCACGCAAGGTGCTGCCGGTATAATCTTGGGTTCCTTGCCGTTTGCGGCCGGTCATTCCGGTCGACCGCCTTGCATGGGACAGGAGAGATATGAAGAAGCTTGCCGCGCCCCTCGCCCTTTCGCTCAGCCTCGGCGCCTGCGCCTGGTTCCAGGGCAATCCGGATTCCGGTCAACCCGTCATCGATTCCACGACTAGCCGCTCGGTTCAGGACATTGTCTCGTGCCTCACGGCGGAAGCTACCCGGCATGGCGCGAGCTTCGAGACCACCGCGCTGCCGCAGGGCGAAATGCTCGACTTCGGCGACTCGAACGTCGTCAAGATCCGCTCCGACAATGGCACGACCACCTATCGCTTCTACGCCGGCAAGCGTCACGCGGCGAATCTGTGGATCGAAGGCGCGAGCAAGACCTGCGCGCCCTGAGCCCAGGCTTTCGCCGCCCGTTCGCGGATTCGAACGCCACCCGGCGCAAGCCCGCTTACAAACGATTACGGGCTGTAACGCGATGTAGTACGGCGACACATTTTCCGGGCGGGTTTTAAGAATCGCTTAAGTCTACGTCCGCATCATCGCGTCACCCGGAAGAATTGCTGCAGGAGGTGCCAGTGAGCTGGACAGGATCGAAGAATCAGGCAGCAACCCATGCGCAGCCGGCCAGGCCCGCGAAGCGCACGATGCTGCGGCGCCTGCTGAGCCATCATGAACTCGCCACGCTGTTGCTGCTGCTGCATGCCCCGATCGACGCGAGCGCCAAGCCCGAGATCACCACGCTGCAGGAAGCGGGGCTCGTCGAACAGGTGCCCCGCGACGCCGCCGCGGGCGCCACGCAGATCCGCCTGACGCCGGAAGGCAATGCGGTGCTGCAAGGACTCGGCCTCGCCCGCTGAGCGCCTCGCGCGAGCATGCATAAGCAGGTATCACCGCGAACCAGAAATAGCAAAACGGCGGCACGCCCAGCGTGCCGCCGTTTTTCATTGCCTCACTGCGTAATGGAGCGACGGCGTGGAACCGCAGCGAGTGCGCCAATGCGCGGCCCGCGCGCGCCGTCACACGAGCGCCGCGAGATGACGCGCCATCACGCCGCCGCGCGCTCGAACGACATCGACTCGTCCTGCAAGCGCAACAACCGGTAGCCGCTCTTGTAGACGGGCTGCAGGCGAAAGCCGTTGTGCTCCTCGATCTCGAGCAGCACGCGCAGGCGTGAGACGTGGCTGTCGATGGTGCGCGTGAGCGTATGCAGCTCGCGCCCCCAGACCATCGCGTAGATGTGGTCGCGCGAGAGCACGCGGCCGACGTTCGCGAAGAACAGCGAGGCAAGCCGGTACTGCGTGCCCGAGAGTTCGACGGCCTTGCCGTGCACCGTGACGGTCTGGCGGCGCATGTCGAAATGATACGGGCCGGCCTCGAGCGCCACGTTCTCGTAACGATCCGGAAAGGCGCGCCGCAGCAGCGCGTTCACGCGCGCGCGAAACACCGACGGACACACCGGCAGGCTCACGTAGTCGTCCGCGCCCACGGAGAACGCGCGCACCACGCTCTCGTCCGAGTCGTCCTCGGAAGCGAACAGCACTGGAATCTGATTGCCGTTCACTGCGCGCACCGTTTTCAGCAGCTCCGCTCCCGAGAGCCGCGAGCCCTGCCAGTCGAGCACGAGCATGTCGACGGTCGAAGCGGCCAGCGCCTTGGCAAGCGCAATGCCGTCGCTGAACGGCATGCACGCGTGACCGCACTGTGCGAGCGTACGCTCGATCAAACCGCGCTGGGCGGCATCGCGCTGGAGAATCGCAATACGCATGAAAAGCTCCCTTATACGAACAAAGCGAGTGCAATTCTGTTGAGATGTGCAAAAGCCGCCCATAAGAAGACTCTTAATTGCGATGACGTGGGGACAATTCCTGCGGCGCCAGCGGGTGGGCCTGACAGCCCCGCAATGACTGCATCGGGACGATGGCGAACGCCACCAACCGGCCGGAACCTCGCCGTCCGGCCCGGCAGCATGCTTCGACCTTTCACGTTGCACTGAAACGTCGCGGCGCCCCGCACCCTAAGATACGTCGCATGAACACGCCACCGACCTCTCCGCCCTCTCCGGCTGCAGTGCAGCCCAACCGCCCCACGCGCTTCACGCCCGCGCTCGCGCGCATCGTGACCACCGTGAGCGTGGGCTTCGTCGTGACGCAACTCGACGTCACCATCGTCAATATCGCGCTGGCGCGCATCGCCTCCGACCTCAACGCAAACGTCGCCCGGCTGCAATGGATCGTCGATGCCTATACGCTCGCCTTCGCCGTGCTGATGCTCTCGGGCGGCGTGCTCGGCGACCGCTACGGCGCGCGCCGCATGTACGCGGCCGGCCTCGTCGTATTCGCGCTCGCCTCGCTGGCCTGCGGGCTCGCGGCCAATCCGGCCCTGCTGATCGCCGCCCGGGCGCTGCAAGGCGCGGGAGCGGCCGCCATGCTGCCCAACTCGCTCGCGCTCCTGAACGAGGCCTGCCGTCACGAGCGCACGCTGCGCGCCCGCGCCGTGGGTTTCTGGACGGCCGCCGGCGCGATCTCCATCGCCGCCGGGCCGATCGCAGGGGGCCTGCTGATCGCCGCGTTCGGTTGGCGCAGCATCTTCCTCGTCAATCTGCCGCTCTGCGCGATGGGCCTCGCGGCCACGCTGGCGTGGATTCCCGCGTCCCGCCGCTCTGGCGCCGCATCCGCGCACCAGGCTCAACAGACCCCAAACCCGGCCGACGCCCCCGTGCAACGCCCGCGCAGTCTCGACGTGCGCGGCCAGTTGCTCGCCATCGTCGCGCTCACGGCATTCACGGGCGCGGTGATCGAATGGCGGCCGCTCGGCTTCGCGCACTGGGCCGTCTGGGGCGGTCTCGTGCTCGCCCTCGCCGCGGGCGTGGCATTCGTCGCGCTCGAAGCGCGCATCGAAGCCCCCATGCTGCCGCTCGCGCTGCTGCGCAACCGCACCTTCAGCGCGGCCGTGTTGTTCGGCGTATGCGTGAATCTGACCTACTACGGCACCGTGTTCGTGCTCGCGCTGTTCCTGCAGCATGCGCGCGGCCAATCGCCGTTGCAGGCCGGGCTCACCTTCATCCCGCTCACGGGCGGCTTCCTGCTCTCCAATATCGCGAGCGGACACGTGGTCGCCCGCTATGGCACGCGCTTGCCGATGATCGGCGGCGCGCTCGTGGCGGGGCTTGGCTATGCGCTCCTGATTCCCGTCGATGCGAACACGCCGCTCATCGCGCTGCTCGCGGCGTTTCTGCTGATTCCGGGCGGCATGGGGCTCGCGGTGCCGGCCATGACCACGACGGTGCTGGCCTCGGTCGAGCCGGCGCGCGCGGGCACGGCTTCGGCGCTGCTCAATACGGCGCGCCAGGCGGGCGGCGCGGTGGGTGTGGCGGCGTTCGGCGCACTCACGGGCAGCGGGGCGGCGGCGCAGGTCGTGAGCGGCCTGCACGCGGATACGGCCATCTCGGCGGCGCTCCTGCTGGTTGCGGCCGGCCTTGCCTGGAACATGCGCGCGGACGCGGCCCATCCGTGCGAGGCGGCGCAGACGACGCAGGCGACGCAGACGGCCACGGACGTGGCGCGCAAACAAACACCGCGCCGGGAAAAACGCGCATACGAATGAGGCGTGAGGAACCACAAGGCCGCGCCGCTGGGAGCGGATACGCGAGGGCCACGGCCAGGCCCTTGTCCGTGGCCCTCGCGCACCGCCCGCCTGGCCCGCTCCGTGCGCGGCTAGAGCGACGCTTCCTGAATCGAGCCGGTGCTCAGCGCGCGTTCGATCAGTCCGTCGGCTTGCGCTTTGCGGATGGCATGCGCGATCAGCCGGTCCGGCTCTTCGAGCTCGGCCTTGAGCGTGCCGAGCAGCCCCGAGGCGTCGAGTATCACCAGCGTCTTCGCCGTATCGGCGGCGCTGATCAGCACGCGGCGCGTGCCGTCCTCGGCGAGGCTCGCACAGAACTGTCCGGCCGTGCCGCCCACGTTGAAATCGAAGTTCTCTATCACAGCCGGCTCCCAGGTTTCTTGGTGGATCTTGTTCGTTGTTGGCGTGCCGCACCTCGTGAGCGCACGACGTCGCGGCTACGGCCAGCGCCGGGCGCGTGGCCGGCCAAACGGAAAATCAACCCGATGCCCGACCCGGCACACTATACGGTCCACTGCGCGGTCCACTACGCGGTCCACCGCGCGGCCCATTACGCGGCCCGCCACGCGGGCATCAGCCCCGCAGCCCGCCGCGCGGCGCGCGCATCTCATCGATGGAAGCACGTCCCGCGCCCGTTACCGTGAGCAGCAGGAATCCGCCTGCGATCGCGACGTTTTTCCAGAAGTGCACGACCGCGTCCTGTTGCAGTGCGGCCTCGGTGACGTTCCAGAAGTCATGCCCGAGAACAGCCGTGACGATGGCGTATGCGGCCAGCACGAACGCCACGAAACGTGTGCGCACCCCG
>JAITTX010000584.1 GCA_031286755.1 Paraburkholderia sp.
CTGCACGCCACGGAAATTCCGCTCTACGTGCGCATTCCGAATGGCTACACGGGCCACTATTTCTTCCACGCCGACACGGTCTACCTGAACGCCGGCACGCTGCCCGCGGGAAGCGAGGGCGTCTACGACTACGGCAAGGCCCCGGCGCTCGGCAACGCCCATATTCCGTCGATCAACGAGACCGCCACGGGCGTCGCGCTCGCGGCGGGCTACGAGTACAACCGCGCGAACACCAGTTGGCGCGCCGATATCGGCTCCACGCCGCTCGGCTTCCCGATCACCAGCGTGCTGGGCGGCTTCCTGTACCGCTACGACTTCCCGCGCGCCTCGGTGTCCGTCGACGTCTCGCGCCGCGCCATGACCAGCAGCCTCGTGTCCTACGCGGGCGGGCGCGATCCGGTTACCGGCGAGACCTGGGGCGGCGTGGTGCGCAACAGCGTCACGCTGCGCGGCGCGCACGACTTCGGCCCCGGCACGCTGTTCACGAGCGTGGGCTTCGGCCTGCTCACCGGCTCCAACGTGCCGACCAACCAGGAATTCAAGGTGCGCAGCGGCTACGGCTGGACGGTCTGGAAGCGGCCCGACCAGGACGTGTCGAGCGGCCTCACGCTCAATTACTGGCAATACTCGAAGAACGAGCACTTCTACACGTTCGGCAACGGCGGCTATTACAGCCCGCAGAGCTACTTCTCGGTCGGCATTCCGATCGACTGGAAAGGCCGCTACCAGAAGCTCTCGTGGGAAATCGACGGCAGCGTGGGCATGTCGTTCACGGACGAGGACCGCTCGCCGTTCTTCCCCACCCGCCCGGATCTGCAGACTCTCGCCGGCAACCCGTACTTCGGCGGCGGCTCAGGCGGCGGCTTCAGCTACGCCGTGGAAGCGGCGCTCGAATACCGCATCACGCCGCATTTCGTGGCGGGCGGCCGCTTCCGGCTCGACCGCTCGCGCGACTACGCGCCGAACGTGGGCCTTGTGTATCTGCGCTACTTCTTCTCGCCGCAGCATGGCCCGGTACCGTACCCGCCCACGCCGGTGAGGCCATACTCGGATTATTGAGACCTCGTATTTGAGACCTCGAATGAAGCTTTCGACGCAAACCGCGCTGCCCGGGACACGACCATGAGCGAGCCCGCACGCGCCCCCGGCTCCGAACCGGCGCAGCCCAGCCAGAGCGCGCCGGAGGCTGGCGCGCGCGCCGGCCGCGAGCCGCACCCGTCGCTGCTCGCGCGCCTCTCGCAGCGCGCGCCGCTCGCCATCGAGGGCTTGCCGCCCGCGCTCGCCGCGCTCGGCGCGGGCCAGGTGCATGTCGTCTATGCCAGCGCCTCGCCCGCGCGCGACGCGCTGTTCTGGCAAACCGCCGCCGCCGCGCTCGCCGGCCCCGCGACGGTGCTCTCCACGCGCGACGGCGCGAGCATCGCGGCCACGCTGCGCGATCACGGCGTCGACATCGACCGTCCCGGCGCGACGCATCACTGGGCCAATGTCTGCTCGCTCACGGCGCTGCCGGAGCGCGACGGCGCGCAAGTGCTGATCGAGGCGCTCGAAGCGCTCGCCAACCAGTGCGCGGCGCCGGCGAGCCAGTTCTACATCGAGGGCGCCGAGGCCTTTTTCACCTGGCACGACCCCGCCACGCTCGCGCGCCAGGGCGCGCAGCTCGCGAACTGGTGCACGCAGCATCGCCACGGCGTGCTGCTGGTGGCCGAGCCGCCCGGCCTCGGCGAGGAGCAAAGCGGGCTCGCCGCCTTTCAGGCGCGCTTCGCCGGCGCCGCGCAATTGCTGCAAACGCAGGGCCAGTTCCATTGGGAAGTGGCGTTCTGGCGTTCCGGCGTTGCGGTGCTCGGCAGCCAGTCGCTGCCGCTGCGCTTCTCGGCCATCGATCATCGGCTCATGATCACGAACCCGGGCGGCACCTTCGAACACTCGCCCGGCGAAGTGGGCCTGCTCGCGCCCGACGAAGGCCGCGTGATCGTCTCGCGCGACGCCGTGCTCAACGAGCGCGTGCTGCCGCCCAACTGGCAGGTGGTCGACGACAACGAGGCCGCGCTCGTCGCCGCGCGCACCGCCGTCGCCGCCACGGTGATCCTGGACTTCGGCGCGAGCCGCCAGCTCGAAGCGCTCGCCGAACAGGTGCACACGCTGCGGCTGCAATGCGGCAACGCGCTCAAGATCATCGTGCGCGAGGAAGCCGTGGCGATGCGCTACGAATCGCTCATGCTCAATCTGGGCGCGAACCGCGTGGTGCCGCGCCACACGACGCTCTCGCAGGTGGAGGCGATCGTGGAGAGCCTGCAGGGCCAGGTGTATTCGCGGCCCGTGCCCGCCGACTACCGCCAGGCGCTGGCCGGCGTGATGCACGGCGAGGAAACCGGCTATGTGGGCGCGGCGCGCTTCGTCGAGCTCGTGGGAGCCGCCGTGGAGCGCAGCCGCGTGATCCAGTTGCCGAGCGTGCTGATCCGCCTCGCGCTGATGCCCGAAGTGGCCCACGTGGATGCGCTCAAGGCCTGTGTGCTGCGGCGCGCGGGCGACATCATGAGCGCGGCGGGCGACAGCCTCTACGTGTTCTTCTTCGCCTGCCGCCTCGGCGACGCCGACGCGGTGCTCCAGCGCGTGTTCAAGCGCCCGCTCGCCGAGCTTTTCCAGGGCGAGCAGCGCTGCGGCGATCCCAACTCGATCAAGGCGCTGCTCGATGCGCTGGGCGACGAGATCGACGCGCAAACGCCACCCGATTATTCGGGCTGGCTCGCGTTGAATGCGCCGGATGCGTCGAATGCACCGGCTGCGCCGCAAGCGTCCGCAAGTGGAGAAGCCGCGGCGGCACTCGCGCCGGATGGCGGAGCTAGCGGCGCCGTTAGGTCCGCCGCCCCGGACGCGCCTCAAACCAGCGGCCTGGTGCCGACGCTCCCCGCATCCACGGCCGGCACGCTCGCACCCATCGCGTGGCAATCGGGCGGCGGCGAAGCGCCGCGCGCCGAGCCGCGCCCGGTATCGCTGCCGCTCAAGGGATTGAGATGAGATCACCCCTAACGCTCACTGCGTTCGCTGCCAGGCGGAGACTGACATGAATACCTTCCTCGGCTACTTCGTCTGGGGGCTGATTCTCGCCGCGCCGCTCTGGTGGCTCGCGTGGCGGCTGCGGCTCGCGCGCTTCGTGCCCAACTGGGCCCGGCCCGCGAGCGCCCGGCCGCTCGAATTGCCGCCGCAACTGGGCGCGCTCGTGATTCGCGGCAAGCGCCGCACCGATGTCGTGATGCGACGCCCGTCCGCCGTGCCTCCCGCACCAGCCTCCGCGGCCAACCTTGCGGAGCCCCGCTCATGAGGACTGTCGCGATCGTCTCCGCCACGGGCGGCGCGGGCCGCACGACGCTCACCGCCGCGCTCGCGAGCCTCCTTGCCGCGCGCGCGCACGCGGCGCTCGCCGTCGAATGCGATCCCCGCAACGTGCTGGCGCTGCATTTCGGCCTGCGCGAAAGCGCGCGCGAAGGCCTCGTCACCAGCCTGCCGAATCGTGGCGGTGCGAGCCCCAGCGGCGATCATTGGGCCCGCGCCGCGCTGCAAAGCGACGACGGCGTGCTCGTGCTCCCATGGGGCAGCGCGCCGCAAGAAGGCAATGGCGATGACAACGGCGACGGCGACGACGGCGCGGCGCCTCTCGCTGCCCAGCGCTACTGGCTGCGCGAGCGGCTCGCGCGCGTGGACCTGCCGGCCAGCGCCATCGCGCTCATCGACGCCGCGCCCTGGCCCTCGCCGCACGCGCGCCAGGCCATCGATGCCGCCGATCTCGTGCTCGGCGTGCTCACGCCCGACGCCACGGCGTGCGCGACGCTGCCGCGTTTCGTCTCGGCGCTCGCGCGCACGGGCAAGCGCGCCGCGTTCGTCGCGAATGCCGTCGTGCCCGCGAGGCCGCTGCATACCGATCTGGTCGCGTTGCTGCGCGCGCGTCTGGGCCCGGCCATGCTGCCGTATCTCGTGCATGCGGATACCGGCGTGCCCGCCGCGCTCGCGGGCGGCGCGAACTTCTGCAAGAGCGCGCCCGCCTCGCAAGCCGCGCACGACCTGAACGGCATCGCCTCGTGGATCTCGCACTGGGCGGCGAACGCGCACGCCGAGCCGCAAGACCGGCGCGACAGCCCGCCCGGGAACGCAACGGCGGGAGCCAGCCGATGATCCGCGCACGCGCCATCGCGCTATGGACGGCGTTCTGGGCGTCTTTGC
>JAITTX010000593.1 GCA_031286755.1 Paraburkholderia sp.
GTGTCGTACTGCTTGCAGGTCGACAGCTCCTGAATGCACATCTGGATCGAGCCTTCGCCCGTGATGCACAGCACATCGTCGTCGGGATGCGCCATCTTCACGCCCATCGCCGCCGGCAGGCCGAAGCCCATGGTGCCGAGGCCGCCCGAATTGATCCAGCGGCGCGGCTCGTTGAAGCGGTAGAACTGCGCGGCCCACATCTGGTGCTGACCCACGTCCGAGCACACGAACGCGTTGCCGCCCGTGAGCTCCCACGCCTTTTCCACCACGTATTGCGGCTTGATGATCTCGCTGCCGCGGTCGAACTTCAGGCAGTTCTTCTCGCGCCAGCCTTCGATGTCCTTCCACCAGTCGGCGAGCGCGGCCGTGTCCGGGCCGTGTTCGGCGTGCTGGAGCTGCTCGATGAGCTCCTTGAGCACTTCCTTCACGTCGCCGACGATGGGGATATCCACCTTCACGCGCTTGCTGATCGACGACGGGTCGATATCGATGTGGATGATCTTGCGCGGACGCGAGGCGAAGTGTGCCGGGTCGCCGATCACGCGGTCGTCGAAGCGCGCGCCGATCGCGATCAGCACGTCGCAGTGCTGCATCGCCATGTTGGCTTCGTAGGTGCCGTGCATGCCGAGCATGCCGAGGAACTTGCGGTCGCTCGCGCGGTAGCCGCCCAGACCCATCAGCGTGTTCGTGACCGGGTAGCCGAGCAGGTCGGCGAACTGGTTCAGCTCGCGCGACGCATCCGCGAGGACGATGCCGCCGCCGGTGTAGATGTACGGACGCCTGGCCGAGAGGAGCAGTGCAACCGCCTTGCGGATCTGCCCCGAATGGCCCTTGGTGACCGGGTTGTACGAGCGCAGCGCAATGTTCTTGACCGGCTCATACGCGCACGGCGTCTTCGACACGTCCTTCGGAATGTCGATCAGCACGGGGCCGGGACGGCCGGTGCGCGCAATGTAGAAAGCTTTTTTGACGGTGGCGGCGAGATCGCGCACGTCCTTCACGAGGAAGTTGTGCTTCACGCAGGGACGCGTGATGCCGACCGTGTCGCACTCCTGGAAGGCGTCTTGACCAATCGCGGCAGTAGGCACCTGGCCGCTGATGACGACCATCGGGATCGAGTCCATATAGGCCGTCGCGATACCGGTCACCGCATTGGTGACGCCAGGCCCCGAGGTCACGAGACACACGCCGACCTTGCCGGTCGAACGCGCATAGGCATCGGCCGCGTGCACGGCTGCCTGTTCGTGGCGCACGAGAACGTGCTGGATTTTGTCCTGCTTGTACAGCTCGTCGTAAATGTAAAGTACCGAGCCGCCGGGGTAGCCCCAGATGAATTCGACCTGCTCGTCGGCGAGCGCCTTCATCAGCACGGTTCCGCCGATGGAGGTATGGGCCTGGAGGTCAGATTCTTGCGAGGGGGGGACCGACGTGGAGAATTCCGCGCTGGGCATATTCATCATTCACCTTTCGAATTTTCGGCAAAAAATTGATCGGGTGCTCTCTGCCGGGCTTGTGGCTCGGGTTCAAGCGGCGCGTCCAGTTGACAGATGAGCCTCATGGGCCACACCTGAATTGAGACAAGTCACTTATGTTGCGAACCATCGACGATATCGTTTAGTCATTGCCCGGTCAAGCAATTATTGGCGTTTTTGACCCTGCCAGGCATAAACGTTGCGCGCACGCCCAACCTACTCGCGAGCGGGCCGCGGACCCCGCCATGCCCCGTGCCAGCGGCGCCCGCACGGCGAGCGCCGCCCCGGCTTGACGCAGCGCACACACCACCGGCTACCCGGATGGCGTGAAAATTTGCTAGCATCCGCGAGTTTTACGACATTTTTCGAACGATTACGCGTACGCTGGCGGCGGCGCCCTGCAACGGATGGCATCAGACAAGGAACTCGCCGACTTTCTGGCGGGCGTCGAAAGACGCGCGTTCAAGCAGACGGTCTACGCCGTAAGGGACGACGACGCCTCGCTCGATATCGTGCAGGACGCGATGATCAAGCTCGCGGAAAAATACGGAGACCGTCCCGCCGCCGAACTGCCGCTGCTCTTCCAGCGCATCTTGCAGAACACGATGCACGACCATTTTCGTCGGCAGAAAGTACGCAATACCTGGGTGAGCCTCTTTTCCTCGCTCGGCAACGCCGACGACGAGGAATTCGACATTCTCGAAACTTTCGAGGCCGAGTCGGGTTCAGCGGGCGCGGAAAGCAGCGAACAGCAGATCGAGCGCGCGCAGGTTCTCAATCTGATCGACGCGGAAATCCAGAAATTACCGGCACGTCAACGGGAGGCGTTTCTGATGCGTTACTGGGAAGATATGGATGTCGCCGAAACCGCCGCCGCCATGGGTTGTTCCGAAGGGAGCGTGAAAACGCACTGTTCGCGGGCCACCCACACGCTGGCTCAAGCGCTCAAGGCCAAAGGAATCACGCTATGAGCTCCGCCCTCGACAATAAAGAATCAGAGTTTGTGCAGGCGATGCGCCGCGCGCTCGACGAGAGCGCCGCGGGCCTGCCCACTGCCACCACCGCCCGTCTCGCCGCCGCCCGCAAGGTCGCATTGAGCCGCAAGAAGGCCGAACAGCCGGTGTTCGTGCGCGTTCCGGCGCTCGCCGCCGCGGGCGCGGGCGCGCTTTCCGGCGCAGTGAAGGGCGAGCTCAAGGCGCCGCGCCGGCGCTCCGCGTTCGCGCGCTTCGCGCTCGCCTGGCCACTCGCGGCGCTCGTGGCGGGCCTGTTCGCCATCGCGTACTTCGAAGACCAACAACGCACCGCGGAACTCGCCGATATCGACGCGGCCATGCTGAGCGACGACCTGCCGCTCACGGCCTACCTCGACCACGGGTTCAACGCGTACTTGTCGCGCGCGCACTGAAGCGGGGGATTCACGAAGGTGAGTTACAAGCGCGGCCTGGCCGTTGTCATTGGATCCGCGGTCGCGGTGCTCGTGTCGTATGTGGCGACGTATCCGCGCTTTCATCCCGCGCCGGCCGCCGTGCCTCCCGTAGCGGCCCCCGCGCAATCCCAGGCCCCCGGCGCCGGGACCCCGGCTGCCGCGCCGGCCACCCCGCCACCCGAAAACGCCGGCCCGCTCTCCTGGGCTCGCCTCTCGGATGCGCAGCGCACCGCGCTCGCGCCCTTTGCTGGCGAATGGGACAAATTCAGCGACGCGCGCAAGCGAAAATGGCTGAGGATCGCCGCACGTTACCCGAAAATGTCGCCTGAAGCGCAAAAGCGCCTGCAGACACGCATGACGGAATGGGTGCGCATGACGCCTGAGCAACGCCGCGTGGCGCGCGAAAACTATCAGGTGTCCAAGGAGATGACCGCGCAGGCGCGCCAGCGCGCCTGGAAGGCCTATCAGCAGCTCTCCGAAGAGCAGAAAGAACGCCTCGCCGCCAGCGAACGCAAGCGCCGCACCGTGGTCAGCGCGCCGCCGAGCGGCAACAAGAGCGAAATTCGCGACATCGAGCGGCTCGTGAACGAGCGCGAGCACCGCGCGCGTGCGCGCACGGCATCCGGCGCCTCGGGTGCGCACAGCGCCCCCTCGTCCTCGCCCGCGGTACCGGGTCAACCGGGCACCTCCGGGCAACTCGCCACGCCGCCCGCTTCCGCGCTCGCGGCCAGCATCCCCGCGGCAGGCAGCTTCGTGCCAGCCATTCCCGTGCCCGTGTCGCCCGCCGAGGCTCCGGCGGCGTTCAAGGGTTCCTGACCGCGTTCGCGCCCGGCCCCGGGCGCATCTTCGCTGGCGTCGCCCTGCGCGGTTTCCCACACTTTCCCGCGTTACTTTCCGCCGCCCTTCGCGGCGGCCGCCACTTGCGGTTATCCTCACGGTGTCCCGCCCCCTATCACCTTTGCGCCATTGCGACGCCGCCGTGACCGAACCCGTCTCCGCCACCGTGCCCGCCGCGAGCGGTCCGGAACGCTCGCCATCCGCAAACGGAACGCCGCCTGACACGCGACATCCCTCGCCCTTGCCGCCCGTCACCGTGCGCCGCCGGCTCGCCGCACTTCTCTACGAGAGCGTGCTGCTGTTCGGCGTGATCTTTGTCGCCGGCCTTGCATTCAGCCTCGTTCTGCAACAGCGCAACGGCTACACCCACCATCGGCTGATGGCCGCCTGGATCGCGCTCGTGGCGGGCGTTTATTTCGTCGGCCTGTGGCATCGCGGCGGGCAGACGCTGCCGATGAAAACCTGGCGGTTGCGCGTGAGCGGCCCCGACGGCGCCCCGCCCTCGGCCGGCCGCGCCACGCTGCGCTACTTCGCCGCCTGGCTGTGGTTCCTGCCGCCCCTCGCGTTGCATCCGCTCCTGAACCTCACGGTGCCGCACACGCTCGCGCTCGCGGCCGCATGGTTCGCGTTGTACGTCGTGAACGCGCGCTTCGCGCCCGGGCGCCAGTTCCTGCACGACCGGATCGCGGGGACACGCATCGTCGCCGCACCGAGGTAAGCCAGGAAGCCACCAGGACGGCGCAAGCCGCGTGGCGCAGCGGCACACCACCGCGCCGCTCCGTCATCAAACCGTCACGGCACGGGGCACACGAGCGCCGCCGTTCGTTCAGGCCGCCACGCCGCCCAAAAGCCGGAACGCAAGCTTCAACGCGTGCCCGGCGCGGTCCGGGTACGGCTTCGCACGCGCTCTCCGCCATCTCTCAAGGACTGCGTAACAAGACCTTCTCGTGACTGTCACGGCAACGTCACGGCCTCATGGCGCAATGCGCGTATTGCAACCTGCCGCGTAAGCCATGGCCCAGAAGACGCCCGCGACCCCACTATTCCGGCAGACTACCGGGCCGGGTGCCGACCCCGCCGCCTTCCACCCCGGTCCGGGCGCTGCAACGCCCACACTGCCCCTGCCCTTGCCCCCGAACGGCGCGCCCTCTCCCGCCGCCCACGACGACGATCACCCCGCCCCGCATCGCTACCGCACGATCTGGCTCTCCGACATTCATCTCGGCACTAACGGCTGCCAGGCAACCTATCTGCTCGACGTCCTGCGCCATAACGAATCGGAGTACCTGTATCTGGTGGGCGACATCATCGACGGCTGGCAGTTGCGCAAAGGCTGGTACTGGCCGCAGGCGCACAACGACGTCGTGCAAAAGATCCTGCGCAAGGCGCGCAAGGGCACCCAGGTGGTCTACATCCCCGGCAATCACGACGAAGGTGCGCGCCAGTTCTGCAACCTCGCGTTCGGCGACATCCACGTGCGCGAGGAGGCGTTCCATACGACGCTCTCCGGCCAGCGCCTGTGGGTCGTGCACGGCGATCTCTTCGACGGCGTGATCCAGCACGCAAAGTGGCTCGCCTATCTGGGCGACTCGGCCTACACGCTGATTCTCCTGCTCAACCGCTGGTTCAACCGCATCCGCGCGAGGCTGGGCTTCCAGTACTGGTCGCTCTCGCAGTACCTCAAGCATCAGGTCAAGAACGCCGTGAACTTCATCTCCTCGTTCGAGCGCGTGATGACCGACGAAGCACGCCGGCGCGGCTGCGACGGCGTGGTCTGCGGCCACATCCACAAGGCCGAGATCCGCGACATCGACGGCATGCTCTATTGCAACGACGGCGACTGGGTGGAAAGCCTCTCGGCGCTCGTCGAAACCTTCGAAGGCGAACTGCGCATCGTCTACTGGACGGTGATGCAGTCGCCCGGGGCGCAGAGCGCGGCGCGCAAGACGCGCGTGAGCGCGGCCTGAAGCGCGCTGGCAACACACCTGGCAAGACCCGCAACTCCAACACACGAAACCCGAGGGCCGACGACCGATGAAAGTGATGATCGTGACCGATGCATGGGAGCCGCAAGTCAACGGCGTGGTGCGGACGCTGAAGAACACGACGCGCGAGCTCATCGCGCTCGGGCATCAAGTCGACTTGCTCACGCCGCTCGAGTTTCGCACGGTGCCGTGCCCGACCTACCCGGAAATCCGGCTCTCGCTGTTGCCGAAACGCCACCTGCGCTCGCGCATCGACGCCTTCGGCCCCGACGCCATCCACATCGCCACCGAAGGCCCGCTCGGACTCACCGCGCGCCGCTACGCGCTCGACCACGACCTGCCGTTCACGACCGCCTATCACACGCGCTTTCCCGAATACGTGCAGGCGCGCTTCGGCATTCCGCTCGAAGCCACCTATCGCTTCCTGCGCTGGTTCCACAAGCGCTCGCTCGCGGTGATGGCGCCCACGCCCGTCGTGAAGACCGATCTCGAGAAGTTCGGCTTCACCAACGTCGTGCTGTGGACGCGCGGCGTCGACCTCGAGATCTTCCGGCCGATGGAGTCGAAAGTGCTCAACACCGCACGCCCGATTTTTCTGTACGTGGGGCGCGTGGCCGTGGAGAAGAATGTCGAAGCCTTTCTCAAGCTCGATCTGCCGGGCTCGAAGTGGGTTTGCGGCGAAGGCCCGGCGCTCGCCGAGCTCAAGTCGCGCTACCCGCAGGCTAACTACCTTGGCGTGCTGAGCCAGCCCGAGCTCGCCAAGGTCTATGCCGCCGCCGACGTGTTCGTGTTCCCGAGCCGCACCGACACGTTCGGCCTCGTGCTGCTCGAAGCGCTCGCCTGCGGCACGCCGGTGGCCGCCTACCCCGTCACGGGTCCGATCGACGTGCTCGGCACGGGCGGCGCGGGCGCGATGAACGAGGACCTGCGCGAAGCCTGCCTCGAAGCGCTCAAGGTCGATCGCGCCACGGCGCGCGCGTGGGCCGAGCGCTTCTCGTGGACGGCCGCGTCCGAGCAGTTCGCCTCGCACCTGAAGCCGCGCCCGCGCGAGGCGATGCGGGAATCGAGCGCGGCGGCCTGAGCGCCATCTCGAGCGCCGGCCCGCAACGAAGCCGATGATCCGCCCTTCCCCAAGCGCCGACGACGGCGGCCAGACGCTGGCCGCCGCGCCCGACGCAACGCAGAAAGACGCGTGCGATACTGCGGCATCGACTCCGCTTGTTATGGCCCCACGTCCTTCCTCACCGTCCAATGCGTCCGCGCAACCAGGCGCCGCCGCGAACGCGTCGCGCCCCGGCGAACGCGCGGCGCGGCTTCCTGAGCCGCCGGGGCCGCCCGAACCACCTGAACCCGCGCATCTGCACGAGCCGCTGGGCCCGGACGACCCGCTGGCCCCCCTGCCGTTCAACCCCTACAAGGGCAACCGTGGCCTGATGCGCGCCTGGCACGC
>JAITTX010000006.1 GCA_031286755.1 Paraburkholderia sp.
TTGGCCGACTCGCCAAGTTCGGCGTGCGGCAGGATCTCGGGCGCGCCGATGCGCAGCACGGCGAGGTCGGTGCTCGGGTCGTCGCCAACGAGATCGGCGTCGTAGGTCGAGCCGTCGGCAAGCGTGACGCGCAGCGCGCTTGTGCCGTGCACGACGTGGCTGTTGGTGAGCAGATAGCCGTCGGGCGTGAACAGGAAGCCCGAGCCGGTGCCGCCGCGCGCGGCGGCGCTGCCGGACGCTCGGCGCTCGACGGCGATATGGGCAACGGATTGCCGGACGCGCTCGAGCGCGCCGATGACGGTTCGCGAATAGGCATCGAGGAGGGCGTCGTCGTCTTTCGAGCCGACGGAAGTGCCGTCAGGCAAGAGGTCGCGAGCGAGATCGTCGATGAAGGCGGGGCGGCTTCCCACGATCAGAATTCTCCGATGAAAGTAGGCCGTACATGGAGGGAGCACGTGGCGATTTCAAGAGACTCGCCAACTTCGCAATTCGGCCGTGAAGGCGTATATCGAGGGTCGGAAGATCTTGCGAGCGCGAACGTTAACGATTGTCAGATCGACGGCATAGTCATTGATGGTCCGAAAGCGACCCGCGACAATGATCTGGCGGCGACGTCCCCTCGCGCCGTGTAGTTAGTAGTGGCAAGCTCTTGGCCGCGGCCCCTGCCGCGGTTTTTTTTGTCTGCGAATTTATCCGCAGAGACTGCTGCCGCACGCCCAAAAAGAAAAAAGCCCGCTCTTTGGCGGGCTAATCCATGCTCGGGTTACATGGCGAGGTCAATCGGTCGTGCCGGACTGCCGAGTTGCCGGGAAGGCGGCGAGCAGGTCCGGCCGGGCAGGTCCGGCGGCACATTCAGGCCGCGGCCCTCGTTGCCTGAAGGTGTTCGAGTTGCGTCATCAGCGAATCGACCGTACGAAACTGGGCATGCGTGAGCTGAGCAGTGTCGAGCAGGTTTGAAAGACGCTTGTGCCAATAGTCGAACGACAGAATGGGGATCGTGCCCTCCGGGAGCAGAGTCGGCACCATGACGCGCATGATGTGCGCGATTTCCTGATCGATGAATTTCACTTTGCGCCCCCGGAGAATCGTGCGGATCTCATTTTTGGGATAAGTGCTGTCAACTCTAGTGCGCCGGCCAAGGGCGCACAGCTATCACAATGGATAGGGCACGAGGACGCTGCCGGACCCATTCACTGGATTCCTTGCCAGCAGGCGCTCTCAGGCTTCTCGAGGCGCGCATCACAGGCTTTTGAGTCAGGAGATATCCTGGCGCTGCGCAGGTGTGCGGCAGGTGTGCCTAGCGTCGCCAGCCGTGGCCATAGTAGCCGCCAAAGCCGACCCCAATACCAACGGACGGCGCCGCGTAGTAACCAGGCGCGTAGCCGTAGCCATAACCGTAGGCCGGCGCCGGTGCGTAGGCATAGGGCGGAGCCACGACGCAGCCCGTGAGGCTTGCGAGCGCCATGGCCAGCGCAATTGCGCAGCAGAGTCGGATTGTCTTCATCGTTATCTCCCAATCCACGTATTGTCGGCGGGAGTTTCATTGGAAAACGAAACGATATGTGACGGGAGTTTACGAAGCCACAAGACCGGTGCAGCGGAAGTTGCGGGCGGGGGTTGCGCAGCGGGCCGCAGATTTATGCGTGCTGCTTACACTTGCTTTCGATTACTTACGCTTGTGGATTATTGAGGAATTTACGATGCGGGATTTCCTGTGCAGCTTTTGGGCGAAATAGCGCGTCTAGATTTTGGTGTCAGACCGCTTTTCATATGAATAAACTAGCGGAATGGCCCACAATAAATGAATACCTTTGACTTAGTCATTCTGACTTTCCTCACACAAATACATCTTCCGCCTATCGCCGATCACGCGATAAGAGTGATTTCGGGGCTTTATACCTTCAAAGGCTTTTTACTGATCCCGATATTGTGGTGGATCTGGTTTCAGCCCGGCGAGCGCCGCGAATGGCGGCGCGAGATGGTGATTGCGACGGTGGCGAGCGGACTGCTCTCGCTGGCTGTCGGCCGTTCCATGGCGCATTTTCTGCCGTTCCGGGTACGGCCGATTTTCAATCCGGATCTGCATTTGCACTTCGCAATGGAATCGGTGCGCGATAGCGGGCTAACTGGCTTCAGCGCCTTTCCGAGCGACCATGCCATGTTATGGGCGGCAATTGCCATGGGGATTTTTCTGGTTTGGCGCAAGGTGGGCGTATTGGCGCTTTTATATACGGCGATATTTATCTGCTTGCCGCGCGCGTATCTGGGCTTTCACCACCCGACCGATTTGCTGGCTGGTGCCGCGATCGGCATCGTCATCACCTGGATCCTGACGCGCGACTCCGTGCGCGAGCGCACCGCTGCACCGGTTCTGCGCTGGATGATGCGCTTTCCGGGACCCGCTTCGGTGTTCGCTTTTCTCGTGTGTTTCGAACTGATCACGCAGTTCAACGATCTATTGATGCTCGCGCATTCGGTCGCGAAAGTGGTGATGTGAGCGGCGGGGAGAGCCGTTGGCTAGCGGGCGCCGGGCCCACTACTCGCAGCGAACGTCCTGCTTGCGCACGACGATGATCACGGGATACGTTCCGTGCTCGAGTTCCACGCGCGTGACCACGGACATGGTCGTATCCCCGTTGTCGTCGTACACGCTGACTCGCTCGTTGCGCAGGCTGACGACACCAACGCAGCCGGACGTCCGCCCCTCGTCCGAAACCTGGCACTGGATGGGATTGTCGGCCAGGTAGCGATATTTGTTGTCGCTCGCCTGGTATTCGCGAAAGCTTTGCGCCGATCCCCCAATGCCGGTGACATATCCGATGGCGCATGACTCCTTTGCGGTGTCGCTGGTCGCCGATGTCCCGGCCACTGCGAGCGCGCTCGTGGCCGCAATGGCCACGGAAAAGAGCGATATGAGAATGCGTTTCCTGGAGCTGTGTTTCATTGAGTCGACCTTGGGCAACATGGGACGGGGGATTATTTCCCAATACAAAACCGGCTAAAAATCACCCCGAGCAAATCATCGGAGGTGAATTCGCCAGTGATCGAATTGAGTGCTTCCTGCGCGAGTCTCAACTCCTCGGCAAAGAGATCGAGCGCCTGCGCGTTCTGATCCGCGTGCGCCGCCGCCTGCGCCAGATGTTCGCGCGCAGCGCGCAGCGCGATGAGATGCCGCTCGCGCGCGAGGTAGACGCTCTGCGCGCCGGCTTGCCAGCCCGCGATGCGCAGCAGTTCGGCGCGCAGGAGCGCTACGCCGTCGCCTTGCTTTGCCGATAGACGCACCTCGCATACCTCAGCGCCATCGTCCGCCTGACGCCGGGCCACCTCCGGCGCCACGCCGGTCAGATCGGTCTTGTTGAGCACGCGCACGACGGGCACGCCCGCGGGAAAGCGCGCGGCAATGGTGACGTCTTCGGCGGTCATGCCGGCACGCGCGTCGAGCAGGTGCAGCACCACGTCCGCGCGACCAATCTCGTTCCATGTGCGCTCGATGCCGATCTTCTCGACTTCATCCTCGGTGTCGCGCAGGCCCGCCGTGTCGATCACATGCAGCGGGATGCCCTCGATCTGGATCGTCTGTGAAATCTTGTCCCGTGTTGTGCCGGCCACGGGCGTGACGATCGCGAGTTCGGCGCCCGCGAGCGCGTTGAGCAGCGACGACTTGCCCACGTTCGGCTGCCCGGCGAGCACGACGGAGAGCCCTTCGCGCAGCAGCGCGCCCTGGCGCGCCTCCGAAAGCACATGATCGAGCTGCGCCCGAATGCTCGAAAGCTTGCCGCGCGCGTCGGAGGCTTCCAGGAAATCGATTTCTTCTTCGGGAAAGTCGAGCGTCGCTTCCACGAGCATGCGCAGCGTCACGACGTCGTCCACGAGCGCGTGGATGTCGCGCGAGAACGCGCCGTCGAGCGAGCGGCCCGCCGAGCGCGCCGCGGCTTCGGTGCTGGCTTCGATCAAGTCGGCGACGGCCTCGGCCTGTGCGAGATCGAGCTTGTCGTTGAGGAACGCGCGGCGCGTGAACTCGCCGGGCTCGGCGAGACGCAGGCCGAACGCGCGGCCTGCGTCGATACAGCGCTGCAGGAGGAGCTGCAGCACGATTGGGCCGCCGTGGCCCTGCAATTCGAAAACATGCTCGCCCGTGTACGAATGCGGCGCCGGGAAGTAGAGCGCAATGCCGCGATCGAGGACAGTGCCCGCGCCGTCGAGGAACGGCACGTAGCTGGCGTGGCGCGCGCTCAACGTCTGGCCGGTTAGCGCCCGCATCAGCGTCTCGGCGGCGGTGGCGCCCGCGCGGCCCGCCGAAACACGCACCACGCCAATCCCTCCACGCCCGGGCGCGGTGGCAATGGCGACTATAGGATCGGTATCGGTGGCGAGCATGGCGGACGGGTTCAACGTGATTCGACGAGGTTAGGTACGGCCGGTCAGGTACGGCCGGCAAGGCGTGGCCAACGGCTCAGGCTGGTGAAACGTCGCGGAAATTGGCGGGCCAATGGTGGCGGCCGCGCCCGCGAAAGTGCGTGGATTGTAACGCGACGCTCACGCGCGCTTCTCGCGAAGAGCACATCAAGACTTATCCTAATTTATCTTAATTTAGATAAGATTAGTCTTGCTCGGAGTTGGACATCTTTGGAATAAAAGTACCAGCAATTGAGAGAAATTCCAGTCTGAGCGGATGCCTGGCGACACGGCAATGTTCTTGTGCTATCTGCGGCTCCAAGAGATATGTAGCTTTTATAGGCTATGTATAGCCTAATTAGTTGCTAACTTCGGTGAAAGCTGGTTGCACAATTTAAAACATGCCGACCATCGAAGAAAAAGCCGCCTTTTCCGAACGTCTCAAGTTCGCCATGAAACGCGCCCCGGAAAAACTGCGTGGCAGCACCGATCTCGCGAACAAGTTCAACCTGCGCCATCACGGCGAACAGCCGGTGTCTCCGCAAACCGCCCACAAGTGGATGAGCGGCCGCACCATTCCCACCAACGACAAGCTGGAAACACTTGCGAAGTGGTTTGACGTGGACGTGCATTGGCTCCACTACGGACCCTCGCCGGGAAATAGTTCGGCCGCCGTTCCCCAGCCGCGCAAACCCGACGAAAAATATCCGCTTTCCGAGGAAACACTCGAACTGGCTTCGAAGATCGAGGCGCTGAGCGTGCACCACCGTTATCTGGTTGAAGAGCTGATTTCGCAGTTCTACGGCGCCGGAAAGAAAATGTAGCCGCCAGTATCGCCTGGCCGCGCTTTGGCGCGGCAAGCGGACAAAACGCCGCATGCTGAGAGGCCTGGTGCATTGGGTTCAAGCAACAAAAAAGCCGCCCGGCTCAAACCGGGCGGCTTCATTTTTGCGCTTCGTTGTGAGGCGAGGGCGGCTGCTCAGCGCCGCCCTCGTGCTCAGGCAGCGTCCTTTTTCGGAGCGGCGTCTTTCTTCGCCTTGTTTTTGCCCATCATGCGCGTGATGTAGTACTGCTGCGCGATCGACAGCACGTTGTTCACGACGTAGTAGAGCACGAGGCCAGCCGGGAAGAAGAAGAACATGACCGAGAACGCAATCGGCATGAACATCATCATCTTGGCCTGAACCGGGTCCGGCGGCGTCGGGTTCAGCTTGGTCTGCACGAACATCGAAACGGCCATCAGAACCGGCAGAATGAAGAACGGATCCTGCTGCGAAAGGTCGTGAATCCAGAGAATCCACGGCGCGCCACGCATTTCCACCGACGAGAGCAGCACCCAGTACAGCGAGATGAACACCGGAATCTGGATCACCACCGGCAGACAGCCGCCGAACGGATTCACCTTCTCGGTCTTGTAGAGCTCCATGAGCGCCGCGTTCATCTTCTGCGGGTCGCCCTTGAGGCGCTCGCGCAGTGCCTGCATGCGCGGCGTGATCTCCTTCATGCGCGCCATCGACTTGTAGCTCGCGGCGGAGAGCGGGAAGAACACGGCCTTGATGAGCAGCGTGAGCAGCACGATCGCCCAGCCCCAGTTGCCCACGTAGCTGTGGATCTTCTCGAGCAGCCAGAAAAGCGGCTTGGCGATGATCGTCACCCAGCCATAGTCCTTCACGAGCTCCAGACCCGGCGCGACGCCTTCGAGCATGCGCTCTTCTTCCGGACCGGCGAAGAGGCGCGCCTGCACGTTGTCGGTCGCGCCCGGCGCGATCGTGCCGAGCGGCTGCTTCACGCCCACGCGGTAGAGCGAGTTGTCGAACTTCTCGACGTAGATGTCACGCTTTGCGCCCTGCTGCGGAATCCACGCGGTGGCGAAGTAGTGCTGCACCATCGCGATCCAGCCGTTGTCGGCCTTGTTCACGTAGTCGGCTTTGTTCTTGTCGATGTCGCTGAACGAGATCTTCTGGAAGTGGTGCTCGTTCGAGTACACCGCCGGGCCGATGAAGGTATGCGAGAAGCGCGGCGTGTCCACCGGCTCGCTGTCGCGCACGAGCTCCATGTAGAGCGTGGGCGAAACCGGCGTGCTGCCGACGTTCTGCACCTTCGTGTCCACGCCGATCACATAGCTGCCCTTCGTGAACGTGTAGGTCTTGGTGACCTTCACGCCGCCCTTTTCAGGCGAGTCGAGGCTGATCTGAAACGAGTTGGCGTCGCCGGTCAGCTCGCGCGGGCCGTTGACTGCCGTGTACACGTCGTTGTGGTTCGGGAAGTCGCCACCCAGCAGACCCGTACGCGCGAGGTACGTGTGGTCCTTGGTGTGGTCGAACAGCGTCATGTATTGATCGGGGCTCTTGCCGTCGGCGCTTTCCTTTACGAGCGAGAGCTTCGCGAGCGTGCCGCCGCGCGTGTCGATCTCGCCGTCGTAGACGTCGGTGCGGAAGTGCACGAGCTGCGCGGCCGCCTCGGCGGGCTGGGCCGTATTCGTGGGCGCCTGGCCCGCGCTCGTGGCCGGCAGGTCGGAGGCGGCGTTAGCCGCATTCGCTGCGCTGGTCGGCTTCGCGCCGCTGGCGGCGCTTTGCTGGGTTTGCGTCGCGCTCGGGAAGAACATCGACTGACGTCCATGGTCGCGCTGCCAGTTGTCGTACAGCATGACCGCTGACATGAAGAAGATGACCCATAGGACGGTGCGTTTGATATCCATGCGTTGTCTCAGTGTCGATGGAATGGCGCGTCAGCGCTTTTTCGGGGGTGCAGGGGGGACCAGGTCGACGCCGCCCGCCGAAAACGGGTGGCAGCGGCACAGCCGCTTGGCGGCGAGGTAAGTCCCACGCGCGGCGCCATGATACTGGATTGCCTCGCGCGCGTAATCCGAACAGGAAGGATAAAAACGGCACCGGTTGCCGAGCAGAGGACTCACGGCAAGCTTGTAGAAGCGCAGTAAAGCGATCAGTACCGTTTGCATGGCGTGGCGGCCGGACTGCGCCGCATCGAAGTACGAACCTCGAGCCGTGCCATCTGGCGCGGCCCGCACAGCGGGAACGCCGGGTTCGTGCGCCGCGCTCATGAGCCGGCGGGCCGCTCGGGAATCTGCGGCCCGGACTCATGCATGCGGCGCTTTCCGGCTTCGCGAGCCGCCTTCTCGAGCAAAGTCTCGATTTCGGCGCGGCACAGCGCCTTGAGCGGCGGCGACGAGGCGCCCGGCATGGCCTTGCGGTCAAATTTCGTGTGCAGGCGCAGCAGCAGATCGAAGCCTTCGAACTGCGCGCGGCGCACGCGAAACGCCTCGCGGGCGATGCGGCGCACCAGGTTGCGCGTGACCGCGCGCGGCGCGTACTTCTTGCCGATCACGAGCCCAAGCCGCGCGTCCTTGCCTGTGGGCCGCCCGTACACGACGAAGTGCCCGGTGCGGCGCCAGGGGCGCAAACGAAAAACGGATGAGAACTCATCCGTTTTCAGTAGCCTTGCGGCTTTCGGGAAAGCGGCCTGCGTTCGCAACACGGTAGTGCGCGCGTCGTCCGCTTCTTCCGACAGTTTCACGTCAGACCCGCTTGTCGTCGATGGTGGTCGATTCTGCTGATAGCGGGTGCTATCGACAAAACTGGAAACCGGCGCGCTTAGATGGCGAGGCGCTTGCGACCCTTCGCGCGGCGCGCGTTGATCACTTTGCGGCCACCGGCGGTCTTCATGCGCACGCGGAAACCATGGGTACGCTTGCGGCGGGTAACGGAAGGTTGGTAAGTACGTTTCATGTTGCTCTCACTTGTTGAGAAATGACCGCGGCGAGCATCGCGGAAAAAAGCAATGGCCGGTGGTACAAGGAATTGGTTTTCGCGGAACCCGCTATTTAATCCGGTTTTTCGTTGGTCGTCAATAGGTTAGGGCATCGTGGCGCCCAGATCCGCCTTGGCCCGGTTCTGTCGCCAAATGATCGGGCCGTGGCGCGCCGCGATGATCCGTCCCTGTGGATAACTTCCAGGTGAGGGGATTTCGGCGTTAGAATCTCGGCTATCCCAAGAATCCTGCATGCCGCTCTGGCCCGCCTGCTTGCCGCAAAACCCTTGCCGCGCGGGCGCCCGGAGCATTTGTTGTCGTCCCGTCAGGGCCTCGTCGCACTTGTGCGACATGAACGGCGCGGCCGCAATGTATGCAAACAAAACGACCACAGCAACTCGATGAACGAATTCTGGCAACACTGTTCCTCACTGCTGGAGCGCGAGCTGACGCCCCAGCAGTATGTGACGTGGATTAAACCGTTGGCCCCGGTTGCCTTCGATGCTGCGGCGAATACGCTGCAGATCGCCGCCCCCAATCGCTTCAAGCTCGACTGGGTCAAGAGCCAGTTTTCGGGCCGTATCACCGATCTGGCCCGCGATTTCTGGCAAACGCCCGTCGATGTGCAGTTCGTCCTCGACCCCAAGGCGGGTATGCGCGCGCCGCATGTAGCGCCCGCCGCCGCGCCGCGCGCGCCACTGGCCGCGGCTCCGTCTGTGGCCGCGCACAGCGCGGCTCAGACGCAGCATTTGCCCCCCCAGGCAGCGATGTCCCAGACGGGCATGTCCCAGATGAGCCCGGCCGCCGCCGCGCTCGCGGGCATGTCTCACGCAGCGGCGCAGATCGCCGAAGACGCCGCGGATCTCGATCTGCCGAGCCTCGACGCCAACGAAGCCGCCGCAGGCCGCCGCGGCTGGCGGCCTGGCCAGGGCG
>JAITTX010000066.1 GCA_031286755.1 Paraburkholderia sp.
ATGAGCGCGCCCACCGTCACCACGCCCGTGCCGCCCACGCCGGTCACGAGAATGTCGTAAGGCGCGTTGTCCAGATGCGTGGCCGGAACCGGCAGCGCGTTCACGCGCGCGGTCAGCGCCTGCGGATCGAACGCGGCACCCGCGGCTTTCTTGAGCTTGCCGCCTTCAATGGTGACGAAGCTCGGGCAGAAGCCGTTCACGCACGAATAATCCTTGTTGCACGACGATTGGTCGATGCGGCGCTTGCGGCCCAGCTCCGTTTCCACGGGCTCGACCGAGAGGCAGTTCGACTGCACGCCGCAGTCGCCGCAGCCTTCGCACACGTCTTCGTTGATGAACAGACGCTTGTCCGGATCGGGGAATTCGCCCTTCTTGCGGCGGCGGCGCTTTTCGGCGGCGCAGGTCTGGTCGTAGATCAGCACGGTCACGCCCGGCGTTTCGCGCAATTCGCGCTGCACGGTGTCGAGCTCGCTGCGGTGATGGAACGTCGTGCCCTTCGGAAAGAGGCCGTGATGGCCGTCGTACTTCTCGGGCTCGTCGCTCACCACCACGAAGCGCGAGACGCCTTCGGCCTCCACCTGGCGCGCGATCTGCGGCACGGAGATGCTGCCGTCCACAGGCTGGCCACCCGTCATCGCCACGGCGTCGTTATAGAGGATCTTGTAGGTGATGTTGGCCTTCGCGGCCACGGCCTGGCGAATCGCAAGGATGCCTGAATGAAAGTAGGTGCCGTCGCCGAGGTTCTGGAACACGTGACGCGTGTTCGTGAACATCGAATGCGAGGCCCAGTCCACGCCTTCGCCGCCCATCTGAATGAGGCCGGTGGTGTCGCGCTCCATCCACGAGGCCATGAAGTGGCAGCCGATGCCGGCCTGCGCGATCGAGCCTTCGGGCACCTTCGTCGAGGTGTTGTGCGGGCAGCCCGAGCAGAAGTAGGGCGTGCGCTTCACTGCATCCGCGACGTTCGAAAGAATCTGCGGCGCAACGAGATCGACCACGCGCTCGCGGCGATCGAGCATGGGCTTGTGCTTCGCGAGCCATGCGGCGAACACGGGCAGGATGCGCGAGGGGCGCAGTTCGCCCAGCTCGGAGAGCAGCAGCGTGCCGTCTTCGGCGTGCTTGCCGACGATCGCCGGGCGCGCGCCTTCCGTGCGGTTGTAGAGATGGTCCTTGATCTGCTGCTCGATCACGGGGCCTTTCTCTTCGATCACGAGCACGTTGGTGAGGCCCGAGACGAAAGCGTCGAGGCGCGACATCCCCAGTGGAAACGAAAGCCCCACCTTGTAGATGCGCACGCCGGCTTTATCCAGATCCTCGATGGTGAGATCGAGGCGGCGCAGCGCCTCCATCAGGTCCAGATGCGCCTTGCCGCAAGTGACGATGCCCACGTTCGCGTGCGGGCTCGGCGCGATCCACTTGTCGATGCTGTTCACGCGCGCGAAGTGGCGCACGGCGTCGAGCTTGGCCGCGAGGCGCTGCTCGATCGCGAGGCTCGGCAGATCGGGCCAGCGGTTGTGCAGGCCGCCGGGCGGCGGCGTAAAACCTTCGGGCGCCTGCCAGTCGGTTTTTAAAGCGTCGAGATCGACAGTCGAGCCCGACTCCACCGTCTCCGAAATGGCTTTGTAGCCCACCCACGCGCCCGAGTAGCGCGAGAGCGCCCAGCCGTACAGGCCGAATTCGAGCATGTCGGCGATGTTCGACGGATTCACGATGGGCATGTGCCACGCCATCATCGCGAAGTCGCTCTGATGCGGCATCGACGACGAAACGCAGCCGTGATCGTCACCCGCCACCACGAGCACGCCGCCATGCGGCGACGAGCCGTAGGCGTTGCCGTGCTTGAGCGCGTCGCCCGCGCGGTCGACGCCCGGACCCTTGCCGTACCACATCGCGAACACGCCCTCGACGGTGCGTTCGGAATCCGCTTCCACGCGCTGCGTGCCGAGCACGGCGGTGCCGCCCAGTTCCTCGTTGATGGCGGGCAGGAAGCGCACGTCGGCGGCTTCGAGCAGTTTCGTCGCCTTCCAGGCCTGCTGGTCGACCATACCGAGCGGCGAGCCGCGATAGCCGCTGATGAAACCCGCTGTGTTCAGCCCATGCGCGCGATCGAGCGCGCGCTGCATTAGCGGCAGGCGGATGAGTGCCTGGGTGCCGGTTAGGAAGATGCGGCCGTGCGTGGCGGCGAGGTTGTCGGTGAGCTTGTAATCAGCGAGGGGCGGCGTGGCAGGCGTGTCGCCGAACGCGGGGCGCGCGGTCATGGGGAGTCTCCGTTTATTGCTGTCGTACGCCCTTTCATGACGGGCGGCGCAGAAGACTCTATTTTTTCGCGCCAATGACGGAAATATTTTGCTAACTCACTGCGCGCGAGTGCGATCCGCGCGACAGGCTGCCCGTGACAGGCTAATTTTGAGAAAGATCTTCCTGTGACGATTCGCGGGCCCGCAAGGGCGCGGCCAGATTCAGATCACGTGCGGCCCGTACGGCTTTGCATCGTCGAATGCCACGACCTCGTGGAAGTGCCTGTAGTCCATGACGCTCACGCCGTTCACGTCGCTCATCAGATCGACATAGCGGTAGCTCCAGCGGATCTGGGCATCCGACCAGATGTAGCGTGCCTGCATGGTTTGCGCGGTTGATTCGTCCGACCCTTCGATCACGACGTGCAGCGCCGCGCTCTGGCGCGAGAGCGATTCGGCCGTGGCGCCGAAGAGCGGGCTCGATTCGTCGATGACGTGCATGAGGTTCCAGCCGAGCGTGAAGAGCGGATGCTCCGAGCGCACGAGCTTGAGGTCGTAGATGCGCCGCGCCGTGTAGCCGTCCGAGGAGGTTTCCACGCGGATCAGGCGCAGCTTTGCCTGTGCTTCGGCGATCACGTTCTGACGCGCATTGGCGGCGCGCGCCATCAGGGTCATGCGGCCTTCGATCGGATGCACGACCACCTGGTTGGCGAACAGGATCTTCGCGCGCGGGCGCGAGAAGCGCGCGAACACGAGGCCTGTGGCCAGCGCGACGCCCGACATGCCGACGAAGATTTCGAGCGTCGCGACCATATGCGCATAGACGGTTTGCGGATGCATGTCGCCGTAGCCCACGGTGGCGAGCGTCTCGACGCTGAAGAAGAATGCGCCGAGGAAGCCGTGCGGGAACTGGTTGGCGATGGGCGCCGTGCCGAGCTGATAAAGGCATGCGAAGAAGCCGTTGAGCAGCAAGAAGAGTCCGGCGAGCGAGGCGAAGAACGTGAGCCAGCGCATTGTGAGCGCGAAATGATAGAAGTCGCGCCAGGTCTGCACGGGCATGCCGTAGACGAGAATCTTCCGCGAGCCGAATGCCAGCTTGCGGGGCATGCCGTGATGGACCTTGGGCTCGGGTTCAGGGGCAGCCGGGGCAGCCGCGCTGGATGCCGCTCTGGTGTGCGTGGCCTGGCACAGCGTGTCGGTCGAGGTTTCGTCGGGGCCCTCATCCGCTGCGCTGGCGGGCGGCGCGTGTACCGCTGGGGCGTCTTGCCCGGTGGACCCGTTGGCGGTTTCGCAGGCGTGGTGCTCCGGCATTTCGGATGTCATGGTGGTCGCTTCTTCGGGAGGCAGCGAAATGAGGAGGCAAGCGTAGCAATCCCGCAGGCGCCGGACAAGCGGCCCGGCGCGCGGCGGCCCTGGCCGGGATCAAGCGATGATCAAGCTGGTGATCAAGCCGGAATCAGGCACGAAGGTTCGAAGGCGAGAGGGCGCGAGTGTGCCGGTCACGGAAACGCGTGCGGCTTGGGAATGCCCGCACCGTGCTCGATGTCTGCGATGGCCTGGCGGCGTGCGGCGTCGATGGCTTCTGCGGATGCCTCGAAGCCTGCGTTGCCGCCAATCGTGACCCATGACTGCACGGGCTTGTCGCGGTGGGTGATCTGATATTCGGCGTCCCAGCGCGCGCCCTGCAATTCGAGCGGATGCACGTGGATGGCGTAGACGCCATAGAGAAAGAGTTGTTCGGCCATGTTCATCTCCTGTCGGCCGGAGCGAGTGCGAATGCACTGGCTCCGGGCCCATGCAGAGCAGCCGGTCAGGGGCCGTTACGGGTGTAAGCAGACCCTGGGTGAAACCCGTTCGCGCACGAGCGCCGACCCATTGTCATTGTGGGAGCGCCCGGAAGAGGACCGCCGAGTACGGTAGCGCCGCCTCGCGCGGTTCACGTTTGCCTCGCTTGCACTCTACAGCTCGAGTTCGCCAAGGAGACGGTGCGCGAGCGCCTTGGCTTCTTCCAGTGCTTCTTCCGGCGTGCCCGAGGCGCCGTCCACTTCGTAGACCGCGTTCTCGAGTTCCTCGCCGTCGTCGCGCGCCAGGGAGACCAGGCCCTGGTACTGGCCGGCGTTCATGGGTCGCACGGAGGCGACTGCCGTGTAGATCCCCTTGGTGTAGCTGACGTCTTCCATAGCGGGCTCCTCGTGAAAGGAACTCTCATGCTAGCACGTTGACCAGGCGCCTGCGGGGCACGCATGTGACGCTGACAAGGCGCTTTCATGTCAGCGCAGCGCCGCGTATCGAGTGCGAGCCGGGCGCGAGTCGGATGCACTGTGCGGCGCTGACGGCTCGCTGGCGCGGGCGCCCGCGCGGGTGATGGCGCTAGTCCGCGAGCAAGGCGACGACTTCGTCGAGCGTGGGCGAATGCGCGCCGGGCCGGCGGCATGCCGCGGCGCCAGCGGCGAGCGCGAACGCCAGATGCTGACGCCAGTCGCGCTGCGGCGCGCTCATCAGGCTGAACAGCAGCCCGCCGATGGAGGCGTCGCCCGCGCCCACGGTATCGGCCACTTCGACGCGCGGCGGGGCCGCCTCGATCACGGCGTCGCCGGCATAAAGCGTCGCGGGCTGCGCGCCGCGCGTGACGAGCAGCGTCGCGGCGGGATTCAGCGCGCGCATGGCGGCAATGGCATCCGCTTCGCTGTGGTCCGCGAACAGCATGCGCAAATCTTCGTCGGAGACCTTGATGAGGTCGGCGAGCGCGGCCATGCGGTGCAGGATCGGCTCGTAGCCGTGCGCCATCAGGTTGCGGTAGTTCGGGTCGAAGCTGATCTTCACGCCCGCCGCACGCAGCTCGGCGGCGAGTGTCGCGAGCGTTTCGCCAAGCGGCTGGCGCACGAGGCTGATGCAGCCGACGTGCGCCCACTTCGCATGCGCGCGCCAGCCCTCGGGCAGTTGCGCCGGATCGAAGGCGAGGTCGGCGCTGTTGTCGCCGATGAAGTAGTACGCGGGCGGATGCGTCTGATGCACGATCGCGAGCAGCGGCGCGCGCGCGACGCGCTGCATGAAGCGCATGTCGAGGCCGGCCGCGACGCTCGCGTTCCACAGCTCGTCGGAGAAGTTGTCGGTGCCGAGCGCGCCCGCGCATGCCGTGGGCAGGCCCAGGCGCGCCACCGCGCGCGCCACGTTCCAGCCCGCGCCGCCCGGATGCGCGCGCCAGTGTGAATCCATGCCGGGCGCGCTCGACGCGTGCGCCGTGCCTTCGGGCGCGGGAGCGCGCACGAGATCGGTGAGGATGTCGCCCGCCGAAATGAACGCGGGGAAGCCGGACGAGAAGTCGGGGCCAGTGCTGCAAGTGCTCAT
>JAITTX010000100.1 GCA_031286755.1 Paraburkholderia sp.
CATGCCGCGCCTCTTCGAGCCGTTCTTCACGACCAAGGAGATGGGGCAGGGCCTGGGCCTGGGGCTGGCGATCTCCTCGTCGATCGCGCGCGATTGCGGCGGCACGCTCGCGGCGCACAATGCGGTGAATGGCGGCGCCTGCTTCGTGCTGACGCTGCGCCGCACGCGCGTGAATGCGGCGCTTGCGGGCGCGGGCGAAAACACGGCGCCGCCTGCCGATGGGAACGGGAACGCGGCGGGAAATTCATCAGCGCCCGCGAACGGTGCGCGCCACTGAAATAAGGAAGACGAACGAATATGGTCAATTCGATGCCCGGCCGGGTGCTCTACGTGGAGGACGACGAACTGGTGCGGCGCGCCGGCGTGCAGAGCTTGCAGCTCGCGGGCTTCGACGCGGCCGGCTTCGCGAACGCCGAAGCCGCGCTGCCGCTCGTGACCGCCGAATTCGCCGGCGTCGTGGTGAGCGACATCCGCCTGCCCGGCATGAGCGGGCTCGATCTGCTCGCGCAATGCCACGAGCGCGCGCCCGAGGTGCCGGTGATCCTCGTCACGGGCCACGGCGACATCTCGATGGCCGTGCAGGCGATGCGCGACGGCGCGTACGACTTCATCGAAAAGCCGTTCGCCTCCGAGCGCCTGATCGAGACGGTGCGGCGCGCGCTCGAGCGGCGCACGCTGATGCTCGAAAACCTCGCGCTGCGCCGCGAGCTGGCGGGGCAGAACACGCTCGCGCCGCGCATCATCGGCAAGAGCCCGGCGATCGAGCAGGTGCGGCGGCTGATCGCGAACGTCGCGCCCACGGACGCGTCCGTGCTCATCAACGGCGACACCGGCGCCGGCAAGGAGCTGATCGCGCGCAGCCTGCACGAACTCTCGCCGCGCCGCGACAAGCCGTTCGTGGCCGTGAACTGCGGCGCGCTGCCCGAGCCGATGTTCGAATCGGAGATGTTCGGCTACGAGCCCGGCGCGTTCACGGGGGCGGCCAAGCGGCGCATCGGCAAGCTCGAGCACGCCGCGGGCGGCACGCTCTTTCTCGACGAGATCGAGAGCATGCCGCTCGCGCTCCAGGTAAAGCTCCTGCGCGTGCTGCAGGACGGTGTGCTGGAGCGCCTCGGCTCGAACCAGCCGGTGCGCGTGGACCTGCGCGTGGTCGCGGCGGCCAAGGGCGACATGACGGAGCACGTCGCGGCGGGCACCTTCCGGCGCGACCTGCTGTACCGCCTGAACGTGGTGACGATCGCGCTGCCGCCGCTCGCCGAGCGCCGCGAAGACATCGTGCCGCTCTTCGAGCACTTCCTGCTGGACGCGGCCGTGCGCTATCAGCGTCCGGCGCCGCTCCTGACCGAGCGCGACCGCATGCGCCTCGCGCAGCGCGACTGGCCGGGCAACGTGCGCGAGCTGCGCAACGCGGCGGACCGCTACGTGCTTGGCATTCCCGACGATGTCGCGCCGCAGGCCGCGAGCGATGCCGATGACGCGCTGCCGCTCAAGGAGCGCGTGGAGCAGTACGAGCGCGCGCTGATCGCCGATGCGCTCCAGCAGACGCACGGCGCGGTCGCCCAGGCGGCCGAGCGGCTGCAGATGGCGAAGGCCACGCTCTACGAGAAGATGCGCCGCTACGGGCTGGTGGCGCGAGGGGAGAGCGAGACGCGCGGCGGATAGAGGCGATTGCGGGAAAATGGCAGTGGAAACACAAACGGCAGCGGAATTTCCGCTGCCGTTTGTGTTTGGTGCTGGCTGGTGCTGCGCGGCGCGTCAGGCCGCGAGGGCCTTTTGCAGCAGCGCGTCGAGTTCCGCAAACTTGGGTTCGCCCACATAGCGCTTGAGGATCTTGCCGTTGCGGTCGATCACGAAGGTGGTGGGCGTGAGCTGGACGTTGCCGAACTGCCTGGCCGCCGAGCCGTCGTCCATCGCCACCTTGAATGGCAACTGGCGCGTTTGCGCATAGTTGACGACGTACATGGGCGCGTCGTAATTCATGGCCACCGCGACGAACTCGAGGCCTTCGCCCTTGAACTTGTTATAGGTCTGGACCATCTGCGGCATTTCCTTCATGCAGGTGGTGCAACTCGTCGCCCAGAAGTTGACGAGATAGACCTTGCCCTTGAGATCGGCGGTCGAGACTTTCTGGCCGGAGAGCAGCGTGAAGGTGGCGTCGGGCACGCGTTGCTGGCTGCCGAAGAACGCGAAGTAGCCGGCGATTGCCAGCGCGGCGACGACGACTACGGCGCCGATGCTGCGGATCGCGCTGGAGCGCGCCTTCGGGGGTGTCGGGGATGCGGACATGAATGAAGCCTCGGGCGCCGCCTGGCGCGAAAATGAGCCGGACTATTGTAGCGCCGAATTTCCCGGCATAGCGGTTGCGGCCGCACGGGCGGGCATAAGCCAGGGATAATGTCCCATGCAGCCTTTTCCTCACACTTTTCAGCCGCTACGCTCGCGTCTCATGGCCTTCAACGTTCTCTCACGCGCCCGTTTCGCGCAGATTCTGCCGCCGCGCTGGCGCTCGCGCCTCGCGCGCGCGGCCGCCGCGGCCCTGCTGGCGGGCTCGCTCGCGCCGCTCATCGCCTGCTCGCCCACCTACGACTGGCGCACGATCTCGAATGACGCGAGCGGCTATAGCGTCGATTTGCCGGCCAAGCCCGGCTCGGACGAGCGCCGCATCGACGTGGACGGCACGCCGATGCGTATGCGGGTCCAGACCGCCGAGGTGAACGGCGCGGTATTCGTGATCGGCACGCTCGAGCTGCCCGACGCGCAGCCGGCCACGCAGCAAAAAGCGCTGGCGTACCTGCGCGCGGGGCTCGCGCGCAACGTGGGCGCGGCGCCCGAGACGCATGCGGTGGCCGTGCCGCTCGAGGCGGGGGGCTCGGTGGAGGGCGTCGACATGGCGCTCGCCGGCAAGGCGGGGGCGAAGGAGGAGCCGCGCACGATTCACGCGCGGCTCGTCGCCAGGGGCGCGCATGTCTACCAGTTGGCGATCGTGGGCCGCGAGCAGCCGGCGCCCGAGCAGGTCGATCAGTTCTTCCAGTCATTCAAGCTCCATTGACTGCCGCTCGGGATGACGAAATGGCGGGCGCTTGCGGCTCGAAGTGAATGTGCAATCCTGGGTTTACTGGCTAATACCCGGATTTCATTGAGGGTTTACGGGTTACCCACAGGTCCTGTGGGTAACTTTGTGGAAAAAGACGGGCTGTTGCCCGCAAATGGCCGTGCTGTGGGCTTTTTGTTAGTTTGATGCGCTTCCCTGAAAAACATTAATTCAATAAAAATCAACGACTTGCGTTTTGGGTAAAAGCTAAATGCGAATCACGCAGGAAATTGCCGCCAACATGACTAAGTGTGCATAAGTCAAGTCTTGACATCCCTTTTTTGATCCATCTGAAGGTTGAAATTCGAGTCTCGGCGCATGTCGTGTGCAATGCACGGCCATGACGATGACGGGGGGCGAGATGGCGGCCAACGCCAGTGCTTTCGTTTCGCCCTGTTCTCTGGCGCTACTGATCGCTGAATACGCGCCGGTACTGCACCGCTTCCGCAACGTGTTCCGCTGTGGGCATGGGGGCGCCTGCGAGATCGGCGATTGTGCGCGCCACCTTGAGTGCGCGGTAATACGCGCGCGCCGACCAGCCGAAGCGCTCGCCGGCCTCGCGCAGCAAGGCTTCGCCTGCGGCGTCGGGGCGGCAGACCGCGTCGGTCTCGCGCCCGCTCAACTCGCGGTTGGCCTTGCCCTGGCGGGCGATCTGGCGCTCGCGCGCCGCCGCCACGCGCGCGGCCACGGCCGCGCTCGGCTCGCCGGGCGCGCTCGCGCGCGAGGCGAGTTCGGCGGGCGGCAGCGCGGGAATCTCGATCTGGATGTCGATGCGGTCGAGGAGGGGCCCGGAGAGCTTGCGGCGGTAGCGCGCCGCGGCCTCGGGCGTGCAGCGGCAGCGCCCCGAGGGGTCGCCGCGCCAGCCGCACGGGCACGGATTCATGGCGGCGACGAGCTGGCAGGCGGCGGGAAAGTCGGTCTGCCACGCCGCGCGCGAGATGGTGATGGAGCCCGCTTCGAGGGGCTCGCGCAAAGTCTCCAGCACATGACGGTCGAACTCGGGCAACTCGTCGAGAAACAGGACCCCGGAATGGGCGAGCGTGATCTCGCCGGGCTGGGGCGGATTGCGTCCGCCAATCAGCGCAGCCGCGCTGGACGAATGATGCGGCGCGCGAAACGGCCGCCGGCGCCATTGCTGCGGCGAGAAGCCCAGCGCGCTCGCCGAGAGCAGCGCGGCGCTGGCGAGCGCCTCGGCGTCGGTCATCGGCGGCAGGAGCCCGGGCAGGCGCGCGGCGAGCATCGACTTGCCTGCGCCGGGCGGCCCGACCATCAGCAGATGGTGAGCGCCAGCCGCCGCGACTTCGAGCGCGCGGCGCGCGCCGCGCTGGCCAATCACGTCGGCCATGTCGGGCTGTGGCGTGGCGGGTGCCGTGTCGAGCGCGCCGGCGCGCACGGGCGCGAGGTGCGCGCCTGCTTCGCCGGCGAGGTGAGCACAGAGCGCGCGCAGATCGGGAACGGCATAGACGTCCACACCGGGCACGAGCGCGGCCTCGGCGGCATTGTCGGCGGGCAGGTAGAGCTCAGGGGCGCGCGCGCATGAGGCCAGGGGGGCGACGTGCGCGCGCGCCGGTGCTGCGCCAGCGGCTTTGGACGTCTGCGGCGGTGGGTCTCCGGCATGCGCGCGCGCGGTGCCGCACGCCATTGCGAACGCGCCGCGCATGGGGCGCACGGCACCCGAGAGCGAGAGCTCGCCCGCGAATTCGCGCGTGGGCGTGAGCGCTGCGACGGGAATTTGCCCGCTCGCTGCGAGAATGCCGAGCGCGATGGGCAAGTCGAAGCGGCCCGACTCCTTCGGCAAGTCGGCGGGCGCGAGATTCACGGTGATGCGGCGCACGGGAAAGTCGAAGCCGCAGTTCGAGAGCGCCGCGCGCACGCGCTCGCGGCTTTCGCGGACTTCGAGATCGGGCAGGCCGACGATGGAGAACGACGGCAGCCCGTTGGCGAGATGGACTTCTACGGTCACATCGGGCGCGCGGCCAGCAGCCGGCGCGCGGCTGCGCACCACGGCAAGCGACATGGGGATCTCCGGACAGGGGGCGCACGAACGGTGAGCGACGGGTGAGTAAAGCGAACACCCTTCATGCGCCAGGCTGGTGAGGCGCGTGCCCCTTTACGGTTCCGTTGCGGAACTGTTACGGCTCGCTTGCCTGAGGGCCTGCTATTGGCGTGAGCAGGCCTTGGTGCATGGAATCATTCAGGACGACTGGCCAGTGACGGGCTGCTTCTGTTCGAGCTCGGCCACACGGCGCTCGAGTTCTTCGAGGCGCTGACGCGTGCGCACCAGCACCTGGGTCTGCGCGTCGAATTCCTCGCGCGTGACGAGATCGAGCTTCGAGAAGCCTTGCGAGAGCATCGCGCGCACATTGCGCTCGACGTCGCGTGCCGGCGAGTTCTTGAGGAGCTCGCTCACCTTCGATTGCAGATCGTTGAATACGTCGTTTGGCTGTTTCATTCGGTTCCCCTTACTACCCAGATTCGTTGCACAAAAAATGTGCAGATTTCGTTTCGACTGTGCCTCGCTCCGGATCGTGACCGATCCTGGTGCGAGGTCTTCAGCCCATGTACGCAACTGGTGCACGGTGCGCCGGCCCTTTGCGTGCGGCGCCCCATGACACGTTCGTGGCCCGCCACCGGTTCCTGGGCCCCGCTGCTGCGAGCTTCCAGTGCCCGCGCGCCGTGCCTGCCTGAAAACACTCTAGCAACGATCGACAGGCGCCGCCACTGCGCGGCGCGAGCGCTGGCCGTCCGGCCAGGGCACCGGTGCAGGCCGCTCGCGGCCCGTGCGGTGCGGGCTGGAGCGCGTGGACCGGCATTGTCCACGGGTTGTGCGATTCGTGCATCGAAGCTCATCGGAAACGACGCCTGAGCAAATTGGCACAGGTGTTGCTAATAAAGCTGGCGCACCCAACAACGGCTGGCTCGCGGTGCGCCAGCGGGGCGAGACCCGCGCCGCCGGCGCCCGTTGCAGGACTGAATACGGGACGAAAGCAACTAAGAAAACCGCGGAAAACCGCGGAAAACCGCAGCGAGGACTACATGAAACTGATCACAGCAATCATCAAGCCGTTCAAGCTCGATGAGGCGCGCGAGGCGCTTTCGGCCATTGGCGTCTCGGGGATCACGGTCACCGAAGTCAAGGGCTTCGGCCGTCAGAAGGGCCACACCGAGCTGTACCGGGGCGCGGAATACGTCGTCGACTTCCTGCCCAAGGTCAAGATCGAGGCCGCTGTCTCCGACGACATCGTCGAGCAGGCCATCGAGGCGATCGAGCGCTCCGCCCGCACCGGCAAGATCGGCGACGGCAAGATCTTCGTCGCCCCCATCGAACAAGTCATTCGCATCCGCACCGGCGAGACCGGCGCCGACGCGCTGTGACCGCCCCATGAAGTCCCTGTGACAGACGAGAGAGACAAGAGGAAACTGAGATGCGCAAACTTTTGATGTCCCTGCTGATGGCCGGCTCGCTACTGGCTGGCGGCATCGGCGCCGCGCTGGCCGACGATGCGTCCGCGCCGGGAGCATCGGCTCCCGCGGCCTCCGCACCTGACACAACGGCCGCCGCGGCCTCCGCTCCCGCGGCGGCGGCCTCGGCTCCGGCGACCGTTGCCGCCTCTGCTCCTGCAGCGGCGGCAAGCGCACCAGCCGACGCCTCGGCCGCCGCCGCTCCCGCTGCCCCGAGCGCGCCGTTCTCGGTCGACTCGTCGAAGATCAACTCGGGCGACACCGCGTGGATGCTCACCTCCACCGCGCTCGTGCTGTTCATGACGATTCCGGGCCTCGCGCTCTTTTACGGCGGCATGGTCCGCAAGAAGAACGTGCTCGCGACGCTCATGCAGAGCTTCGCCATCACCTGCCTCGTGACGGTGATCTGGACGGTGGTGGGCTACAGCCTCGCATTCACGCCGGGCAACGCGTTCATTGGCGGCTTCTCGCGCGTCTTCCTCGAGGGCATGGCCTACATCAAGGGCGACAAGGCGACGACGCTCACCGTGAGCCACCTCGCGCCGACCATCCCGGAGACGGGGTACTTCGTCTACCAGATGACGTTCGCGATCATCACGCCGGCGCTCATTACCGGCGCGTTCGCCGACCGCATGAAGTTCTCGGCGATGCTCGTGTTCATGTCGATCTGGTCGATCGTCGTCTACGCGCCGATCGCGCACATGGTGTGGGAGCCGACCGGCTGGCTCGCCAAAGACGGCATCCTCGACTTCGCGGGCGGCACGGTGGTGCACATCAACGCCGGCATCGCGGGCCTCGTGTGCTGCCTCGTGCTCGGCAAGCGCGTGGGCTATGGCCGTGAAGCCATGGCGCCGCACAACCTCGTGCTCACGCTGATCGGCGCGGCCATGCTGTGGGTGGGCTGGTTCGGCTTCAACGCGGGCTCGGCGGTCGCCGCCGACGGCCGTGCCGGCTTCGCGATGCTCACGACGCAAGTCGCCACCGCCTGCGCGGCGCTCGGCTGGATGTTCGCGGAGTGGATCGCCAAGGGCAAGCCTTCGGTGCTCGGCATCGCTTCGGGCGCCGTGGCGGGGCTCGTGGCCGTGACGCCGGCTTCGGGCTTCGTCGGCGTGATGGGCGCGATCGTGATCGGCGTGGCGGCGGGCGTGGTCTGCTTCTGGTCGGCCACCTGGCTCAAGCACAAGTTCAACTACGACGATTCGCTCGACGCGTTCGGCGTGCACGGCGTGGGCGGCATCATCGGCGCACTCCTGACCGGCGTGTTCGCGGTGAAGGACATCGGCGGCGCGGATGGCAGCGTCATCCTCCAGGCCAAGGGCGTGCTCACGACCCTCATCTACAGCGGCGTGGTGAGCTTCGTCCTGCTCAAGGTGATCGATATGGTGATGGGCCTGCGCGTGAGCGAGGAGGAGGAGCGCGAAGGCCTCGACGTGGTCTTGCACGGCGAGCGCGTGGAGTGAGCGTGGCGCGCGCCACGCTGGCTTGAATCGACAAGCAGCAAGGCGTAGCAAGCAGTACGGAGCACAGCGGCCCGGGCCCGCCTTCACGGCGGGCCCTTTTCTTTTCAGGGCGCGCGCATGCCTTGCGGGAATAAGCCGGATTTCGCGCCCGTTAGCGTTAGTGACCCTTCTTTTCGTGTGTCTCCATTGCGCCGGACCACGCGCGCGGTCCAGAATGGATATTCGATGTGGATGGCGCCGGGGCAGGCGGGTATCGAGTAACCCTATGGCGTGTAAGGGAAAAGCCGTCTTGCAACCACCGCAATCGTCCCCAGATAAGCTCCCGATTTCCCTACCCTCAATCAGCTTTTGTCCGCGAGTATTACCTTATGGTCCCGCATCTGGTCACGGCGTTGAACGGTCCGCTTCTCGAGCTCGAGCAGCGCATCCTCGACGCGACGCCGTCCATCGAGCGCTGGTTCCGCCTTGAATGGATGGAGCACACGCCGCCGTTCTACTGTTCGGTGGACCTGCGCAACGCCGGCTTCAAGCTCGCGCCGGTCGACACCAATCTTTTTCCCGGCGCCTTCAACTGCCTGCCGCAGGAAGTGCTGCCGCTCGCCGTGCAGGCCGCCATGGCGGCCATCGAAAAGATCTGTCCGGACGCCAAGAACCTGCTCGTGATTCCCGAGATGCACACGCGCAATGCGTTCTATCTGGAGAACGTCGCGCGGCTCGCCACGATCATGCGCCAGGCGGGCCTGAACGTGCGCTTCGGCACCTTCGACGAAACCATTGCCGGGCCGGTCACGATCTCGCTCGCGGACGGCCAGAAGATCGTGCTCGAGCCGCTCGAGCGTTCGCAGCGGCGCCTGGGTCTGAAGAACTTCGACCCATGCTCGATCCTGCTGAACAACGATCTCTCGGGCGGCATTCCGCCGGTGCTGGAGAACCTGCACGAGCAGTACCTGTTACCGCCGCTGCATGCGGGCTGGGCGGTGCGCCGCAAGTCCACGCACTTCTCCTGCTATGACGACGTGGCGAAGAAGTTCGCGAAGATGGTGGGCGTGGATCCGTGGATGATCAATCCGTACTTCGCGCACGTGGCGGGCGTCGATTTCGAGGCGCGCATGGGCGAGGAGAAGCTCGCCACGGCCATCGACGCGGTGCTCAAGAAGATCGCGAAGAAGTATCGCGAGTACGGCATCACCGAAAAGCCCTACGTGGTGATCAAGTCCGACGCCGGCACGGACGGCCGTGGCGTGATGACGGTGCACGACGCCTCCGAGGTCGCCGCACTCACGAAGCGTGAACGTGCGAAGATGTCGGCCACGAAGGACGGGCTGGAGGTGCGCGACGTGATCGTGCAGGAAGGTGTCTACACGTTCGAGCACATCGGCGACGAAGTGGCCGAGCCGGTCGTCTACATGATCGACCGCTACGTGGTGGGCGGCTTCTACCGCGCGCACGGCAGCCGCGAGCGCGACCAGAACCTGAACGCGCCGGGCATGCACTACGTGCCGCTCGGCTTCGAGCACACGGCGCTGCCCGACACGCGCGCGAAGCCCGGTGCGGCGCCGCCCAACCGCTTCTACATGTACGGCGTGGTGGCGCGTCTCGGGCTGCTTGCGGCGTCGGTCGAGCTGGAGAAGACCGACCCGGAGGCCATCCAGGTGTAGGCTCCGCCCGCACGGTTTTTCGGACAATTCAACGCAGCGCCCGCCCCGAGCGGGCGTTGCCGTCATGACGACAGGGAAGACATGGACATCCTCTTCATCGCCGATCCGCTCGAGCGGTTCAAGATCTACAAGGACTCGACCTACGCGATGATGGCCGAGGCCGCGAAGCGTGGCCACACGCTGTTCGCGTGCGAGCCGCAGCACCTTGCCTGGGTGAACGGCGGAGTCGAGGCCGACGTGCGGCGCTTCGAGATCGTCGGCGACACGGCGGACCTGCATCGCGAAACGTGGTTCAAGGATTCGCCCGACGCGCGCGCGCTCACCGGTTTCGATGCGGTCATCATGCGCAAGGACCCGCCGTTCGACATGGAGTACGTCACCTCAACGTGGCTGCTCGAAATGGCCGAGCGCGCGGGCGCGAAGATCTTCAACAAGCCGCAGTCGATTCGCGATCACTCGGAAAAGCTCGCCATCGGCGAATTTCCGCAGTTCGTCGCGCCCACGCTCGTCACGCGCAGCGCGGCGCGCCTGCGCAAGTTCCACGAGGAGCACCAGGACGTGATCCTCAAGCCGCTCGACGGCATGGGCGGCATGGGCGTGTTTCGCGTGAAGGCGGACGGCATGAATCTCGGCTCGATCATCGAGATGCTGAGCCACGACGGCGCGCGCAGCGTGATGGCGCAGAAGTTCATCCCCGAGATCAAGGCCGGCGACAAGCGCATTTTGCTGATCGGGGGCGAGCCGGTGCCGTACTCGCTCGCGCGCATTCCGCAGGGCAACGAGGTGCGCGGCAACCTGGCCGCGGGCGGGCTGGGCGTGGCGCAGCCGCTCACGGCGCGCGACCTGGAGATCGCAAAGGCGCTCGGGCCGACGCTCGCGGCACGCGGCCTGCTGCTCGTGGGGCTCGATGCGATCGGCGACTGGTTGACTGAAGTCAATGTGACGAGCCCGACCTGCTTTCGCGAGATCATGGAGCAGACGGGCTTCGACGTGGCGGCGATGTTCATCGACGCGCTGGAGCGCGCGGCGGCTTGAATCCCGGCGCGGCGCCGGCATGTTAATGGTGCAGCGCGATGCTGGCGGGCGGCAGCGTAGCTGGCCGAATGGCCGGCAGGCTGGACCGCCCGTGTAGCGGGGTGTCCGGAGCAGGGATATTTCGGGACGCAAAACAGCGGGCAAGATGACTCGGTGTGCGCGAAAATGACCCTGCTACAATGCCGCGAGCCCGCGTTCCGGGCAGGCTGTCCGGTGTGCCAAACGCGCTGGAATTGCCGCGCGGCGCGTGTTCCGACCCTGATGGCCCACGGCTGGCCGCAGGTTCGGCGTTGCCGGGCCCGATCGATGAGATCGGCCGGGCCGGGAAGGTCCCGGCATCAACTGAAGCCGCTATTTGCAGTCAGGCTGACATGGCAGGAATTCTGATCATCGCCCACGCACCGCTGGCCACCGCGCTGCGCGAGTGCATCGCTCATATCTATGGCGGCTGTCCGGCGCGCATCGGCGCGCTCGATGTGCTGCCCGACAGCGATCCCGTCGAGGTGGTGGCCCAGGCGAGCGCCGAAATCGAGCGTTTGCGCGAAGAAAACGGCGCGCTCGTGCTCACCGACATGTTCGGCGCCACGCCTTCGAATATCGCTGCCCGCCTTGCCACGGTGCCGCAGGTGCGCGTGCTGGCTGGCGTCAATCTGCCGATGCTGGTGCGCGCTGTGTGCTACCGCACCACGCCGCTCGACACGCTGGTGGAAAAGGCGCTCGCGGGCGCGAGCAAGGGCATTCAGGCGATCGGGCCGAACACGCCGGCACAGGCGCAGGAGTGCGGCTGCGTGCCCACGCCGTGCGCCGAAGCCGCCGCCGATGCCGTGGCCCAGGCCGCCGCGGGCGCGGCGAGCCCGGTGGGCGGGACACAGAGCGCCAAAGCGGCGGGCACCGCTGCCGCGAGTGGTCTTCCTGCTGCCGGCGCGCTCAAGCCGGCCGGCGCCGCATGAGCGGGCAACCAACGAGTCGCTGAGCTGGCAAACCCGGCAAACCGGAGGCGCGCGGCGAGGCCATAACCCCGCGCGGCGCGCAGTGCTCGCCCCGCAAAGCGCACCATCGACGCACGAGTGCGAATGGGCGCACCAATGGGAACGCAGCGGGTCCATAGCGGGCACACGGCGGGCACACGGCGCGCGTATCCCGCGCGAGCGACGCACAATCACCGAGCATTACATCAACACACACTGCGCCTGGATCGACGAACTATGCTGCAACAAGAAACGACCATCGTGAACAAACTCGGCCTGCATGCGCGCGCGTCGGCGAAGCTGACGCAACTGGCAGGCAACTATCAGTCGGAAATCTGGATGAGCCGCAATGGCCGCCGAATCAACGCCAAGAGCATCATGGGCGTGATGATGCTGGCGGCGGGCATCGGCAGCACGGTGCTGATCGAAACCGAAGGCCCGGACGAGGCCGACGCCATGGGCGCAATGCTCAAGCTCATCGCCGACAAGTTCGGCGAAGGCCAGTGAACGCCGCGCATCGGCGCGCAAGGCCGTTCCGGCGATTGCCATCGGTCTGATGTTGTCGGCCGACGGCGGCCATGACAACAACCGCCGCCCCAACCTCCACGACGCCGCGCTTACCCGCGGCGTTTTCATTGCCGGAGCAGCATCAAAGCGCAAGCCGCAGTGCAGCAGCGCGAAAGCTCGCAATCCCTTATGGCAAGGGACATCGGGCAACATCGGCGCGCTGCGGAATTTATAATGAAACCCGGGGTCTGAGAGAGCGCATTGCAGCGGTTTGCCGCGGCATCACATAACCAGAGGAGGTGCGCGTGCCGTTCACGCTGCATGGAATTCCCGTTTCGCGCGGTATTGCCATCGGGCGAGCGTACCTGATCGCTCCGGCCGCGCTCGACGTCGACCATTACCTGATCGAGCCGCCGCAGATCGAGGGCGAAATCGTGCGCTTTCGCGCCGCGCTCGCGCTGGTCGAGCGGGAGCTCGACACGCTGCGCGCCGACCTCGCCGCCGACGCGCCCACTGAAATGGGCGCCTTCATCGGCGTGCATCTCATGATCCTGCAAGACGTCATGCTGGTGCAGGAGACCATCGACCTCATCCGCACGCGCCGCTTCAATGTGGAATGGGCGCTCACCGAGCAGCTCGAGCGTCTCACGCGCCATTTCGACGACGTCGAAGACGAATACCTGCGTGAGCGCAAGGCCGACATCGAGCAAGTGGTCGAGCGCATCCTGAAGGCGCTCGCGGGCGCTTCGCCCGCTGCGCTGCACGGCGGCTGCGACGAGATGATCGTGGTGGCGCACGACATCGCGCCCGCCGACATGCTGCAGTTCAAGGGGCAGACGTTCCAGGGCTTCGTCACCGATCTGGGCGGGCGCACCTCGCACACGGCGATTGTCGCGCGCAGTCTCGGCATTCCGGCCGCCGTGGGCGTGCAGCAGGCGAGCGCGCTGATTCGCCAGGACGATCTCATCATCGTCGACGGCGACCATGGCGTCGTGATCGTCGACCCCGCGCCCATCGTGCTGGAGGAGTACACCTACCGGCAAAGCGAGATGGCGCTCGAGCGGCGCAAGCTGCAGCGCCTGAAATTCTCGCCCACGCAAACCTTGTGCGGCGCGAAGATCCAGCTCTACGCCAACATCGAGTTGCCCGAGGACGCCCAGGCGGCGCTCGACTCGGGCGCGACGGGCGTGGGCCTGTTTCGCACCGAGTTCCTGTTCATGAACCACAAGGACCGGCTGCCGGAGGAGGAGGAGCAGTTCATCGCCTACCGCCGCGCGGCCGAGCTGATGAACGGGCTGCCCGTGACCATCCGCACGATCGACGTGGGCGCGGACAAGCCGCTCGACTCGATGGGCGGCGACGGCTACGAGACCGCCGCGAACCCGGCGCTCGGCCTGCGCGCGATTCGCTGGAGCCTGTCCGAGCCGCAGATGTTCCTCACGCAGTTGCGCGCGATCTTGCGCGCCTCGGCGTTCGGCACGGTCAAGATCCTGATCCCGATGCTCGCGCACGCGCAGCAGATCGACCAGACGCTCGACCTGATCCGCGAGGCCAAGCGCCAGCTCGACGATGCAGGGCTCGCCTACGACCCGAACGTGCAGGTGGGCGCGATGATCGAGATTCCGGCGGCGGCGCTCGCGGTGCCGATGTTCCTGCGGCGTCTCGACTTTCTCTCGATCGGCACCAACGACCTGATCCAGTACACGCTCGCGATCGATCGCGCCGACAACGCCGTGGCCGACCTCTACGACCCGCTGCATCCGGCCGTGCTCCAGCTCATCGCCCATACGCTGCGCGAGGCGAAGCGCGTGGGCGTGCCGGTCTCGGTATGCGGGGAGATGGCGGGCGATCCGCAGCTCACGCGCTTGCTGCTCGGCATGGGGCTCACCGAGTTCTCGATGCATCCGAGCCAGTTGCTCGTGGTGAAGCAGGAAATCCTGCGCTCGCAGATCAAGGTGCTGGAGAAGCCGGTGGCCGACGTGCTGGCGGCCTATGAGCCCGAGGAGCTACAGGCGGCGCTCGGGCGGCTCGCGCTCGCGTAGCCGCAACCGTTGCCGCGAGCGAGCGCAGCCGTAACGCTCGACATGAAAAAAAGCCCCGGTGCGTTCGCTCACGCACCGGGGCTTCTTGTTATCTGACTTGCCATCTCACGGTGGTCCCGCGGTAGCGGCGATGCGCGCTCAGCCGTGGCGCTCGCCGCACACCGGGCAATCGGGCTGGCGCGCCACGCGCATCGTGTTCCACTCCATGCGCAGCGAGTCGAGCATCATCAGCCGGCCGACCAGCGTCACGCCGATACCGCCGATCACGCGCAGCGCCTCGGCGGCCTGCATCGCGCCAATGATGCCCACCGTGGGCGCGAACACGCCCATCGTCGAGCACGCCACTTCCTCGAAGGGCTGATCTTCGGGGAACACGCAGGCGTAGCAGGGCGAAGCCGCATCGCGGAAGTCGAACGTGCTGATCTGCCCGTCGAAGCGCAGCGCCGCGCCGGAGACGAGCGGCACGCCGTGCTTGACGCACGTGCGGTTGATGGCGTGGCGCGTGGCGAAGTTGTCGGTGCAGTCGAGCACGACGCTCGCGCCCGGCACCTGCGTGTCGAGCCAGGCGTCGTCGATGCGAGCCTGCACGGCGTTGACCTTCACCTCGGGGTTCAGGCGCGCAATGGCATCGCGGCCCGACTCGACCTTCGCGTGGCCCACCGAAGCGGTCTCGTGCATGATCTGCCGCTGCAGATTGGTGAGGTCGACGGTGTCGTTGTCGACGAGGGTGAGCGTGCCCACACCCGAGGCCGCGAGATACATGGCCGCGGGCGAGCCGAGGCCGCCCGCGCCGATCACGAGCGCATGTGCGTCGAGAAAGCGCTGCTGCGCCTCGATGCCGATCTCGTCGACGAGGATATGGCGGGAATAGCGGAGGAGTTGGTCGTCGTTCATCGCGATGCGCACGGTGCTGAGGCGCTGCGATGGGCTGAAGAGCCGTGACGCGCGCCGTGAGTACGGAAACCTTATTGTACTGGCGCGGAGGGTTTCGTCCTCGCGGCCCACGTTGTGCGGGCCGCGAAGATGGGTACAGCGAGTTGCGGACTCATAACCGGGGGCAAGCGGCAGGCAAGCCGCTTGCCGGACCCCGGTGTTACTTCGCCGGCGCGGAGGCCGGAGCGGGCGCGGAGCCCGCGGCAGGCGCCGAAGCGCCCGGTACGGCCGAGGCCGCAGGCGGCTTCACGGCGATCGGCGCGGAAGCCGAAGTAGGCGGCTTTTGCTGCGCGAGGCGGCGCTCCATCGGCGACTTCGATTCCGTCACCGGCTTGCCCTGGAGCTTGTTCAACGCTTGCTGGAGCATGAAGTCGTCGGGCGTGCCGAACTCGACGGGCTTGCGCTCGCGGTCCTTCTGGCGCTGCTCCGGCGTCTTCTTGTCGTTTTGCTCCTCGAGCTGGCGCAGCATGTCCATACGCTCTTGCTCGCGCACTTCCTGCTCCTTCTTCTCGTTCGGATCCTGCGTGTTCGCGAGGTGATTCTGGTAGTCGACTTCGCGGGTGACGAGTGCGTCGTCCGGATCGCCGTCGGCGTATTGATCGACCGGAATGTCAGGGCGGATGCCCTTGTTCTGGATCGAGCGGCCGCTCGGCGTGTAGTAGTACGCCGTGGTCAGACGCAGCGCCGTGTCGGCTGTCATCGGACGCACGGTCTGCACCGAGCCCTTGCCGAAGGTGGTCTTGCCGACGATGAGCGCGCGCTTCTGGTCCTGCAGCGCGCCCGCCACGATTTCCGACGCCGACGCCGAATAGGCGTTGGTCAGCACGATCATCGGCACGGTCTTGAACTCGGCCGCCTCGTTCTTGAGCGGGTCGCCGTCGAACGAAGGCAGACGGTAGTTCTCATAGGTGTCGCGGTAGACCTGCTTGGAGTCCGGGATCTGGCCGTTCGTGGACACGACGACCGAGTCCGGCGGCAGGAACGCGCCCGCCACGCCCACGGCGCTCTGCAAGAGGCCGCCGCCGTTGTTGCGCAGGTCGAGAATGAAGCCCTTGAGGTTAGGCTCCTGGCGCGCGATGTCTTGCAGCTTCGCGGCGAGGTCGGGGACCGTGCGCTCCTGGAAGCTCGTGATGCGCACATAGGCGTAGCCCGGCTGCAGGATCTTCGACTTCACGCTCTGCACCTTGATGATGGCGCGCGTGATGGTGAGCGGGAAGGTGCGGTCGTCGGTCTTGCGGAAGATCGTGAGCGTGACCTTCGTGCCCGGGTCGCCGCGCATCTGCTTGACGGCCTGGTCGAGCGTCATGCCGCGCACGGGCTTGTCGTTGATGCGCGTGATGAGGTCGCCCGGACGGATGCCGGCGCGGTACGCGGGCGTGTCCTCGATCGGCGAGATGACCTTGATCAGCCCGTCTTCCGACGAAATCTCGATGCCGAGGCCCGCGAAGCGGCCCTTGGTCTGCTCCTGGAGCTCTTGATAGTCGGTTTTGTCGAGATACGACGAGTGCGGGTCGAGGCTCGACACCATGCCCTTGATGGCGGCGGGGAGGAGCTTCTTGTCGTCGACCGGCGTGACGTACTCATGCTTGATTTGACCGAACACCTCGGCGAAGAGCCGGAGCTGGTCGAGCGGCAGCGGCTCGATCACGGTTTGCTGGGTTTGCTGCGCCGAGGCGGAGATCTGCAGGGTGGCAAATACGCCGGTCGCGAGGCCAGCGGCAATCAGGCCGATGTTTTTGAGATTCTTTCGCATAGAGATTGTTGCGTGCGGTCGAAAGGCGCGTGGCAGCGTCTAATGGAAAAGCGACGGACAAGTATAACTGCACACTTGGCCGCTCTGTGCATAAGGCGCGATCGAGCCCGGTGGAGGAAGTCTCCGCCAGGGCGATTCGAGGGGCAGTGCAGCGACCAACGTTGCGGGTTCGACAGTCAGGATCCGCCTGGGTTCGCACGTCGCGTGCCGCAAAGCCTTGCTGGGCATGGAACTGGCGCGAAGCTGACGGTGCGCGGGCAGCGCGCTGGCAGTGAGTTGGCTGCGAGTTGGCGGATTTGTCAGCGAAGGTGGAGGCGCGGAAGAATTTACCCGCTATGAAGCGCAGGGGAACAGCAGATGAGGGAACGCCGATCGGGCGCATTGCGCGCCCGATCGGCGGGCAGACCGCCGGCCCCGCGTGCTTGGGCGAGGACTGGCGATTTTCGTGCAAAACAGGCAAGGAAGGGGACTTAGCCCGCCTTCTTGCCTTGATTCGCGACGGCGGCTTCGGCCTTCGCGATGGCGTCGGCGTCGCCCAGATAGTAGTGCTTGATGGGCTTGAGGTTCTCGTCCAGCTCATAAACGAGCGGCACGCCGTTCGGGATATTCAGGCCGACGATGTCCGAGTCCGAGATGCCGTCGAGATACTTCACCAGCGCGCGGATAGAGTTGCCATGCGCGGCGATCACGACCTTCTTGCCCGCCTTGATGGCCGGCGCAATCGATTCGTTCCAGAGCGGCAGCACGCGTGCCACCGTGTCCTTCAGGCACTCGGTGAGCGGCAGCGCTTCGCGCGGCACCTTCGCGTAGCGCGGATCGTTATAAGCCGTGCGCGAGTCGGTGGGCTCGAGCGCGGGCGGCGGCGTGTCGTAGCTGCGGCGCCAGACCAGCACTTGTTCGTCGCCGTATTTCGCGGCCGTTTCCGCCTTGTTCAGGCCCGAAAGCGCACCGTAGTGACGCTCGTTCAGGCGCCACGAGTGGACCACGGGCAGGTACATCTGGTCCATCTGGTCCTGTACGTGCCAGAGCGTGCGGATCGCGCGCTTGAGCACCGACGTATAGGCGATGTCGAACGAATAGCCTGACGCCTTGAGCAGCTGGCCGGCCTGCTGGGCCTCCTGGTTGCCTTTTTCGGTCAGATCGACATCGACCCAGCCGGTGAAGCGGTTTTCCTTGTTCCACGTCGATTCGCCGTGGCGGATGAGTACGAGTTTGAACATGAAGATGACGGTCGGTAGTGAAGGAAGCGGTAATCGGGGCCGGGGTCCGTCCGGGGTGATCCCGGGCAGGCCGGCTGGCGTGCCGCTCAGGCGGCTGCCCCGCGACGGCGGTTCGGCCCCGAGGGTCGCACATTGGGTCTCACGCCCGGGCTGGGGGGCGGCAACCCTGCGACAAACGGTTATTTTATAATGAGCGGATTGCCTGAATCAGTTTCCCCCCGATTTCTCTTTTTCCCGGCGGATCATCCGTGACGTTCTTTACCAATTACATCAATCTTGTACTCATCGTGATCGTCCTCATCTCGGGAGGGTTGCTTCTGTGGCCGACGCTCAAGCGCGGCGGGCGCGGCGGCGTTTCTGCCGCCGAGGCGACGCAGCTCATCAACCGCCGCAACGCGGTGGTGATCGACCTGCGTTCCGCGGACGACTTCGCGAAGGGCCATCTGCCCGCTGCCCGCCACCTGGAGTTCGGCGAGCTGCAGGCCAAGGTTGGCCAGTTCGTGAAGAACAAGAGCAACCCGGTATTGCTGGTCTGCCAGACGGGCCAGCAGTCGCACAAGGCGCTGCGCCTCGTGAAAGATGCCGGTTTTGCCGAAGTCCACGTGCTGGACGGCGGCGTGAACGCCTGGCAACAGGCCGGCATGCCGGTCGTGAAACAAGGAGCTTCGAAGTGAACAAGGTGGTCATGTACAGCACCCAGGTGTGCCCGTATTGCCAGATGGCCGAACGTCTTTTAAAGTCGCGCGGCGTCGACCATATCGAGAAGGTGCTGATCGACCGGGATCCGGCGCGTCGTGAAGAAATGATGACGCGCACCGGCCGCCGGACCGTACCGCAGGTTTTCATCGGCGAGACGCACGTGGGCGGCTACGATGACCTCTCCGCGCTCGACCGTGCCGGCGGCTTGATGCCGCTGCTCGAAGCCGCGGCCTGACGCTGTTTCAGGTGGTCTAGAGCGGCGCGTCGCCGCGCCGCAGCTTGTCGCCTGCGCAGGCCGTCAAGGCTTGCGCAGGCGCGTTGTCGTCTGTTGCTGCTCATTGCGGCCGCGCCGCGTTGCCTCGACATTGAGACGACGCGATACTGCGCGGTTGCAACTCAATTTAATCAGGAAGCCATACACCATGTCTGACGAGAACAACCAGCCGTTCTTCAACATCCAGCGCATCTATCTCAAGGACTTGTCGCTCGAGCAGCCGAATTCGCCGGCCATCTTCCTCGAGCAGGATATGCCTTCCGTGGAAGTGGAAGTCGACGTGAAGGCCGAGCGTCTCGCGGAATCGGTGTTCGAGATTCTCGTGACCGGCACGGTTACCGCGAAGATCAAGGACAAGGTCGCGTTCCTGATCGAAGCCAAGCAAGCCGGCATTTTCGACATCCGCAACATCCCGGCGGAACAGGTCGATCCGCTCGTCGGCATCGCTTGCCCGACCATCCTGTTCCCGTATCTGCGCTCGAACATCGCCGACGCGATCACGCGTGCGGGCTTCCCGCCGATCCATCTGGCCGAGATCAACTTCCAGGCGCTCTACGAGCAACGTCTGCAGCAAATCGCGCAGCAGCAGGAAGGCGCGAGCAACGCCACGCATTGAGCGCGGATCGAAACCACCGGTGCGGAGTATCGGAATGAAAGTTGCCGTTCTCGGCGCCGGAGCGTGGGGCACCGCGCTGGCAGGGCACCTGGCCCAGGCGCATGACACGGTGTTGTGGGCGCGCGATGGCACGCTCGTCAACGCCATGCGTCAGACGCACGAGAACGCCCGCTATCTCGCGGGCGTCTCGCTGCCCAAAAAACTCCACTACGAAACGGATCTCGCCGCCGCGCTCGACCATGCGTCGGGCGAGGTGGATCTCGTCGTGCTCGGCACGCCCGTGGCGGGCCTGCGCGACATGCTGCGCACGATGCGCGGCATGAATCGCGTGCCCGCGCACTTCGTGTGGCTGTGCAAGGGCTTCGAAGCCGACTCGCAGCTCATGCCGCATCAGGTCGTGGCGGCGGAGCTGCCCGAGCATCGCAGCAACGGCGTGCTTTCGGGGCCGAGCTTCGCGCGCGAGGTGGGTGAGGGCCTGCCCGTCGCATTGACCATCGCGAGCGCTTCGGCCGACTGCCGCGAGCGCACGCTCGCGGCCTTCCATCACCGTGCGATGCGTATCTATACCGGCGACGACGTCGTGGGCGTGGAAGTGGGCGGCGCGGTCAAGAACGTGCTCGCGATCGCGACCGGCATCTCCGATGGACTCGGTCTCGGCCTGAATGCGCGCGCCGCGCTCATCACGCGCGGCCTCGCGGAGATGACGCGCCTTGGCGTGACGCTCGGCGGGCGCGCGGAAACCTTCACCGGGCTCACCGGCCTCGGCGACCTCATCCTCACCGCGACCGGCGACCTCTCGCGCAACCGCACCGTGGGCAAGCAGCTTGCGAGCGGGCGCACGCTCGACGACATCCTCGGCGCGCTCGGCCACGTGGCCGAAGGCGTGCGCTGCGCGCGCGCCGTGCTCGCCATCGCGCGCGCGCACAATATCGAAATGCCGATCACCCACGCGGTTTGCGCCGTGCTGTTCGACGGCGTGGCTGCGCGCGATGCCGTGAGCGCTCTGCTCAGGCGCGACGCGAAGGCGGAGTAGGCCTGAAGCGCCAACTCCGGATAGCAAGGAGGGCCGTCATGCTCAGCATCGAAAACTGTCGCATCGAAGCGCAAGTCGTCGACATCACGACGCTGCATGTCGATGCCATCGTGAATGCCGCGAATACGTCGCTGCTTGGCGGCGGCGGCGTGGACGGCGCGATCCATCGCGCGGCCGGGCCGGAGCTGCTGCGCGAATGCGAGACGCTCCACGGCTGCCCGACCGGCGACGCAAAGATCACGGCCGGCTACCGGCTCCCCGCGAAACACGTGATTCACACCGTCGGGCCCGTCTGGAACGGCGGCGCGCGCGACGAGGCGTTGCTGCTCGCGTCGTGCTACCGGCGCTCGCTCGAATGCGCGCGCGAGGCCGGCGTGAAGAGCATTGCGTTCCCGGCGATCAGCTGCGGCGTTTATCGCTTTCCCCCCGACGAAGCCGTGAAGATCGCGGTGCAGACCGTGATCGATGCGCTGAGTGCGTATCCATCGCTCGAGCGGGTCGTTTTCGCCTGTTTCGACGAGGCAATGCTCGCGCGCTACGAGCGCGAGTTGAGTTCACACTGAGTTCGCGCGCTTCCGGCTGAGGCGTCTGCGCGCGTTCACCGCTCACTCGTCTTTTACCTGCGCGTTCCTGCCCGTTACTCGCCGCCTTCGAAGCCCGCCTGCCGCCACGCTTCGAACGTCACCACGGCCACGGTATTCGACAGATTCAGGCTGCGGTTGCCCGGCCGCATCGGCAGGCGCACGCGCTGTTCGGGGGCGAAACG
>JAITTX010000132.1 GCA_031286755.1 Paraburkholderia sp.
AGCGCGACGTCGATCTTCATGTCCCGCGCCGTGTTCGCGCAGTAGTCCAGGTCGCATGCGGGATCCTGGTTGACGATGTTGATTGTCGGCGGCGAGATCTGGTTGTGCACGGCGAGCACCGTGAACACCGACTCCAGGCCACCCGCGCCGCCCAGCAAATGGCCGGTCATCGACTTGGTGGAGTTCACGACGATGTCCTTCGCGTGGTCGCCGAACGCACGCTTGATCGCGGTGGTTTCCGCGATGTCGCCAAGCGGCGTCGAGGTGCCGTGCGCGCTCACCCAGTTCACTTCGTTCGGGTTCACGCCCGCGTTGCGCATCGCGTACTGCATGCAACGGCGCGCGCCGTCGCCGTCTTCGAGCGGAGCGGTCATGTGATACGCATCGCCGCTCATGCCGTAGCCGCCGACTTCCGCGTAGATCTTCGCGCCGCGCTTCTTCGCGTGCTCGTACTCTTCGAGGATCATCACGCCGGCGCCCTCGCCCAGCACGAAGCCGTCGCGGTCCTTGTCCCACGGACGGCTCGCCGTTGCCGGGTCGTCGTTGCGCTGCGAAAGCGCGCGCGCCGCCGCGAAGCCGCCGATGCCGAGCGGCGAGACGGTCGCTTCCGCGCCGCCCGCGATCATCACGTCGACGTCGCCGTACTCGATCAGACGCGAAGCTTCGCCGATGCAATGCAGGCCGGTCGTGCAGGCCGTGACCATCGCGAGGTTCGGGCCTTTGAGGCCGTACTTGATCGACAGGTGGCCGGAGATCATGTTGATGATCGAGGCCGGCACGAAGAACGGCGAAATCCGGCGCGGACCGCGGTTGAGCAACTCGGTCTGCGTGACTTCGATCATCGGCAGGCCGCCGATGCCCGAGCCCACCACCACGCCCACGCGCTCGGCGTTTTCCGCGGTGACCTCGAAACCGCTGTCCTGCATCGCCTGAATGCCCGCGGCAATGCCGTAATGGATGAACGTATCCATGTGACGCGCTTCTTTCGCCGGCATGTAATCTTCGACGTTGAAGCCCTTCACTTCGCCGGCAAAGCGGGTCGAGAAGTTCGTAGCGTCGAACTTCGTGATGTTGGCAATGCCAGACTTTCCGGCGACCAGATTGGCCCACCCATCGGCAACATTATTGCCAACAGGCGAAATCAGCCCCAGGCCTGTAACAACAACTCGACGGCGGCTCACGGTAACCCCTTTTCCATAGATGACAAAACAAAAGCCACAGAGGCCACAGGAAATGCTCCTGTGAGCCCTGTGGCTAGTTGACCGGCAGATGTCCCGCAGCAGATGCGGCGGGCGTTCGCGGTTTCACGGGCGAGCGTCCTCGCGGGCCGCTAGCGCGCAACTTGCGTGCGCACGCCGGCCCGGGCAGGAAGATGGCGCTCAGGCCTTGACGTTCGCGCGAGCGTAGTCGATCGCTTGCTGAACCGTCGTGATCTTTTCGGCTTCCTCGTCCGGGATTTCCATGCCGAATTCGTCTTCGAGGGCCATCACCAGTTCCACGGTGTCGAGCGAGTCTGCGCCCAGATCGTTCACGAACGAAGCTTCGTTCTTGATTTCGGCTTCGGCGACGCCCAGTTGCTCGGCGACGATCTTCTTGACGCGCTGTTCGATGTTGTCCATTACCCCTCCAAGGGAAAAAAGTTAGCTCATAAATGCGAGTGCGCGCATTTTATCAGGTTTGACCTGGCAGAAAAGCGGCGCTCGCGGTTCCGGAACGGCTATTCGCGACCGCGCCTGGCAAGGTTATTCGCCGAGGCGCATCAAGGCGCGGATAGTACCTGAATCCGGTTAAGACATATACATCCCGCCATTTACGTGCAATGTAGTGCCCGTGATATAGCCCGCCCGCGGCGAAGCGAGAAAAACGACCGCGTGCGCGATGTCCTCAGGGCTGCCGAGGCGGCCCAATGGGATCTGCTGCTGGAGCGCGGCCTGCTGCTCGGCGGGCAGATCCTTGGTCATGTCGGTATCGATGAAGCCCGGCGCCACGCAATTCACGGTGATGCCGCGGCTGCCGATCTCGCGCGCGAGCGCGCGCGTCATGCCCGCGACGCCGGCCTTGGCCGCCGCGTAGTTGGCCTGGCCCGGGTTGCCCGACGAGCCGACCACCGACGTGATGTTGATGATGCGGCCGGCGCGCGCCTTCATCATCGGGCGCAGCACGGCGCGCGAGAGGCGAAACACCGACTTCAGGTTGGTGTCGATCACCGCGTCCCACTCGTCGTCCTTCATGCGCATCGCCAGGTTGTCCTGCGTGATGCCCGCGTTGTTGACGAGAATCGCAAGGCCGCCGAACTCCTTGACGGTCGCATCGATGAGCGCCTCGGCCGCAGCCGCGTCGTTGACGTTGAGCACGGCGCCGCGGCCCTTCACGCCCGCCGCTTCGAAAGCCGCGGTAATGGCCTGCGCGCCGGCTTCGCTCGTCGCCGTGCCGATCACCGTTGCGCCCTGGCGCGCCAGTTCGAGCGCGATTGCCCGGCCGATGCCGCGCGAAGCGCCGGTCACGATCGCGGCTTGATTATCGAGAGTCTTTTCCATCGTTCGAATCCGTTGCGTTTGATGCTGCTTCGATGTCGCGGCTCAGGCATTGACGAGCGCGAGCGTTTCCTCGAGCGACTTCGGATCGGCCACCGAGGCGCCCACGAGATTGCCGTCGATACGCTTGGTCAGGCCCGCGAGCACTTTGCCCGGGCCGCATTCGATCACGTGCGTCGCGCCCTGCGCGCCGATCGCCTTCACGCACTCGACCCAACGCACCGGGCCCGCGGCCTGGCGCACGAGCGCGTCGCGAATCTTCGCCGGATCGGTTTCGAAAGCCACGTCGACATTGTTCACGACCGGGATCTGCGGCGCGCTGAGCGTGACGTTCGCGAGGTATTCGCGCAGTTGGTCCGAAGCGGGCTTGAGCAGCGAGGAGTGAAACGGCGCCGAAACCGGCAACGGCAGCGCGCGCTTGGCGCCCTTGGCCTTGGCGATCTCGCAGGCTTTTTCGACCGCGCCCTTGTGGCCCGCGATCACGACCTGCGCCGGCGCGTTGAAGTTGACCGCTTCGACCACGCCGCCGCTTGCGACAGCGGCTTCCGCGCAAACCGCGCGCACGGTGTCGTCGTCGAGGCCGAGCACGGCGGCCATGCCGCCCTCGCCCACCGGCACCGCGCTTTGCATCGCCTGGGCGCGAAAGCGCACGAGCGGCACGGCGTCGCGAAACGCGAGCACGCCCGCGGCAACGAGCGCCGTGTATTCGCCGAGGCTATGGCCCGCGACGATCGCCGGGGCCGGGCCACCCGCCGCTTGCCAAGCGCGATGGACGGCGCAGGCGGCGGTGAGCATGACCGGCTGCGTGTTGGTGGTGAGGTTGAGCTCATCGGCCGGGCCTTCGGCGATCAGCTTGCCGAGGTCCTGGTTGAGCGCGTCGGACGCTTCTTGCAGCGTCTCGCGCACGACGGCGTTATCGGCAAAGGCGTCGAGCATGCCGACGGCCTGCGAGCCTTGTCCGGGAAAAACGAATGCGAATTTCATAACGTCCCCAAAATTCGATCAAAACGGATGAGCGATGCGCTCCACGAACCGTTCTCGCGCCACGCGCGTCGTACGTGACGCATGCGCGGCGTTTCAGTGCGGGAGCGCGAAAGCCCGTTCCAGGGTCGGGTCAGAAGCGGATGACGGAGGCACCCCAGGTAAAGCCGCCGCCGACGCCTTCGATCAGCACGTTGTGGCCGCGCTTGATGCGGCCGTCGCGCACCGCGACGTCGAGTGCGAGCGGAATCGAAGCCGCCGAGGTATTGCCGTGTTCGCCCACGGTGACCACCATGCGCTCGGCCGGCAGGCCGAGCTTGCGGCAGGTGCCTTGCATAATGCGGATGTTGGCCTGATGCGGGATCAGCCAGTCGATCTGGTCGGCCTTGAGTTGCGCCTTTTCCAGCGCCTCGATCGCGACCTTCTCGAGCACGTTCACGGCGAGCTTGAACACGGCCTGGCCGTCCATATGCAGGAACGCGTTGCCGGCGATCACGCCGCCGTTCACGTGGCCCGGCGTGCAAAGAATGTGCGCGTAGCTGCCATCGGCATGCAGCGCGCTCGAGAGCACGCCCGGTTCATCCGAGCCTTGCAGCACGACCGCGCCCGCGCCGTCGCCGAACAGCACGCAGGTCGTGCGGTCGTTGAAGTCGAGAATGCGCGAGAAGGTCTCCGCGCCCACCACCAGCGCCGTCTTGTGCTGGCCAGTGCGAATCAGGCTGTCCGCCACCGAAACGGCGTACGCGAAGCCCGCGCACACGGCCTGCACGTCGAACGCCGCGCCGTGATTGCGAATGCCGAGCTTGTTCTGCAACAGGCAGGCGGTGCTCGGAAACACGAAATCGGGCGTGGAAGTGGCGACGATGATGAGGTCGATCGATTGCGGATCGACGTCGGCGGCGGCGATGGCACGCTGCGAAGCGGCAAGCGCGAGATCGCTGGTCGTGACATCGGGTGCCGCGAAGTAGCGCGCGTGGATGCCGGTGCGCGCGACGATCCACTCGTCGCTCGTCTCGACGCCTTTTGCGGCGAGACGCTCGGCCAGATCCTGATTGGTGACGCGCTCAGGCGGAAGAAAGCTGCCCGTGCCGAGCACGCGGGAATAGAGAGTCGATTGAGCCATTATGCCTTCGAGGATGATGCGGCGCCGGGCGGCAGATCGCCCGCCGTCTGACCGGGTGAGCTCGCGGATGGACTCGCGGACGGCTCCTCGGGAGCCCTTGCGGCGGCACTATTCTGGCCGCCAGCCGCCTGTTCGAGTGAACTGGCGTTTTCTTCCATGGCGCGCGCGAGACGCTCCTGCACGCCATTTTTGACGGCATCATACGCGCGTTTTATCGCCCACTCAAACGCATAGGCATCGGCGGAGCCATGGCTCTTGAAGACGAGGCTCTTCAGGCCGAGCAGCGCCGCGCCGTTGTACTGGCGGTGATCGACGCGCTTCTTGAAGCGCATGAGCACCGGCAGCGCGGTAATCGCCATGAGCTTCGTGAGCCACGAGCGGCCGAACTCTTCCTTGATCATGTCGTTGAGCATCTGCGCGAGGCCCTCCGACGTTTTCAGCGCGACATTCCCAACGAAACCGTCGCAGACGATGACGTCGACGGTGCCCTTGTAAATGTCGTTGCCTTCCACATTGCCGCGGAAGTTCAGCGTGCTCGCGCGCAGCAGTTCGCCCGCGCGCTTGATGGTTTCGTTGCCCTTGATGACTTCTTCGCCGATATTCAGGAGCCCGATGGTCGGACGGTCCTTGCCCTCGAGCGCGGCAACGAGCGCGTGGCCCATCTCGGCGAATTGCAGCAGGTGCTGGGGTTCGCAATCGACGTTCGCGCCGAGGTCGAGCATCGTCGTGTAGCCGCGCGCGTTGGGCAGCGCAAACGCGATGGCCGGCCGTTCGATGCCGGGCAGCGTCTTGAGCACATAGCGCGAGACGGCCATGAGCGCGCCGGTGTTGCCGGCCGAGACGCAGGCTTGCGCCTCGCCCTCTTTCACGCGATTGAGCGCGACGCGCATCGACGAGTCTTTCTTCTTGCGAAGGGCGACCTCGACCGGATCGTCCATTTCGACGACCTCGGTGGCGGGAACGACGGAAAGTGCAGGGAGGTCCAGCGCCTTCAGCTTCTTGAGCTGGGCGCGGATAGCCGTCTCGATACCCACCAGTTGCAGGCGCGCATCGGGATGCGAGCGAACGAAATGGACTGCGGCAGGCACGGTCACGGACGGACCGTGGTCGCCTCCCATGCAATCTATCGTGAGCGTAACAGTCATGGAGTGCGACGGATTTCAGGCACAAAAAAGCGGCAGTTGAATGCCGCCTTTTTTGCCGAGCCGAAAAATTGTCAAGCGAACAGAATCGCCATGTGCGGCGCTGCCTGGAAACCCGTTTTGGGTTGCTGCGCCGCACGCTGGAACGATTAGTCGTTCTTGGTCTTGACGACTTTCTTGCCGCGGTAGTAGCCGTTCGGGCTGATGTGGTGACGCAGATGCACTTCACCCGTGCTCGGCTCGACAGCCAGCGGCGCGCCCGTGAGGAAATCGTGCGAGCGGTGCATGCCGCGCTTCGACGGCGACTTCTTGTTTTGTTGAACTGCCATGATAACTCCTGAAAATTTTCCGAATTCTAACACAGCCCGATCCGGCCGCCGCCACCCTGGGGGATGACCGGACTCCGGGACTGGGCCCACGAATTGATACTGCACGCCACCTGCAGCCGCTCAGTAAAAACTTAATGCTTGCTGCCGGGACCGTCCTTCTTGAGCGATTCGAGCGCCGCAAACGGGTTGACGCGCTCTTCCGGCTCGATTTCCTGCTCCGGCACGTCGTCGACGGAATCCACGCCCTGGGCACCATCGGCACCCGAGGCGATACTTTCGTGGATTTCCGGACAAACTTCGTGCTTCGGCACGAGCGGCAGCGAGAGCAACAACTCCTCTTCGATCAATTCGACGAGATCGAAATGGCGCGAGCCCACAATCACATCGAATTCATCGTCGTCGAGCGGGAACTCGTCCGCCTCATCTTCCGTCTGGACGATCCGGAAGACCGTGTCCGCGTTGAACGCCTGCTCATAAGGAGCGAGGCAACGCTGACACGTAAGCCATGCGTCACCGTGAACCGCCAGCCGCAAGTACGGCTGCGGCCCCTCGGTGCCGTCGTCCTGCAATTCCTTTTGCGTGAAACCCTCGGCCTGCCAGGTGAACGCGGTGTCGCGGTCTGGCGCCTCGGCCGGGACTTCGTTCAGCATGCGCGGCAGCTGCGAAAGGCGCGCCACGCCTGAGGCACTGCGCCCACCGCGCGCGAATTCGAAAAGATCGATGTCGCGCGGGTCGAGCGCGCCATGCGCACCCTTCTCCAACGCGGCGCCAGCAGGCTTGCCAGAATGTTCGGTCATGTGCGCTCTCCTGCTCCAGACGCGCGGCCCGCAGGCGGCGCAAAAGCCCTACGCTGCTGCCGATCTGTATTCCTGATCCGCCCGCTTTTATCTGTCGCTTTTATTTGTTCCAACCGGCTCCGGCATGAACCATGCCTCACCCCCACCAAGCCGCTAATGTGCGCCCCCGGATAGAGTCAGCACTTACTGAAGACGCGCGAGGTGAGCGTACCGATGAAAAGCCCAAAATCATAGCGTCTTTATCTTTGCGAGTCAAACACTTAAGCTCGCGCTTGCAGGCCTTTGTGTAACGTAAGTTCCGGCTTACAGGCCTTCGTGCGGCCCTTGCCCGCCCTACGACCATTATCATCACGATCCGACAATCATGCAGGATACCGCCGCACCCGCCCCGCAAACGGGCCGCCCCGCGCTGATTCTCGCCTCCAGCTCGCGTTATCGCCGCGAACTGCTCGAGCGCCTGTGCATTCCTTTCGACACCGCCGTGCCCGCCATCGACGAGGCGCCGCAGCCCGGCGAAACGCCCGAGGCAACGGCACTGCGCCTAGCCGAGGCCAAGGCCCGGGCCGTGGCTGCCGCCCTGCCGGCCGGCGCCGGGCGCGCGCTCGTGATCGGCTCCGACCAGGTGGCAACCTTTGACGGCCATCAGATCGGCAAGCCGGGCACTCACGAGCGCGCGCTCGAGCAACTGCGCGCCATGCGCGGCCGCGAAGTGTTGTTCCATAGTGCGCTCAGCCTGCTCGACACCGCTACTGGCCAAACGGATACCGTCGATATCGTGACCAGGGTGCGTTTTCGCGACCTGCCCGATGCCGCGCTCGACGCCTACCTGCATGCAGAACAGCCCTATGACTGCGCGGGCAGCGCGAAATCGGAAGGACTCGGCATCGCGCTGCTCGAAGCGATCGAGTCCGACGACCCTACCGCGCTGATCGGCTTGCCGCTCATCGCGCTCACCCGCATGCTGCTCGCCGCCGGCTATCCGCTGCTGGCGCCCCAGGAGGCTCGCCAATGACCAAGGGCACCCTCTATCTGATCCCGAATACGCTCGGTGACGGCGACGACGCCGCGCTCGCCACCGTCCTGCCGGCGCCCGTGCGCGAGCGGGCGGGCATGCTGGCCAGCTATATCGGCGAGAACGCCAAGACCACGCGCGCGTTCCTGAAGCGCGTCGGAACCACGCGGCCGATCCAGGAGATCGAAATTCGCGAGCTCAACGTCAACACGCCCGCGGGCGAGATCGACAAGCTGCTCGCGCCGCTGCTGGCCGGCATCGACACGGGGCTCGTGTCCGAAGCGGGCGTGCCCGCCGTGGCCGACCCGGGCGCCCTGCTGGTGCGGCGCGCGCACGAGCGCGGCATCAAAGTGGTGCCGCTCGTCGGGCCGAGTTCGATCCTGCTCGCGCTGATGGCCTCGGGCCTGAACGGCCAGAGCTTCGCGTTCCACGGCTACCTGCCCGTCGACGCCAACGAGCGCACGAAAAAGCTGCGCGAGCTCGAACAGACCTCGCGCAAGGCGAAGCAAACGCAGATCTTCATCGAAACGCCCTATCGAAACCGCACGCTGCTCGACGCGCTGCTCGCAACCTGCGCGCCCTCCACGCTCGTGTGCGTGGCCGCCGACCTCACGCTGCCGGACGAGACCATCGTGAGCCGCGCCGTGTCCGAGTGGAAGAAGAAACCGGCGCCCGAGTTGCACAAGCGGCCCGCGATCTTCCTGCTGCTCGCGACCTGAGCGCGTATCGGTACGACGGGCACGACGGCACAACGCGTATCGGCGCTCGATGAAGCGCAGGCTCGCGCAAAACGAAACGGCCGCTGCGCATCACGCAGCGGCCGTTCTTGCAGCGGCGCCAGCCCGTGCGCGGAATCAGCGCACCGAAACCTTCCCGCCCGAGACCAGCGAATGCACGGCCGCCGAGCCGATGCTCGCGCCGAGGCGCTTCGCCACGCGGTCGGTGATGCCCTGCTTGACCGTATAGTCGACGATGTTCGGCGCCTTGATGATCTCGCGCGCCACGTAGTCGTTGTCGCCGAAGCCATCCGCGAGGCCGAGTTCGACGCTTTTCTGGCCGGTCCAGAAGAGGCCCGAGAAGATGTCCGGCGTATCTTTCAGGCGCTGGCCGCGGCCGGCCTTCACGGCATCGATGAACTGCTGGTGGATCTGGTCGAGCATCTCCTGCGCGTGCGCGTCCATCTTCGGCGTATCCGGCGAGAACGGGTCGTAAAAGCCCTTGTTCTCGCCCGAGGTGCGCAGGCGGCGCTGGATGCCGAGCTTGTCCATCAGGCCCGTGAAGCCGAAGCTGTCCATCAGCACGCCGATCGAGCCGACGATGCTGGCCTTGTTCACATAGATCTTGTCGGCGGCGGCGGCAACGTAATAGCCGCCCGAGGCGCACATGTCGCCCACCACTACATAGAGCGGAATGGCCGGGTGTTTCGCACGCAGACGGCGGATCTCGTCGTTGATGATGCCCGCCTGCACCGGCGATCCGCCCGGGCTGTCGATGTGCAGGATCACACCCGCCGTGCCGTCGTCGTCGAAGGCACTGTCGAGCGCGCTGTTGATGTCCTCGGCATTGGCCTGCGTATCCGACGAAATCTCGCCGTCGAGCGTGACGAGCGCCGTGTGGCGGCCGCCGCTATCCACGCGCGCGCCGGAAAGGTCGAGGATGCTCCACGCGATCAGCACCAGCACCGCGAGAAACGCGAAGCGGAAGAAAATCTTCCAGCGCCGCGCTGCGCGCTGCTCGTTGATCGCGGCCATGGCGATGCGCTCGAGCGCCTCGCGCTCCCAGCCTGGCTTGCCAGTATCGGCGCCTTGGGATTTCCCGGCGGGCGCGGGACGCGCCGGCTCGCTGGGATCAGGGGTCAGATTGTCGGACATGCGTGGGCTATGAAATCAGGATGGGGTCGGACTCAAATCGTCGTCCGGCAGCCAGAATACCGCACGGCCCTCGGGCGTGTCGCGTTCCTCGACGCGCACCGGGCGCAGCCGGGCGCCGCGGCACGGGCCGCCCACGCAC
>JAITTX010000178.1 GCA_031286755.1 Paraburkholderia sp.
TATGCAGAAACTTGGGCAAAACGCCTCGGCGAGGGCCTGTGGGGCCCGCACACCCCACGACGATTTTTTACTGACGCCCACTGGAAAGAACCTCTAAAGTGGGATAAGGATGCTGCGAAGGACAAGGTTCGCCGGCGCGTTTTCTGCGCCTCGATGGCAGACGTTTTCGAGAATCGGCCAGACCTAGTGGCTGAACGGCGGCGTTTACTTGACCTAATCGATCAAACACCCAATCTCGACTGGCTGCTTCTCACGAAGCGTATCCATCTGGTTCGCAAGCAGTTGCCCAAAGGTTACGAGTTCCCGAAGAACGTATGGCTTGGCACGACGGTCGAGGACCAGGCGACCGCGCAAAAGAGAATCAAGTACCTCCTAGAATTCTCCTCGCCGTCCGTGAGATTTCTTTCCTGCGAACCGCTTCTGTCCGCCATCGACCTTTCGCCTTACCTGATCCGAAACGAAAAGGGCAACCGCGTCGATTGGGTAATCGCCGGCGGTGAATCGGGACCACACGCTCGCCCGATGGATCCAATCTGGCCAGCCGCCCTGCAGAAACAGTGTGACAAGGCGAAGGTACCGTTTCACTTCAAGCAATGGGGACATTGGGCTCCGGTCCATCAGGTGCAGGACGTGGTGAAGAAAAGCACGCCCATCCGTGTCATTCGGCAAGACGGCAGTGAAGTTTCTGTCGCGGCCATTGGCAAAGCCAAGGCAGGACGGGTTCTGGCCGGCAAGCATTGGGATCAATTTCCACGCACTGTCGCTTAGCTCGATTAACCTTTCCCGAAAACTCTCACCTTGGCAAAACGTCACTACAATTGGAGCAACGGTCCAGCCGAGCTCGAGCCACACAGCCTGACGAAACACCAAGTCCTGGTCGACTACCTGATCCGCTACTTCCAGCAACGCCTTCTCAATGCCCGAGGACGTGATCACATCCGCATTACACTGGTTGACGGCTTCTGCGGCGGCGGTCGTTACCAGTTGAAGGGTACGGGTGAACTCGTGCTTGGTTCGCCCTTGCGGATGCTCAAGGCCGTAGAGGAAGCATCGTTCAAGATAAATTTTGACAGGCCAAAGCACGTCCTCCTCAATGTGCAATTCGTCTTCATCGACAAGGACAAGAAAGCGCTCAACCACTTGCGCGAAGTTCTGTGCGATGAAGGTTACCAGCGTGCAATCGGAAGCACTATCCATTTAATGCATGCAGAGTTTGGCGCCGCGGCAGAAGAAGTGCTTGCTCGCATAGCAAAGCACACTCCGCGCGCCGGGACTGCACTCTTCTTCCTTGACCAATACGGCTACGCAGAAGTCCCTGCGCCGCTCATCCGGAAAATCTTTGCCAAGGCACGCGACGCCGAGATCGTCTTGACCTTCCATGTGTCATCGTTCGCGACCTACACCAACGACGAGCTCGCCCAAAAAATCTCAGCAACCCTGCAGATTGACATCCTCAAACGATTGGGCGGACGATCGATCGAAGAGATCAAGGATAACGAGGCAGATTGGCGGCGATTCATTCAGGCCGCTCTCTACGAAGCTCTGGTAGCCGGGTGTGGTGCTGGGTTCTTCACCCCCTTCTTCATCCGTGGCGCAGGAGCGGGACACGGCGAATTCTGGCTCGTGCATCTTTCCCAGCATCACCGAGCTCAAGACGTCATGAAGCAGGTTCACTGGCAACACAGCAACCACTTCGTGCACTACGGCGGCGCCGGCCTTGACATGCTCGCGCCGCAAACCATGGGTTTTCTGCAGGAATTCGACGGGGGCTTTCGATTCGACGACATCGCCCGCGGCAAGTCCGACAAGGAGCTGGTGGTTCAACTTGCACGGCGCATTTTCACACAGTCTGCGCCGAAGACGTTTTCGCAAATGTTCGCTGAAACCTGTAACGGCTCGCCCGCGACCGCCGCAATGTACAAGGATGCGCTGGCTACTCTTGTCGCGGAAGGTGAAGCGACGATGCGCTCTGCTGATGGAAAGCAACGTTACCGCGCGCGTTACATGAGCGACACGGACCTCATCGAGAGGCCCAAGCAGAACAGACTATTCACATTCACGAATGTGTAGGCGGTCGTCCTCACTCGATAGGTTGCCGCTTGGCAACAAGTGAATACGGCCGTTCGTGCCCTGCCTAATAACCCGCGGACTCAGATGTTCTCCGACGCCTGCGCAGCTACGGCGGCGGAATCGAACTCGCTATTAGCAACCGCTTGAGGTACGGCGGCCTTGGGCGTGCGCTTCGTGGGCCACGGAAACCGACTGCAAGCAAAAGATGCGCGACGTCCGGTCGCGCATCGAGAACTTTGAGACCTGACCTCAGCGGATAAATGCCTGCCGGAACACCGGCTTCACGCGCACAGCATCTCTGTCAAATTATTGACGTCAACGCTGGGCTTGAACCGTTCCGTGAACAGTACATTCACGAAGACTCGACGTAGAGGGACTCCCTCGATGTCGGTTTCCGCCTGACGTTGAAGTAAGCCGCTATCAGCCAAGGCGACCATCTCCCTCCAGATGAGCTCCGTCGGCGGCATTGGTGCATCACGGAACCGCTCGTTGTGATAGACGCCTTGTGGCACACCTGCTTTCATAAACACCGAGTGACCCAGTTCCCCTGGCTTGCCCCGCACACTGAACTGAACTGGCGCGTGCGTGGCTTGCCTCCACATGTCGATTGCCGCCCAGACCTCCGGGTCAGTCATATCCGCGAGCCAGTAAATCTGTACGTTGTTCACTTGCACGCGAATGGATTGGACCAACCCACACCTATAGCAGTCATTCAGATTTTATCTTTCAACGACGCTTCTTGGCCGATCAACGGCTGACGAATAGTGCCTCGCGCCGGTTGCCGGCGAGCGACGATAGCGAGTTCGCTGCCGCGAGCACCTGAAGGTCTTTCCGGTCGAACTGCGCACGTTTCATAGGAACACTAAGACGATGCAGCAGGCTACCTATGAAGGTTAGACCCGACCGTCGTCTGCCGTTGGGATGAAGTGGATAATGTGCCGCTTGCGTATGGCGAATTGTTTTAACCCGAATTGCCCGGGATACCTCTCAGTTATCGACTGAGAGCTGAAGACGGGCGCTTTTCAGTCGCACCAGGGATTCATCCGGTCAATATCGATAGCCGCGGCGCCGGATTTTAAAATCCCGCCAAGCTCGCGAATCGACCGCGATTTCGCACGGACAACAAGAGTTCCATCAGGCATGAGCATCCACACGAGCCGTGTCCCATGCGTCGCACCGAGCGCTCGTCTGATTGCAGCAGGCACGGTGGTCTCGCCCTTCGAGTTAACTCTCGACTCCATTCCATCCTCACAGGTCGTCAAGATTGGCTGGGACAGCATTTCCCACTGACCTGAGCCGTTTTTGCACCAACTTCTCGAGTTGATGTTCATCGTGTAGCTCGGCCATCTGGGCCATAAGCTCAGGGGACACGATGTAGAACGCGGGCCGATTGCGATTCAGCACAACCACCGGCTGGCCATGTGCCTCTTCAGCGATTTTCTCCGGGTTTTGCTTGAACTCCGCAATGCTCACGGTCCGCAGATGGTGGATACTGTTCATGGTGCCCGAAATAGGTCAAAACTGGGACCTATATTACGCACCATCTCAAGGTTCTGCCAAAGAAAACGGTTAAAGTTCACAGACTGATTTTGGCTTCCGTCGCTTCTGAATCCTCTTTGGCTCCGCGGGCGTCGAGACATTATGTGCTGACGCATTGCGCGGCAGTCGAGACGCAGATGCAACGCCAAGCTGAAACTAGCCGGTCTCACAAAGTGTAGGGATGGTGCCGCTCTCTGATGAGCGCCTTTTTGGGCACACGAAAGGAAATGCGCGACCAGTGGCCGCGCATCATCGAGAGTTTCTGCTTTGTGACCGATTAAGCCGGGACGGGCGAGGCTTTTACGAAGGGCTCCAGCCGCCCTGTGACAATCACGTTGGTCAACACCTGACGCAGCGGAACGCCCGCCATATCAGTGCTGGCCCGCAGTTGCAAAGCGCCGCTTCCGACGAACGATACGATGCTATGTAACCTTTGTGCCGTCGGTACGGGGTCAGGCCGGTGACGATACGCTTCGTTGTGCAACGTCCCCAAGGGCACATCGAATACACCGAAGACTTTGTCGCTTCGCGCCCCTTTCCGGATTTCGAACATGACTGGAGCCCGTTTCACCCGCCTCCACTTATCGATTGCCGCCCACACCTCCGGGTCAGCCATCTCCGCTATCCAATAGACCTGCAACCCGCCAATCTGCGCGCGGATAGTCATCAGAAGGCCATCGTCATGCGGGATATAGCCAAAGCCGAAGTTGGCCTGGCCATTGCCCTTCGAGAACCAATGAGCGTCCGTCGGTGCCACCGGACAGGCCAGTACCGGAGTGTCGATGGGCATCCCAACCGTTTGCTTCGGCCGTGCCTCGAGGAACCGCAGTTCTACCAAGCGGCCAATTCCAACGGGCCAGTGTGCGGTCTCAAAGCCATTCATACCTTGTTCCATTTCAGTTTCCTTCCAATTCTGAGCGTCGTTACGTTCTGGCATCAATACATGCCCTCTGTGCGAATCCGTCTTACGCGGCATGTCCTCGCGGGATCAGACCTGTTGCAACAGACCGCTCTCGGTATAGCTGTTTCGAGCGAGCATGAGGACTTCCACGGCAGAACTGTGATTAGCGAGCTTCTGGATCGATTCAGAAAACTCCTTGTCGTCCAGTAAGGTTTTCCAGTTCTTGTGTGCGATGGTTCGTCGTGAGTCGATAGCACCCTGAAAATTGTGCGCTGCACACCGAATTTCGCGGTTCCCGCACACTTTGTTGTTCCCGAAACGCAATTTTTGCGTTCCCGCACACTTTGTTGTGCGCCGATAATACCGACAACAACGCAGACAACGATTATCTACGGCAATATATCTTGAGATATATTTAAAGATATTTAATGCCGATCGCGCGCTGGTAGCATGGCGGCCATGAATTGCCACGCGGACCACACGCGCAGGGGACAACGAAGCACCTCTTTCGTCTACACCGTCGGCTGCAAACGGGTTCACTTTGCTGGCTGAAGTGCGTAATGTTCCTTTCACAAAGAATACGGACTTATATGGTGCCCGGCCTTAATCATCTGCTCGAAAACTTGGCGCAAAACAGGAAGAATCAGCACTTAACCTCTTCCCAAGTTAAAGATTAATGGTTCCCCGACCAAATCCGGGCGCGGTTTCGAGCACGAGCGCGCCCGGAGATCGATCCGGCCAGGCCAGGCCACTATGAGCCTTCGGGCCTCACGCCGAGATGGCTTTTCACATCGCCGACACCGCTCACGCGCCGCGCCACCGCGATAGCCCGTTCGACCTGATCGGCCTGCGGCACGGAGCCGTTGAGCGTCACCACCCCGCCTCTCGCAACCACGACGATATTGCTCGCGTCGAGCCCTTTGGTTCTCGACAGGCTGCGCAACACCTCTTTTTGCAACGCGCGATTTTCGGCTCTGAGCGCCGCCTTGCCCGGACCAGCCGGCTCGCCCGAATTGCTGGCAGCCGTGGAGACGGCGGGGCCCGCACCTGCTGGCGCGACCTGCGCGTAACCGACGGTGGCAACCGCCACAGCCAGGGCGCCGATCCCGCGCCTGATGAACCGGATGTGCTTCACGTTGTATTTCCCCTCGAGAAAAGCGCATGCGCCGGCGCCATCGAACGACATGACGAACCGGCGAAGCGGCCTTGCGGAATTCAAAACGTATGCCGTATGCCGACGACCGTGCCGGCCGACGTGCCCGGGACTTCATAGAGCGCGCCGATCATCGAGAGCCCGGTGTTCATCGCGCCGTGGTTGTTCACCATGCCCACCTGTGCATAGAGGACCGTCGACTTCGACATGAAATAGTCTGCTCCCAGCGCGGCCAGAACCGAGTGATTGGTCGTGCGATTGCGATCGCTCGTCACCCAGACGCCGCCATTGACGTCGAGCGTCGGCATCACGTACCAGGTCGCGCCGCCCCCGTAGACGTTGTTATTGAACGATCCAGCCACCTTGTAGTTGACGAATGACGCCTTCGCGGTCAACGCGCCGAACTGGTATCCAACGCCGAGCATGCGGCCTTCGTACTGCACCGTGGTGGGCACCGGCGTCTGCGCCGTGCCGCCGCTGTTGCCGTCGTAGAGCGCGGCGTTGAGCGTCAGGCCGCCGAGCGCGTACTTGACGCGGATGGCATATTGCCGGCCCGCCTGGAAATTTCCCGCCTCTCCACCGAACGCATACATCGCGCTCGCCTGCAGGCCGGCAACAACCGGGCTCGTCCACGAAAGCGCATTGGCATTGAAGATGCCCGTGCCGAGGACGTTGTCCACGAGCGGTATCGCGCCGCTGCCGAACAGCGAAAGACTTCGCGGGTCGGAGTCGTACACGGCGAGAAAAAACGGCGAAAATTGCAGGCCCAGTTTCATGTCGCCGAATGGCGCCTCCATGCCCACCCATGCCTCGCAACCGAACAGGTTGCCATTGCAGTGAAGCAGGCCGCCGTTGGCGATGTTGAGTCCGCTCACGAGCCGGAACTTCGCCTTGTAGCCGCCGCCGAGATCCTCCGTTCCCATGAGGCCGAATTGCGAATAGTACGAACCGCCGTCAATGACCGAAAATTGCTTGCCGGCGTTGCGTCCCGTCGCCGGATCGAGCGTCTTGTTCGTATAAAGCAATCCGCCATCCATCACGCCGAATAGCGTGACGCTGCTCTGAGCGTGCGCCGTGCCGCCCAGCGCAAGGCTCATTGCGAAACCCATTGCGCACGCAACAACATTCGGTGCAACGCACCTTTTTCCTGACATCTCCCCACTCCTCCGATCTGGTGCATCGAACGCGTTTCCGGTTTGATCGATTGGCCTGCCTGCGTCTAGTAGTGCACCGGGCGATCAGCGCCCAGCCATGGATAGCGCGCCGTATCCGCGCCGCCATAGTCGGGATCGAGGTAGACGTGGCAGCGCTGGATCCTGAAGTCGCGGATCTCGAAGACATCGCACCAGCGTCCCGCGTGGGTGACGCCGGCGCGCCAGGCGGTACCGTCTTTGGTCCTCCCGCTGGACGTGCCTTCCGCCACCACCCTGTCGCCCTGCTGGATGAAATGAATGCCCGATACGTCGTGCGAGACCGCGGACAGGATGCTCATCAGATCGGAGAAAAGCCGCTCGATTTCGCGTTTGCCCCGCGCGATGCCCCACTTCGGGAAATAGACTTCGGCGTGGTCGTCGAACAAGTCGAGAAGATTCCCGCCCCGGTCCATCCGTTTGAAATATTCGATGGCGATTGCCTTGCGCTGCTCGTCCGTCATCGTCCGTATTTCCATCGTTGTCTCCTCCTCATGAAGGTCTTTAATATTTCATATGTATGACTAACTATTCATGGCCGATTTATCCGGCAAGCCGCCGATCAAAGGCGGACCACCGTGACGATCTGCGTCAGGCTCTCGCGTACATCGGCGACATGTCCGCCACACCTGAAGGCGCCAGCAGGCGGCTCGATGCCTGGACGCCGAATGGCGCGAGCGCGCGCAGGAAATCGTTCCAGCGCGCCGATTCACCCAGGCTCCGCCGATGAATCGACCATGCTTCCGCGCTCGGGTAATGCCAGTAAAGCAAGACCTGATTCAGCGTTCCGGCAATGCTGCTGAATCCCGCGCACAAGTCCGCCATCACTACCGGGTCGCTCGTGAGCGCGCATTGCCGCATCGCTTCCCAACAGGCCGGAACGCCGCCCGCGGAAAAGGTCAGGGTCAACTCTTCCATTGCGCACCCGGCGCGCGGCGACGCGAAGATCGGGCCGTTCCCGGGCAGCCAATCCCGGCCATTACCCCAATGAGGCGTCAATTCCCGCAGTGGCGCAGGCACGAGAAATTGGCTCTCCTGATGCTTGATCAACGCTCTCACGCTGCGGAAATACGCCTGGAGCGCGTCTTGCCGATACAGGCCGAACAAACGCGTCTGCCAGTCTTCGAAGCTGTCGTAGCGGTAAAGGCTGACGATCTGGTCGGCCTCGCCACTGCGCGTGGCATAGGTGCCGATGAGCCGCTCGAGAATCGGGCTCAGCCCGTGCTCGCCGCGCTCGCGCTGAGTGCCCCAGAACGACGCCTCGGCGCCCGGTGCGAGGGTATAGACGCGGTGCTCGATCAACATGGGCCCAAGTCCTCTCGATGAATGCGATGCGGCGGTGGCGAAAGCCGCGTCAAGCGGGTTCCGCGCCCTCGTAAGCGCGCTGCAGCAGTGCGCGAATGGCCGCGCGCTCGATGGGGCGCGGGTTGGGATAAGGTGTTTGAGCCGCCAGTTCCGCCGCGCGGTCGAGGTCCTGTTCCGGCATGCCCAGCTCCCGCAGCGAACCGGGCACGCCAAGCGCTTTGCCTAGCGCGCGCAACCCCTCGGCGGCCGAGCCGCTGCCTAGCGCGCGGGCAATGCGCGCCATCGCCCAGGGGGCGGCGGATGCGTTGTAGGCAAGCGCATATGGCAAGATCACCGTATGCACCTCCGCGTGCGGCAGATTGAAACTGCCGCCGAGCGTGTGGCACAACTTGTGGTGCAGCCCCATCTGCACATTGCCCAGCACCGCGCCGCACAGCCAGGCGCCATACTGCGCGTCGCCTCGCGCGTCGAGGTCGGCCGGCGCTTCGCGCAAGCGCGGCAACGCGTGCGCGAGCGCGCGAATGCCCTCCTCGGCCATGAGGCTGTAGATGGGATTCGCATCGTGTCCATAGAGCGCTTCGGCCGCGTGCGCCATCGCGTTCATGCCGCTCGTCATGCTCAGCGGCACCGGCAGCGTCAGCGTCAGCTCCGGGTCGTAAATCACGCTGCGCGGCATCACGCGCCAGTCTCGCCCGGTCTTTTTGAGCCCGCCATCGGTAATGCCATAGAGCGGCGTCATTTCGGAGCCGGCATAGGTGGTCGGCAAAGCGACGATCGGGAGGCCCGATTCGAGCGCAATGGCCTTCGCGAGACCGATGGTCGAGCCGCCGCCGACGGCCACGCACCCATCGGCGCCCAGTTGGCGAGCGACGTCGACCGCTTCGCGCGCGACTTCCCGCAGCACGTGCATGGCCGCCTTGCCGTGCACGCCGGCGCCTCTCGCGCCGAGCATCCCGGCCATCTGTGCACCAATGCCGGTTTGCTCCGGCGTGGTCAGCACGAGCGCACGCTCGATGCCCAGAATGTCCAGTTCCTGGAGCAACTGGTGCCGGCTGCCCGGGCCGAACACCACCCGGGCCGCACGCGTTTCGTGCACGAAAGCTTGCATGATGACTCTCTTTTCCTGTGTGTCTTGCGACTGAGATTTTCCTGCGCCTGTTTCTGGCGGCCTACGCTGGACGACCGAAGACCAGCGTGCGCGCGTAGCCGATCTCCGCATCGCGAATGCCATGCTCCACGCCGGCCTCGATCTTCAAGGTCACCTGAGCGCCCGCCTCGCGAAAGCGCTGCGCCGATTCGCGCACGCTGTCCGCGGGCACGAAGGGGTCTGCGTCCCATGTGGAAAGCAGGACCGGCATGCCCTCCAGGGCGCCCTGTTGCGTATCGCGCGGCATGCCTGGCGGACCGATCAAGCCGCCCGTGAACGCAACGAGCGCGCGATAGCGCCGCTTGCTGCGCCACACGAATTCGCTGCACAGGCAGGCGCCTTGCGAAAAACCGATCAGCACCTGGGCCTCGTAGGGAAAGCCCTGTTCGCGAAGCGAGCCGGATAGCGCTTCCAGCGCGTCGAGCGCATGCGTGAGACGCGGCTCGTTGGCTTCGAGCGGCGCGATGAAACGTTCCGGATACCACGTCTGATCGGCGGCGGCGGGGGCGTGCCACACGAGATCGTCGCGCCCGAAGCGGCGCACCACCGCGTCGTGCATCCATGCGGGCGACTGCCCGCGCCCGTGCACGAGGATCACGGCGAGCGACGCGTCTTGCGCCGCGCAGCCGAACACCTGTGGCTGTCCCGCCAGATGCGGATTGTTGGTCGGCTTCATGCGCGCCCCGGGCATCAGAACTCGAGCGCTTCGAGCGAAGCAAGAATCGCCTGGCGCTGGCTCTCGAACTGCGGCGCAATCTGCACCTGCGAGCCCATCTTTTCGTAGGGCTCATCGATCAGGAATGCTTCGGGTTTCGACACTGTCGCCTCGAACATGGCGCCGGCCGGCGTGCGCACGTAGATCGACTCGAAGTAACCACGGTCCTTGCGCTCGGACGTATCGGTGAAGCCCAGCCCCTCCAGATTCGCCTTCACCTTATCCTGCACGCCGCGGTCGGCAACCTGGAAAGCGCAGTGGTGAACGACACCCTCGCCGTAGGTCCAGCTCGCCTGAGGCAGATCGGGTGTGAGCACGTAATCGACGAATTCACCGGGCGCGCCGCTGCCCTTGCCGAACGCAAAGCGCGTATGCAGCTCGTCGCGCGCCACTTCGTGCGCGCTCCAGCCCTGCTGCATGAATTCCTGCGACGGCTCCATCTCGCGCACGTTCACGCCGATCGTGTGCAGGCCGCGAATCGCCAGCTCCGCGGGCACCTCGCCGTTCGACCAGGGCTTGCGCGCGTCGTCGGCGATGCCGATCAACTCATAGGGCACGCCGCAGGGGTGGGCGAACGAGAGCACCGGTTCGCCGAAGCGCTCGCTGCGCTTCACTTCGAAACCCAGGCCCGCGAGCCGCTTCTCCCAGAACGGAATGGCCGAGACCGGCACCGAGAGCGCGAGGCTGCCGATCTGCCCCGCGCCGCGCTGCCCCTTGCGGCCGAAATGCGCAACCGGAAAGCAGGTGATCAGCGTGCTCTCCTCGCCGAGATCGTTGCCGTAGTACAGGTGATAGAACGGTGCGACGCCGTCGTAAATGAGCGTCTTCTTCACGCTCTTGAGCGACAGCACCTTCGTGTGGAAATCGTAGTCCTGCTGCGCCGTGCCAACGCACAGCGTGATGTGGTGATGGCGCAGGATGGCCTCTTGTGCTGCGGTCATGTTCGTCTCCTCCATGAATCTCGGGGTCGCGCGGGTCGTGTGCATCGCGCGCGTGGTGTGCGGATGGTGTGCGCTCGTTCAGCGTGCCGCCGGCATATCCGGTGCACCCGTCATGGCCGCGTCGACCATGTCCCAGATGAAACGGCCCGACGGGTCGCGCTGCTCCTCCGCGATATGGGCGATCAACCCGGCCGCCCGGCTCAGCACGGCGAAGCCGCGCATCAGCGCGGGCGCAATGCCGATGTCGCCGAGCAACGCGGCTATCGCGCCCGTCGCGTTGATCGTGATGTGGCGCCCCGCTGCGGCGTCCACGGCGGCGGCAAGCCGTGCCAGCGCCTCGCAATGAGGACCGTACGTGCCTGCCTCACGCGCCAGCGCGAGCAGCGCAAGCGCGCGCGGATCGTCGGGCTTGTGCAAATGATGGCCGAAGCCCGGCACCGGCTCGCGCCGCGCGCGGCAATCCTGCGCGATGCGCATTGATTCGGCTTCCTGATCTCTTTGCGAACCGCTCGCCACGATGCGCGCCAGCAGTCCCGCCGCCGGCTCCATGGTGCCGACGAAGCGGCTCGCCACCGCGAGCAACCCCGCCGCCACGCCGGCCTGCAGATTCTCGGGCGAGCTGGCGTAAATCATGCGCGTGGCAATCGCGCTCGGGGTCATGCCGTGCTCCATCAGCGTCACCAGTACCGCGTCCACGATACGCCGCTCGCCGTCTCCCGGCACACGGCCAAAGGTCTGCTTCATGAATACGTCGATGAAGCTCGCCTTACCGAGCAGATCCCGCACGAGATCGGCTTCACCGTAATAGATTGCATCGGTCGTGTAGCGGCACAGCGCCGTGCGCGGACCGCGCGCCTCGTTCATCGCGTTCATGCTTCGCTCCGCTGATTCAGGATGGCCTCGCGCACCGCGGGCTTGAGCACCTTGCCCACGGCGCTGCGCGGCAGGCTCTCGAACAGGTGCACGTGCTTCGGCGTTTTCACCGAACCCAGTTCACGCTTCACGAGCGCGACCAGCTCGGCGGCATCCACCGTCATGCCGGGACGCAACTGCACCGCCGCATGCACGGCCTCGCCCCATTTGTCGTCGGGCACGCCCACCACCGAGCAATCCGCCACCGCTGGGTGGGCCGAGAGCACCACCTCCACGTCGCCCGGATAGACGTTGAAACCACCGGTGATGATGACGTCGCGAATGCGGTCGCGCAGGAACAGATACCCCTCCTCGTCGAACACGCCGGCGTCTCCCGTGCGCAACCAGCCGTCCACGAGCGTCTTGCGGGTTTCCTCTTCGGCGTCGAGATAGCCGCTCATCACGAGGCCGCCGCGCACCGCGATCTCGCCTTCCTCGCCCGGCTTGAGCGGCTGCCCCGCCTTGTCGACGATCGCCACGCGCGTGAGCAGCGTGGGCCGGCCGACCGACGCGAGCCGCGCGCCGCTCATCTGCTGCGGCGGCAAGAAGGTGATGATCTGCGGGGCCTCGGTCTGGCCGAACGAGGTGCACAGCACGGGCCCGAACACGGATTGCGCGTCGCGAATCTGCTCGGGCCGCATCGGCGCGCCGCCATAGACGAGATAGCGCAGCGCGGGCAGCGCGCGCGGCGCGCGGCGCTGCTCTTCGGCGAGCGCGAGGATCAGCGTGGGCGGCGCGAAGAAGATTGTCGCGCCGTGCTCGCTCGCGGCATCGAGCAAACCAGCGGGCTTCGCATGTTCGGGGAAGATCAGCGCGCCGCCCGCGCCGAGCAGCGGCAGCATGTAGGTGGACGTGCCGTGCGTGATGGGGGCGGCCACCAGATAGCGGTCCTCGGGCGTGAGGCCCAGTTCGTGGATCTGCGTGGCGATATTCGTATTCCAGGCGCGCAGCGGCTGAATCACGCCCTTGGGGAAGCCCGTGGTGCCGCCCGTGAACTTGATCGCCTGCGCTTCTTCCACGCTCACGCCGCCGCGCGCATAGGGACCGAACGCAACGCGCGACGTATCGCCGGTGCGGCGGCCCAGTTCGCCGAGTTCACGCAGCGGCGCGCTCACGCCGGCGAGACGCGCGCACATGGCGTCGTCGGCCAGCACCAGCGAAGGCTGGACGAATTCGACGATGCGGCGCAACTCGGGATCGCCGTTGCGCGGATTCAGCGGCACCCACACCTTGCCGGCCGCCAGCACGGCGAGCAGCGCCAGCAGGTGATCGACCGAGTTGGCCGCGCCAATGCACACGCGGCTGCGCGGCGCCGGGTCGAGCCGCGCGAGTGCGGCGGCGCGCTCGAGCACCTCGGCGGCAAGCGCCTCGAAGGTGAGGTTGCCGGCCGGGCTCACGATGGCCGTCCGGTCCGGATGCCGGTGCGCGGCACGCCACAGGAAATCGATCGGGTACATGCAGGGTTCTCCGTGTTTCGCGGAGCCCGGGTCTTCCGGCTCCATGCGTTGCATTCTAGTTTTATTCGAATGTTCGAACATTCGTGATTACCCTGGAGCAACCGCTATTCTGGCTGCACCGCGGCCACCGTGCGCCAGGCCATCCAGAAGCTCTGCAGCCTGGGCCTCGTCACGCGCCAGGCCGGCGTGAGCACGACGGTGACGGCGGACCGGCAGCAAGCCCGCTACATCCAGTCGATGGACACGCTCTCCAATCTCGCGCTCTATGCAAAAGGCGCGCGGCTGCGCGTGAGTTCGCGGCGGCAACTCCAGGCCGACGCGTCGCTCACGCCGCTGCTGCGTTGCGAACCGGGCGCGAAGTGGCTACGCATCGTGCTGGCCTATTTCATGCGCGACAAGGTGATCGAGGCGACCACCGGCGTGCATCCGGCCAGCCGCTTCAGCTATTCGATGTCCTTCCCGCTGGCCCAAAGCGAGGGCTAAACACTCAACGGGCGCGGCCGACAGATCCGATACAGCGTAGCACCCACTGCGTTCGAAGAAGACGAACGAAACGTTTCCCGTTTCGCCACTACCGGTTTCCACGCCGTTTTCGTACAGTTCTTCGGCACGACCCGATAACCGAACCCCAAGCCACATCCGTGCGCTTCGGCCGTTCGCGCACTCGCGTCCCTTCACGGCCCTGCGCAATGCCTTCCGCTCCAATAGAAGGCCCGCATTAATTGATATGGAGTACTGATATGACCGCCCCTGCGAATTTCAACGGACAACGTCCCGTGATCGACCCGAACGACGCCGCCATGCTGCTGATCGACCACCAGAGCGGCCTGTTTCAGACGGTCAAGGACATGGAAATGACGGTCCTGCGCAATCACGCGATTGCCCTGGCGAAAATCGCCACGCTCTGCAAGATGCCGGTCATCACCACGGCCTCGGTGCCGCAAGGACCGAACGGCCCGCTGATCCCCGAGATTCACGAGAACGCGCCGCACGCCACGTATGTGGCCCGCAAAGGCCAGATCAATGCATGGGACAACCCGGACTTCGTCGAGGCGGTCAAGGCGACGGGCCGTAAGACGCTGATCATCGCCGGCACCATTACGAGCGTCTGCATGGCGTTCCCGGCAATCTCCGCCGTGCACGAAGGCTACAAGGTCTTCGCCGTGGTCGACGCATCGGGCACGTACTCGAAGATGGCCCAGGAAATCACGCTCGCGCGCGTGGTGCAGGCCGGCGTCGTGCCGATGGACACCGCCGCGGTCGCCTCCGAATTACAGCAGACCTGGCACCGGGCCGACGCGCAGCAATGGGCCGACGTCTACGGGCTGATATTTCCCCCGTACCGCCTGCTCATCGAAAGCTATGCAAAGGCGCAGGACGTTGTGAAGAACAACGAAAAGCTGGACTCCGAGCGCACCTGAGTGCACCGGAGCGGGCCAGGCGCGGGCTCCGGGCCCACGGGCCCGCGCCGGATCATCGAACGGATTGCGCCCGCGTTACGACGATGCCGGATGCACGTAGAAGTAGAGCGGCTTGCCGTTCTCGAACAGGCACAGGATAAGGCCGGTCCGACGCTGCCCGTCGCGAAGCCCGGCGCTGACTTGCGTGGCAATGTGCTGGCTGCCGACCTGATCGTCGTAACGTTCTTCGCGCACGCTCTGGCGGTCTATCTTCGAGCGATCGAGCAGCGCGAGCATGTCGCCGTTGTCGGCCATGCGCTTTTTGCCATAAGCAAGACAGCTTCGCGCGGTGCCGAAGTCGTCGGCTTGTGCCGTGTCCGCATATGCCACGCCCGCAAAGAGGAGCGATGCAAGGCCGAGTGCCAGCGGGAAACGCTTCATGATTCATACCTTCAGATGAGCAAAGCAGGAACCGTGCTGACCTGCAACGGCGGCATTCAAAGCGGTGTCATTTGCCAGCCTGCCGATGTTGCCTCCAGCCGGTCGGTCAATTCGAGGCTTTCCAGAAACGCCTCGTCGTGCGACACCACCACCAGTGCGCCGCGATAATCGCACAGCATGGCCTCCAGCGCCTGGAGCGAAGGCAAATCGAGATGATTGCCCGGTTCGTCCAGCAGCAGGAGTTGCGCGGGCGGATCGGCATAAATCGCACAAGCGAGCGCTGCCTTGAGCCGCTCGCCGCCGCTCAGCGCTCCGCACGGCGCCGCGAGCTTGCGCGCGTCCAGCCCCAGTTGCGCGAGCCGCGTGCGCAGCGCGTCCTCACCTGCCGTGCGGTTGGCTTCGCGCATCTGCTCGATTGCCGTGCGTTGCGGCGCGAGACCCGTCAGCCGCTGGTCGAGCCATGCGCTCGCCACGCGCACCGAGCAGCGCCCAGCAAGCGGCGCGAGGCGCCCCGCCAGCACTTTGAGCAAGGTCGATTTGCCGCTGCCGTTCGCCCCCGTCACGCCCACGCGCTGCTGGCCGTGCAACGCCAGGCGAATCGCGCGCGTCGTGGGCGGCGCATGCGGCAGCACGACGTCGTCGAGCTCCGCGATCCAGCGCCGCGCCATCCCGGCCACCGGCGCCAGGCGCATGACGATGCGAGCGTCGCCGGCCACCTCCATGGCCGCCTCGCGCACCTTCAAATCGAGCTGCTCGCGCGCGGCCGTATGTTGCGCTCGCAACTTTCCCGCCGTGCTCTCGCTGTGCGCCTTCTGGCGATCGAGCAGGATCTTCGCCTGATTGGCCTCGCGGCCGTGACGCCGCCCTTGTGCCTCGCGCCGCTCGGCGCGCTCGCGCTGGTCGCTCAGCGCACGCGCTGCGCGGCGGCGTTCTAGCTTGCGGCGCTCGAGCAGCGCGAGCGCATCCGCCTCCTCTTGCCCACGCTGCCCGGCGTAGAGCGCGTAGCCGCCGCCGTAGCTGCGCAGGCCCGTGGCGGACAGCTCGACGATGCGCGTCATGGTGTCGAGCAGGCGCCGGTCGTGGCTCACGACCACGAGCCCCTTCGGCCAGCGCTGCAATTGACGCATCAAGGCTTCGCGGCTCGGGCCGTCGAGGTGATTGCTCGGCTCGTCGAGAATCAGCCAGTCGGTCTGCGAGAGCGCGGCGCCCGCGAGCGCCACGCGCATCGTCTCGCCACCGCTCAGCGCATGCGCCGGCGCCTGCGGATCCAGGTGCCCGAGGCCGCAGCGTTCGAGTTCGGCCTGCAGGCGCTGGCGCAGATCCCAGCGCTCGCCGAGCGCGTCGAAATCTTCGGGGGTGCCGTCGCCGGCCTCGATACGCATTAGCGCGTCTAGCGCGGCCTGGACGCCAGCGAGCGCAGCGACGCTCGCGCCGGCAGCGTCTGTCTGAACTTGCTGCGCGAGATAGAAAACCTCGCCCGTGCGCACGCAACGCCCGGCCGCAGGCGCGAGGCGCCCCGCCATCACGCGCGCGAGCACGCTCTTGCCCGCGCCGTTGCGGCCCACGAGGCCGGTATGACGCGCGTCGAACGATGCGTTGAGATCGGAAAAAAGCGGCTTGCCGTCAGGCAGAAAAAAGGAGACGCCTTCCAGCGTCAAGGAGGGATTCGTCATAGGTCGATGCCATGGATGCCGGATATTCCCCTCGCTCGAAAGCGGCGCAGGCCGGCTCAACGCCAGCATGAAGCCGATAAAAACCTGCGAGGGAGCGCAAACAAGGGCCGTCGGGGGCGACGGCGGCATCAATGACGCATGAGACGAAATCCTCCGGATGGGCAAAACTGGAACGTCTGACATTGCGAATTCGCTTCGAGTTCCCTACGAATTCCCTACGCGATGCGCAGACGTGAAAAACCCGTGCCGCCAGGACGCAATCGAGACACGATCGCGCGTGCACCACGCCGCATGCATCGGCGATAATTGACCGCGCCCCTTCTACGCGCGCGAGCCGGCGCTCATTGGCCCGCGCATAGTGCATTTCGCCATC
>JAITTX010000231.1 GCA_031286755.1 Paraburkholderia sp.
CACACCTGCATCGACGCCACGTCCTTCATGCAGCGCAACGCGAACATCGAGCGGCTGTGGCGGATGCTCGAAATGCGATAGAGCTTTTCGCGCAGGAAGCGCTCGTAGCCCGCCGTGCCGTCTACGGCCACCTTGATCCAGTAGTCGTACTCGCCGGAGACGAGATAGGCCTCCAGCACTTCGGGCAGCGCCGCGAGCTCCGCGCCGAAACGCGCGAGCGCGTCGTCTTCGTGGCGGTCGAGCGTGACTTCGAGAATGACGATGTCGGCGAAACCCAGCTTGCGCTGGTTCACGAGCGCGACATAGCCGTCGATGTAGCCGTCGGCTTCGAGCTGGCGCGTGCGGTTCCAGCACGCCGTGGTGGACATGCCCACCTGTTCCGCGAGCTCGGCGTTGGAAAGGCGGGCGTTCTGTTGCAGGGCGCGCAGGATCTTGCGGTCCTGGTTATCGAGCGTTCTGGACGGGCGTTCGCGGGGGCTCATGAGGGATGGAATTCTCTACAGGGAATGGTCATTTTAGCGGAAGAAGATTCCGCAAATGAGGGGTTTTTGCCTGAAAACAGGAAGCCTCTACAGGGCCATCCCCGGTATATTTTCCACATGCCTTCTTGCCCGGCACGACCCACGCGGCCACCTCCCCGCGCTGGGGTGCGCCGCCGCAGCCATGAGCCGCGGTGGACCGTCAGAGCCGGTTTCCGTTGCACCCTGCGGCGGCCATTGGGCGGTGCGCGCGTTCATCACGCGGCCAGCAACGTCCGATCGGGCAGAGGGCATTTGAAACCGCGCTTTGGCGCGGTTTTTTGTTGCCCGCGCTCGATTCCGGTTCCGGATTCGTTCCTGAAGCGCCGTCCGTCACCCCGTTTTCGCCAGAATTCCCTGAAATGCCGCTCCAGCTGTTTCTGTCGTTTCTCGCCGCCGCGCTGGTCCTCGTCTATACCCCCGGTCCCGTCAACGTGCTCACGATGAGCCACGCGCTGCACGCAGGCTGGCGCCGCGCGCTGCCCTGCGTCTGGGGCGGCACGCTCGCGGTCCTGTTGCAGCTCGTTCTCACGGCGCTCTGCCTGAATTCGCTGCTGCTCATCAGTGAGCATTCACTTACCGTGCTGCGCTGGGCGGGCGCGGCTTACCTCGTCTGGCTCGGCTGCAAGCAATGGCGCAGCCGCACGCTCGGCGGCGAACCCGGCGCCGACTCGGCAGAGTTAGCGCCCACTTCCAATCGCGACTTGTTCTGGCGCGGATTTGCGACCTCGGGGCTCAATCCCAAAACTTTGCTGTTCTTTCCGTCGTTCTTCCCGCAGTTCATCAGCGCCGACGCGTCCTGGAGCGCGAACCGGCAGTACCTCGTCCTGGCGGCGACGTTCGCACTGTTGTTCGCCGGCGGCGTGGCGTCGATGGCGTTGTTCTCGCACCGCCTGCGCCACGTGCTGCAGCGGCCCCGTCGGCTGCGCGCGGTCAACCGGCTGATGGGCAGCCTGCTGGTGGGAATGGGGGCGATGATGGCGGGCTTGCGCTAGGCGCGCAGCCACGCAGCCACGCAGCGCGGGCGCTACGCGCCGGACGCCGGGGTTGGCGTCCGGATTGCGCGCGCGGGGTGTCCTGTTGTGTCTATCGACGCGCCGGTGGGGTATTGCCGCGTGGGCGCTTAGGGCGCCGTGGTGGCTGCCGGCGCCGAACTGGACGCAGGGGCGCTGGCCGTCGCCGATGAGGCTGCTGCTGCCGTTTGAGCACCGCTGGCCGGCGTCGGGGCGGCGGTGGCCGCCTGTGCCGGTTGCACGCCGCTGGCGGGGGCTGCAGCCGCCTGTGCGGCCGGAACGCCCGAGGCGGGCGCGGCGGCCTGCGTCGCGGAAGCGCCCGAGGCAGGCACCGCGGCCGCGCCCGGCTGCGAGGCCCGATTGGCCGCGACAACTGGCGCACTTGCGGCACCCGCCGCAGCAGGCGTCGATGCGCCCCCCGCTGTCACAGCGGGTGCCGACGCCGCCACGGCCGAAGCCGGCGCAGGCGCCGGCAACACCGGCGTTAGCAGCGTCGCCTGCGAGGCGGGCGAGGCCGGGAAGACCGCGTGCACGCCGCTTGCCGGGGTAGCCGGCGTGGCCGCGTGCGCAGCCTGGACGGGCACTGCGGGCACCGTGGCCGACGCGGGCGTGGTGGAGGTGTGCAGCACCGCCGCCCCGGTCGCCGCAGCGGCTGCCGCGGCCGCCGCGGGCGCCGTGGAAACGCCCGGCGCCGCCGCGCTCACCATTGCCGCGGCCGGCGCGAGCGGCGGCGGCAGCGGCGTGGTCTTGATCTCTGCGCCACCCGGCACCGGCTCGCTGCGCGCGACCGCGCCCAGATAGGTCCCCACGAGATCGAAGAAGCGCTTGTAGAACTCGCTCGACTGGACCGTCGCGCTCGAGACCTTGACCATTTCGTCGCTGTTCGAGTGGATCGGCAGCGAGACCGAGCCGAGAATCGACAGCCCCACGCTCGCCGACGTCGCGCTCTTCTTGAGCGCATAGCCGTTCTGCACGGCGTTGACGTACACCATGCTCGTGTTCGTCGCGTCGGCGGGGGTGCAGACCGCGTGCACCTCCACGACGATGTGCTGGTCGATGGACGGCTGGAAATTCTTGGTGGCGTCGACGGTGTCGTTGCGTGTCATCGTCGTCATGTAGCCCTGGCTCAGCAGCGCGCGGCGCGCCGCCTCGCAGGCATCCGCGCTGGCGTAGTTGTAGCCGTGCGAGAACGGGCTTGGCGCGTTGCTCAGCAGTTGGTCCTCCCGGAACGCCGGCTTGGGCGACGAGCAGGCACTGAGGGCGGCAACGAGCGGAATCAGCAGAAACGGGACAACTTTTGAAAAACGGGGCATGGTGCGTACGAACGAGACGGCGAGCGCGCCGGCAAACCAAAGGACGGCATGCATTGTAGTTCGGTTCGGGCCCGCGTGACCAAACCACCCGTTTTACCCCGACCCCGCAATCGATCAAGCGCACCTGCATGATCGCGGCGCATGGCCCGCGCCACGGGGGCCCGTGGCGCGCTCGAGGTGTCTTACACGGCCATTTCGGGCGGCGCGCGGCGGAAG
>JAITTX010000266.1 GCA_031286755.1 Paraburkholderia sp.
CGCTTGCCGGGATAGCCTTCGGCGTACTTGTTGGTGAGCTGCGAACCCTGCGCGGCCATGACCGCCGGCGACGTGTAGTTCTCCGACGCGATGAGCTCGATGTGCTCTTCCTGGCGGCGGTTCTCGAGTTCGATCGCCTTGAAGAGTTCGGGATCGACGTTGGCGATGGTGCTTTCGGCTCTGTCAAACATACGGGTTCCGTTAAGTGTGTTCAGGTTGACCGGGTCTCGCGCCGAACGCGTAGCAGGTACGCGGCGCTGCTGGCGAAGAGGCCAGCCTTGACGTGGCGGAACAAGGTGCCGCACACGCGAGGCAGGACAGCCACGGCCCGTAAAGGCCCAGCAGCGCTTGGTGAAGCGCGCGAAATCTGGCTGCCCAGGCGAACGGCAAAACGGCACCCTGCGCTTCACGGTGGGTCGTTCCACCTTGAGTCCCCGTTTGAGCCGCGCTGTGTCCAGCGCATGCAGCTTGAAGGGCAATTATTACGGCCGTTGCCATTCAGGGACCCTATCGCCAGTCACGCAGGGATTGAGCGCGTTAGTTTATTGGATGCGCCCGGAATAGGCAACCTGGGAGACCCTCGCGGCGGCTTCCCGCCGCGCCGCGAGGGCTTGCACGGCGGCCTGCGGCCGGAGCTGAAATTCCCCGCTGCCAGGGCCGTGCCGCCCCTTGCCGCCGCCCGGCTTGCCCGTGTCCTGCCGCTTCCTTGCCGCAGCGCCGCATTGCAAGTAGGCTCTCCCCTTTCTTTGTGTTCCACTGACCAGGGAGCAACCATGATCGTCTTCGTCACCGGCGCATCTGCGGGATTCGGCGCCGCCATCGCCCGGGCCTTCGTGAAGGGCGGGCACCGCGTCGTCGCCACCGCGCGCCGCAAGGACCGCCTCGACGCCCTCGCCGCGGAGCTGGGTGACGCCCTCCTGCCGTTCGAGCTCGACGTGCGCGACCGCGCGGCCGTCGAGGCCGCTCCGGCCGCCCTGCCGCCCGAATTCGCCGAAGTCGACGTGCTCATCAACAACGCCGGCCTCGCGCTTGGCGTCGACCCCGCGCACAAAGCCGATCTCGACGATTGGGAAACCATGATCGACACCAACTGCACCGGTCTCGTGCGGGTCAGCCACGCCTTCCTGCCGGGCATGACGGCGCGCAACCGCGGCCATATCGTCAATCTGGGGTCGTCGGCGGGAAGCTGGCCCTACCCGGGCGGCAATGTCTATGGCGCGACCAAGGCGTTCGTGCGCCAATTCAGCCTCAATCTGCGCGCCGACCTCGCCGGCACCGCCCTGCGCGTGACGAATATCGAGCCGGGCCTGTGCGGCGGCACCGAATTCTCGAACGTCCGCTATCGTGGCGACAGCTCGAAAGCCGCCAATGTCTATAAGGATGTGCGGCCGCTCACCGCCGAGGACGTTGCCGACTCTATTTACTGGATCGCCACGCGTCCCGCACACGTGAACATCAATACGATCGAGCTGATGCCAGTTGCGCAATCCTTCGCCGGGCTTAGCGTCCATCGGGGTTGAAACCCTGCATTTAGCCTGCCCGCGCCGGTCGTACGAACGGCGTGGCAGCGGCGCGTTCCGGTAGAATGCGCGGCATGGAAAGATCCACCTGCAATCCGGATGCGACCCCATCACAGGCCGCAGCGGGCTTCACCTGGCCGGTACGCGTCTATTACGAAGATACCGATGCCGGCGGCATCGTGTTTTACGCGAACTACCTGAAGTTCTTCGAGCGCGCGCGCACCGAATGGCTGCGCGCGTGCGGCGTCGACCAGCACAGGCTCGCGGAGGAATCCGGCGAATTGTTCGTCGTGCGCAGCACCGCGCTCGACTACCGGTCGCCGGCCCGCCTCGACGACGTCGTGACGATCGTGAGCCGGCTCGAAAAACTGGGGCGCGCGTCGGTCGATTTCATGCAGGAGGCGTGGCGCGGCGACACGCTGTTAGCAACGGGAAAGATTCGCGTTGCCTGCGTGAATGGCGCGAAAATGCGCCCTGCCGCCATTCCTGACCACGTTTTTGCAGCTTTGGAGCGTGGCATGAAGAAAGTCTTGCCGGTTGTGTCAACGGCGGCGCAGTAATTGCCGTTGATACGACGCCAGTGAACTCGCGTCGGTCGATTCAGGACCAGGCTGGGTTCGGCTGCGACGGCGCGATGCCTTTCCATTAGCCTTCGGAAAGATTTGTGTTGTCTTGCAGCCGCTCGCCCCTTCCGGGACGTCATCAAGAACCTCTATGAACACTACACAAGATCTGTCGATCCTTTCTCTCGTTCTTAATGCGAGCGTACTGGCACAGGCGGTGATGGGATTGCTCCTGTTGCTGTCCCTGATTTCCTGGACCTTCATCTTCCGCAAGTGGTTTGCCATCCGCCGCGCGCGCACCCAGACCGAGCGCTTCGAGCGCGAGTTCTGGTCCGGCGGCGACCTGCAGGCGCTCTACCAGAGCGCGGCCAACAACCGTCACACGATCGGCGCGCTCGAGCGTATCTTCGAGTCGGGCATGCGCGAATTCCTCAAGGCCAAGGAAAAACGCCTGAACGACCCGAGCCTCGTGCTCGACGGCGCGCGCCGCGCGATGCGCGCGGCCTTCCAGCGCGAAATGGACGCGCTCGAGGCGAACCTCTCGTTCCTCGCGTCGGTGGGCTCGGTGAGCCCGTACATCGGTCTGTTCGGCACGGTCTGGGGGATCATGAACGCGTTCCGCGGTCTCGCGAACGTGCAGCAGGCCACGCTCGCGAACGTCGCGCCCGGCATTGCCGAAGCGCTGACGGCCACCGCGATCGGCCTGTTCGCCGCCATTCCGGCGGTGGTCGCGTACAACAGCTACGCGCACGACATCGACCGCCTCGCGATTCGCTTCGAAACCTTCATCGAAGAGTTTTCGAACATCCTGCAGCGTCAGGCCCACTAATCTTCACCAGCTAGCCAAGGAGTCGAAGATGGGAGGCTCAGTCCGTTCGAGCATGCGAGGCAGCCGCTCGCGCCGCGCGATGGCCGACATCAACGTCGTGCCGTACATCGACGTGATGCTGGTGCTGCTCGTGATTTTCATGGTGACGGCGCCGCTGGTCGCACCGTCCATCATCAATCTGCCCACGGTTGGCGGCGCCAGCCAGCAGCAGCAGACACCGCCCGTCGTGGTCAATATTCGCCCCGACGGCAATCTGAGCGTACGCTATAAGGATGATTCCGGCGCCACGCAGCAGGAAAACATGTCGCGCGCCGATCTCAACAGCTTCGTCGCCGATCGCGAGCAAAGCCATCCCGACCAGCCCGTCGTGATCGCTGCCGACAAGGCCGTCAAGTATGAGACGGTGATGAACGTGATGTCCGACCTGAAGTCGCGCGGCGTCAAACGTGTCGGACTGCTCGTCAAATCGCAATGACCCGGGACAACGATTCGTATCCGCTGCAGCCTCCACGCGAGCGGGGCACGGGACGTGCTCTCGCGCTCGCCGTGGTCATGCATGTGCTGCTCGGCTTGTTCCTCTACCACGGCATCCACTGGCAGAACAGCACGCCGGCCGGCGAAGAGGCGGAACTCTGGACCGAGGTGCCGGACCTGTCGACGCCGCGGCCCCTGCCGCCGCCCGCACCGGTCGCCCCTGCCCCCCCGCCGCCGCAAACGGAAAACGCGGACATCGCGCTGCAACAGTTAAAGCGTAAGCAGCAGCAAGAAGCGGCACGCGAGGCGCAACTGGCCGAGCAGCAGCGTCTGAAGGCACAGCAGGAAGCCGAGGCGAAGCGCCAGCAGCTCGCGGCCCAGCAAGCCGCGCAGCTCGCCTTGCAGCAGAAGCAGGCGAAGCTCAAGCAACAGCAGCAGCAAGAGCAGCAGCAGGCCGCGGCCGAAAAGCTCAAGCAGCAACAGCAGCAGGACGCGCAGAAGAAGCAGCAGCAGGAAGAGCAGCAAAAGCAGGCGAAGCTCGACGCGCAGAAGAAGGCCGACGCCGAAAAGGCCGCCAAGGCCAAGGCGCAAGCCGAAGCCCAGGCAAAGAAGCTCGACGCCGAGCGGCGCGCGCGCATCGCGCAGATGCAAGGCTCGATGGGCGGCGGCGCGGGCACGAGCGGCAACGGTCTCGCAAAGAGCGGCACCGGCAGCGGCTCGGGCGGCAACGCCGCCTCGCCGGGCTACGCGGACAAGGTGCGGCGTCGCGTACGCCCGAACATCATCTGGGCCGGCGAGACGGCGGGCCTGGAAACGGAGATTTCGGTGCGATGCTCGCCGACCGGCACGCTGCTTTCGGCCACCATCTCGCGCAGCAGTGGCAATTCGCAGTGGGACGATGCCGCGTTACGCGCCGTCCAGCGCTCGGATCCCATGCCGCTCGACACGGATGGCAAAACGCCGTCGAACTTTAAAATTACCTTGCGCCCGGCAAGTTAAGGGCGCCAGGCGGGATACAGGGAAGCCGGCGCACGGCAGCGGATCAAGGAACGATTCGAACGTTTCGGGGTCTGTCTGCTGTTGCACGGTGTGATAAAAATCGCTTTTTCAGGAAACAGCACAGCATGAGTTTGATGACGAAGCTTGGCCTGCGAACTCTCGTCGCGTCTTGCCTGATCACAGTCGGCGGCGCAGCGAACGCACAACTCAACGTCCTCGTCACCGGCGTGGGCTCCACCCAGTTCCCTATCGCCACTGCGAATTTCGCGGGCGAGGCGAACTCGCCGCAGCAAGTCGCCGCCATCGTGCGCGCCGACCTCGCGCGCAGCGGCAAATTCACCAACATCGACGCGGGCAGCGCACCGGTCTCGGAAAACGATTCTGTCGACCTCGGCAGCTGGAAAGCCAAGGGCGCCAACGCATTCGTTGCAGGCAGCGTGAACAAGCTGGCCAACGGCCAGTACGAAGTGCGCTTCAAGCTGTACGACACGGTGAAAGGGGAAAGCCTTGGCGGGCTCGTGCTGCAAAGCCCGGCAAACGGTCTGCGCATGAGCGCGCACAAGGTTGCGGACTACATCTATCAGAAGCTGCTCGGCGACCGCGGCGTGTTCGCCACGCGCCTGTCGTACGTGATCAAGACGGGCAACCGCTACCAGTTGCAGATTTCGGACTCCGACGGACAAGACGCGCACATCGCGCTCTCGAGCCCCGAGCCCATCATCTCGCCGGCCTGGTCGCCTGACGGCACCAAGGTTGCCTACGTTTCTTTCGA
>JAITTX010000481.1 GCA_031286755.1 Paraburkholderia sp.
ATCGCGCTGCCATCGTGCAGCAGGCCGACGGCCGCGTCGCGCCGCGCGCCTGCAGCGCCTTCCACGTTGATCACGCGGCGCTCGCCGCCAATGCTCAACATCGCGTCGAGCGTGCCTTCACCGCCGTCGGCCATCGGGCAGATGCGGATGTCGGCGTCGGCGCGGGCACGGCGGATGCCGTCGGCGATCGCGGCGGCGACCCCATCCGCGCTGAGCGAGCCTTTGAAAGAATCGGGAGCAACGACGACGACGGGTGCGTCAGCACGCGACTGGTTGGGCATGGTGTCTCGACTGGAAGAGTTGTGTTGGCGGAGGCTGTTGCCGGCGGGGCGTCCGGCGCGAGCGCTAGCTTACCAGTGGTTGGGAGCTCGCTGGATACCTCAGGCGAGATAGCACGCATCGCAGGCGGCCATGCAGCCCGCCTGCACTCGCTTGCCGCGCTAAAAGTCCGCCCGGATCCGCCCGTTTGCGCAGCGCGCCCCGCGGCATCTTTCCGCTGAAACGGCAATTCCATTTGAGCGCGGCAATAGTTTGCTAAAATACTCGGCTCTTTTGACGGAACCGCACCGCAAGCCGCCCGATTCGGCCCAATTTGGCCGATTTGCAGCGGAATGGGTCTCGCGGCTCCCGGAAAGGGCGCCGCCCGATGGATTCGATGAATTCATGCGGCAGCGTCTGCAAACCAGCGCTTTTTCTGCCGCCTCGCGCGGCGCAAGGGGCGCTTTCGCGGACGGCTGCAGCGAGAGGCGCTTCAAAGAGCGCAGGCCGGTCATGCCGGCAGGCGGCGCCGACGAGGCACAAGCGAGACGCAAGCGATGCGGGCCACCCTGTGTGGGCTACCTGCGCGGACCACCCCATCGGACTGCGGCAGCAAAGATTACTGATTACGCTCGAACAATTTTAGGACGATTGAAGCCATGGCTAACGTTGTTGAAAACCTCGGCAAGCTCGAACGCCGCGTGACGATTTCCCTGCCGAAGGACGCCGTGCAGAAAGAAGTCGACTCGCGTATCCGCCAACTCGCGAAGAACGTGCGCATGCCGGGTTTCCGCCCGGGCAAGGTGCCGCTCAAGATGGTCACGCAACAGTACTCGGGCCAGGTGGAAGCCGAAGTCCTGAGCGACAAGGTCGGCAAGGAATTCTTCGACATCAGCCGCGCCGAAAACCTGCGTGTCGCGGGCCAGCCGAGCTTCGCCCCGAAGGCGGAAGCCACGGAAGGCGACTACGCATTCGACGCGACCTTCGAGGTCTATCCGGAAGTGACGCTGGGCGACGTCGGCAGCGCCGAAATCGAGCGCACGACCACGAGCATCACCGAAGCCGAAATCGATCGCACGCTGGACATCCTGCGCAAGCAGCGCGTGCACTTCCACGCACGCGGCGAAGCGGGCGAGCCTGGTGACGGCGGCGCCGACACCGCGGCGAAGGAAGGCGACCGCGTGACGGTCGACTTTCTCGGCAAGATCGACGACGTCGCCTTCCCGGGCGGCAGCGCCGAAGGCTTCGCGTTCGTGCTGGGCGAAGGCCGCATGCTGCCGGAATTCGAAAAGGCGGCAATCGGCCTGAAGCAGGGTGAGTCGCGCGAATTCGACCTGGCCTTCCCCGAGGACTATCACGGCAAGGAAGTCGCCGGCAAGACCGCGAAGTTCACGATCACGATGCAGCAGATCGAGTGGCCGCACCTGCCGGAAATCGACGGCGAATTCGCGAAGTCGCTCGGCATCGCCGACGGCGACCTCGTGAAGATGCGCGCCGAGATCAAGGACAACCTCGAGCGCGAAGCGAAGCGCCGCACCCAGGCCATCGTCAAGAACCAGGTCATGGACGCGCTCCTGAAGATCTCCGAGCTCGACGTGCCGAACGCGCTCGTCGAGCAGGACCAGGAGCGCCTCGTCGAAATGGCGCGTGCGGATCTCGCGCAACGCGGCGTGCCCAACGCGAAGGACGCACCGATTCCGGCCGAGATGTTCAAGGAGCAAGCAGAGCGTCGCGTGAAGCTCGGCCTCGTGCTGGCCGAACTCGTGAAGGCGAACAACCTCGAAGCGAAGCCGGAGCAGATTCGCGCTGAAGTCGACGAATTCGCGAAAAGCTACGAAGACCCGAAGGAAGTCGTGCGCTGGTATTATTCGAACCAGCAACGCCTCGCCGAAATGGAAGCCTACGTTGTCGAATCGAACGTCGTGGACTTCGTGCTCGGCAAGGCCAAGGTGACGGACAAGCTGGTGAGCTTCGAAGAACTGGCAAGCGCAACGGCGCAGGCTTAAAGCTGCCCGCTACGGCGTGCCGGCTGTCGGAGCGACCGACGGCCAGCACGCCGTTTTTGTATCCGCGGAATTTAGCCACGTTGGCCGTGTGGTTGATTTTTGCAGGGTCCGTCGCCATTGAGCATTATCAGGGTTACCAGAACAACTCTTCCAGACAAGGATGCACCGCATGACCATTCGCGCTCAATCGCTGGACACGTTGACCTCCCACGCCTCGCGAGATCTTGATCCGCAGGCGCTCGGGCTTGTGCCGATCGTCGTGGAGACGAGCGGCCGCGGCGAGCGCTCATACGACATCTACTCGCGCCTGCTCAAGGAGCGCGTGGTGTTTCTGGTTGGCGAAGTGAACGACCAGACCGCGAATCTCGTTGTCGCCCAGTTGCTGTTCCTCGAAAGCGAAAATCCGGACAAGGACATCAGCCTTTACATCAACAGCCCGGGCGGTTCGGTCTCGGCCGGCATGGCGATCTACGACACGATGCAGTTCATCAAGCCCGACGTTTCGACCCTTTGCATGGGCCTCGCGGCCAGCATGGGCGCGTTCCTGCTCGCGTCGGGTGCGAAGGGCAAGCGCTTCGCGCTGCCGAACTCGCGCGTGATGATTCACCAGCCGCTCGGCGGCGCCCGCGGCCAGGCATCGGACATCGAAATTCAGGCGCGCGAAATCCTGTACCTGAAGGAGCGTCTGAACCAGTTGCTCGCCAACCATACCGGCCAGCCGGTCGAGCGCATCGCGCGCGACACCGACCGCGACAACTTCATGTCGGGCGACGACGCGCAGGCCTATGGCCTCGTGGATCAGGTGCTGCACAAGCGCCCCTGATCCGGCGCGTTTTTGTTGGCATTCTATTTGCCAATGAGTGGTCCGCTCGCATCGTGCGCGATCCCCGTGAAATACGGGATAGGCACGGGCACGCGGACCATGTGAAATAATCGGCAAACGCGCTTCGCGGCCTGCGGCCCAACGCCGTCACAGCAAGCGGTTCACGCGCCTCCCGGCGTTGCTGGGGGGAAACGGCGTATTATGTAACAGAGTGTCCGGAGGCTCATTTATCTATGGCGGACAAGAAAGGTTCTAACAGCGAGAAGCTGTTGTATTGCTCGTTTTGCGGCAAAAGCCAGCATGAGGTAAAGAAACTGATTGCGGGCCCGTCGGTGTTCATCTGCGATGAATGTATCGACTTGTGCAACGAGATCATTCGCGACGAAGCCGCCGGTGCGGGTATCGACGCGGCGCTGTCGCGCTCGGACCTGCCGAGCCCGCAGGAGATCCGCGACATTCTCGACCAGTACGTGATCGGGCAGGAGCGCGCGAAGAAGATCCTCGCGGTGGCGGTGTACAACCACTACAAGCGCCTAAAGCATCTCGACAAGAAGGACGACGTCGAACTCTCCAAGAGCAATATCCTGCTGATCGGGCCCACGGGCTCGGGCAAGACGCTGCTCGCGCAGACGCTCGCGCGCCTTCTGAACGTGCCGTTCGTGATCGCCGACGCCACCACGCTGACCGAAGCCGGCTACGTGGGCGAAGACGTCGAGAACATCATTCAGAAGCTGCTGCAGAACTGCAATTACGAGGTCGACAAGGCCCAGCGCGGCATCGTCTATATCGACGAAATCGACAAGATCAGCCGCAAGTCGGACAACCCGTCGATCACACGCGACGTGTCGGGCGAGGGTGTGCAGCAGGCGCTGCTCAAGCTCGTCGAAGGCACGATGGCCTCGGTGCCGCCGCAGGGCGGCCGCAAGCATCCGAATCAGGATTTCATCCAGGTCGATACGACCAACATCCTGTTCATTTGCGGCGGCGCGTTCGACGGTCTGGAGAAGGTCATCACCGACCGGACGGAAAAAACCGGCATCGGCTTCGGCGCGAGCGTGAAGAGCAAGCAGGAGCGCGACACGGGCGAAGTGCTGCGTGAAACAGAGCCGGAAGATCTGATCAAGTTCGGTTTGATTCCGGAACTGATCGGCCGTCTGCCGGTGGTCGCCACGCTCGGCAAGCTCGACGAAGCCGCGCTCATGAAGATTCTGGTCGAGCCGAAGAATGCGCTCGTCAAGCAGTATCACAAGCTCTTCAACATGGAGCGCGTGGAACTCGAGATTCGTCCGGCTGCATTGCAGGCCGTCGCCCGCAAGGCGATTCGCCGCAAGACCGGCGCCCGGGGGCTGCGCTCGATCCTGGAGCAGGCATTGCTCGACGTGATGTACGAGCTGCCGGCCATGAAGGGCGTGAGCAAGGTCATCATCGACGACAACGTGATCGACGGAGACGGCAAGCCGCTCTTGATCTACGAAGACGCTCCAAAGGTTGCAGGCTCGAACTGATGGTGATGATCGGCTAAAGAGTTCCGGGAAAAAGCCGTTCATGCAATAGGATGAACGGCTTTTTCGTTTATCTTGTGGTCGATGGCGCACTTTTTTTGGAGTCACTGAACTTTTCCCACTTGCGCGAGGCTTGCAATCGACTTTACTGGCCTCACTTACCGAACAATTGATTCCACTCATGGGGAAATGAAATGTCAGGAACCCAACTCCTTCCGCCGGAACGCACCACGCTCCCGCTGCTGCCGCTGCGAGACGTCGTAGTTTTCCCGCATATGGTGATTCCCCTTTTCGTGGGCCGGCCCAAATCGATCAAGGCCCTCGAAGCGGCAATGGAAGGCGGCAAGCACATCATGCTCGTCGCGCAAAAAACCGCCGCCAAGGATGAGCCGACCGAAAAAGACATGTACGAAGTGGGATGTATCGCCAACATCCTGCAAATGCTCAAGCTGCCCGACGGCACCGTGAAGGTGCTCGTGGAAGGCTTGCAGCGCGCGAAGACGCTTTCCATCGAAGAGCAGGAAACGCAGTTCTCGTGCGAAGTGATGCCGCTCGAGCCCGACCACGCCGATAGCGCCGAAACCGAAGCGCTGCGCCGTGCGATCGTCTCGCAGTTCGACCAGTACGTGAAGCTGAACAAGAAGATCCCGCCGGAGATCCTGACCTCGCTGTCGGGTATCGACGAGGCCGGTCGTCTTGCCGACACCATCGCTGCGCATCTGCCGCTCAAGCTCGACCAGAAGCAGCACATTCTCGAGATGTTCCCGGTCGTGGAGCGTCTGGAGCATCTGCTCGCCCAACTCGAAGCCGAGATCGACATTCTCCAGGTGGAGAAGCGCATCCGCGGCCGCGTGAAGCGCCAGATGGAAAAGAGCCAGCGCGAGTACTATCTGAACGAGCAGGTCAAGGCCATCCAGAAGGAACTGGGCGAGGGCGAAGAGGGTGCCGATCTCGAGGAGCTCGAGAAGCGCATCACCGCCGCGCGCATGCCCAGGGAAGCCAAGAAGAAGGCCGACGCCGAACTCAAGAAGCTCAAGCTGATGTCGCCGATGTCGGCGGAAGCCACCGTCGTGCGCAACTACATCGACACGCTGATCGGCCTGCCGTGGCGCAAGAAGAGCAAGGTCAACAACGACCTCTCGAATGCCGAAGCCGTGCTCGACGAAGATCACTTCGGTCTCGAGAAGGTGAAGGAACGCATTCTCGAATACCTCGCGGTGCAACAGCGCGTGGACAAGGTCAAGGCGCCTATCCTGTGTCTCGTCGGGCCTCCGGGCGTCGGCAAGACCTCGCTCGGCCAGTCGATTGCGCGCGCAACGAATCGCAAGTTCGTGCGCATGGCGTTGGGCGGCGTGCGTGACGAAGCCGAGATCCGTGGCCACCGCCGTACGTACATCGGCTCGATGCCGGGCAAGATCCTGCAGAGCCTCACGAAGGTTGGCGTGCGCAATCCGCTTTTCCTGCTCGACGAAGTCGACAAGATGGGTATGGATTTCCGCGGCGATCCTTCTTCAGCGCTGCTCGAGGTGCTCGATCCGGAACAGAACCACACGTTCGCCGACCACTACATCGAAGTCGATTTCGATCTCTCCGATGTGATGTTCGTCGCCACGTCGAACTCGCTGAACATTCCGCCGCCGCTGCTCGACCGGATGGAAGTCATCCGCCTCTCGGGCTACACGGAAGACGAGAAGGTCAGCATTGCCCAGCGTTATCTGCTGCCGAAGCAGAAGAAGAACAACGGGCTGAAGCCAGGCGAGATCGAGATCACCGAAGGCGCGATCCGCGACATCATTCGCTATTACACGCGTGAAGCGGGCGTGCGTTCGCTCGAGCGTGAAATCTCGAAGATCTGCCGCAAGGTCGTGAAGATGCTGCTGCTGAAGAAGGCCGACAAGGCCGTCACGGTCGACAGCGGCAACCTCGACACCTTCCTCGGCGTGCGCAAGTACGACTTCGGTCTGGCCGCGAAGGAAAACCAGATCGGCCAGGTCACGGGTCTTGCGTGGACGGAAGTGGGCGGCGATCTGCTGACGATCGAAGCCGCGGTCATGCCCGGCAAGGGCAACGTGATCCGCACGGGTTCGCTCGGCGACGTCATGAAGGAGTCGGTCGAAGCGGCTCGCTCGGTGGTGCGTTCGCGTTCGCGTCGCCTTGGCATCAAGGACGAGGCGTTCGAGAAGCAGGACATCCACATTCACGTGCCCGAAGGCGCGACGCCGAAGGACGGTCCGTCCGCGGGCGGGGCGATGACGACGGCGCTGGTGTCCGTGCTCACGGGCATTCCGGTGCGCGCCGACGTCGCGATGACGGGCGAGATCACGCTGCGCGGCGAAGTGCTGCCGATCGGTGGGCTGAAGGAGAAACTGCTCGCGGCGCATCGCGGCGGCATCAAGCTCGTGCTGATCCCGGAAGAGAACGTGAAGGATCTCACCGAGATTCCGGACAACGTGAAGAACTCGATCGAGATCGTGCCGGTCCGCTGGATCGACAAGGTGCTCGAACTCGCGCTCGAGCGTGCGCCGCAGCCGCTGCCGGAGGAGGAAGTGAAGGCCGACGATGCCAAGGCGCCCGTTGCCGAAGCGAAGGAAGCCGGCGCGACCGAAGTGGTCAAGCATTGAGCTTCACGTGAACCGCGCTGAACGCGCGGTTCACCGGAATGCTCCCCCGAAAACCCGCGGCTCTGTCCGCGGGTTTTTTGTTTGTGAGCGGGCCTGCAAGCGGCGGCTGATCGGGCGCCCTCCGTTAGATTCGTTGACGTTGAGATGGGTTGCCGCATCTGCAAAGCACGCGCCTAACGCTTTTTGAGGGCCATGCGGCAGCGAACCCGAATCCCCGCTTCGGGCCGAACCCCTAAAACCTCGTCTGGCAGCGCGTCGTGCGTGCTGGCGCAATCCTCGTCCCGGCACGGCGATCGAGACTGAGGCAGCCAAGGTTTAGAATTCCGGCTTGGTAAAACGCTCAAAGATGCGTTACACTTCTGGGCTCGCTACTTGATGAGTGGCGCAGTGAAAAGCGCGGCAGAAGTATGCGGCGAGAGTCATGGAGCTGGGTGCTTAGCTCAGTTGGTAGAGCGGCGCCCTTACAAGGCGTAGGTCGGGAGTTCGAGCCTCTCAGCACCCACCACAGCTTCAGATTCGCATGAGGCATCGCGCTGCAGGCGAGATGCCATGCGGCGCCGGCGCAGTGAAAATGCGGCGCGCGCAGTACATCAGCACGGAGCGGTAGTTCAGTTGGTTAGAATACCGGCCTGTCACGCCGGGGGTCGCGGGTTCGAGTCCCGTCCGCTCCGCCAGATCCATCAGCAAGAAGGCGAACTCCGGTTCGCCTTTTTTGTTGTCCGCTGTTGTAATATCGGGCGTTCTATTTTTCCGCGCCTTCCAACGCTTGGTCACGCATGCTCGACTTTTTCCGCAATCACAAACGACTGATGATGATGATGCTGATGCTGGTGATTCTGCCAGGACTCGGCTTCGTCGGCATTCAAGGCTTCCGCGGCTTCTTTGACGAAAGCGCGAACGTTGCGAGCGTCAATGGTCACAAGATCACGCGCGCCGAATTCGACAATGCCGCGCGTCAGCAGATGGACCAGGCGCGGCAGATCATGGGCGCGCGCTTCGACGCGAGCACCTTCGATACGCCACAGCATCGCAAGGACATACTCGACGGTCTCATCCAGCAGCGCGTGCTCGTGGACGAAGTCCAGCGCCTGCATCTGACCGCCTCGGACGAGGCCGTGCGCCGCACCTTGCTGTCCGATCCCATCATCTCGTCGCTGAAGAACCCCGACGGTTCGATCGATCTCGACAAGTACAAGCAGTTGCTCGCGATGCAGGGCATGACGCCCGAGCAGTACGACGAGCGCGTGCGCTATAGCCTCGCGATGCAGCAGTTGCCGGCGTCGCTCGTGAACAGCGCGTTCACGCCGAAGGCGCTCGCGCAGCAGCTCACCGAGCTTTCCGAGCAGCAGCGCGAAGTGCAGGGTCTCGCGTTCCGCGCGAACGACTATGCGCCGAAGATCAAGCCGACCGACGAGCAGTTGCAGGCGTATTACGACGCGCACAAGAGCGACTTCGCCACGCCCGCCACGGCGCAGATCCAGTATCTGGTGCTGTCGGCCGCAACGGTCGCGGCTTCGGTCAACCCGAGCGACGCCGATCTCAAGAAGTACTACGACGACAACATCGCGCACTTCAAGACTCAGGAAGAAGTGCGGGCGAGCCATATTCTGATCACCGTCGCCAAGGACGCGAGCGCGGCCGATCGCGCCGCCGCCAAACAGAAGGCCGAGCAGATTCTGGCCGAGGTCAAGGCGCATCCGGACCAGTTCGCGCAGATTGCGCAGAAGGATTCGCAGGATCCGGGCTCGGCCTCGAAGGGCGGCGACCTCGGCTACTTCGGCCCGGGCATGATCGCGGGCGGCCAGGCGTTCGACGACGCGGTCTTCAAGCTCAAGAAGGACGAGATCAGCGACGTGATCCAGTCGGACTTCGGCTACCACATCGTCAAGGTCACGGACATCAAGCCGTCGGTGACCAAGCCATTCGACGACGTGAAAGGCCAGATCGCCAACGACGTGAAGACGCAGCAGGCCGCGAAGCTGCTCGCCGACGCCACGGAGGGCTTCACCTCGACGGTCTACGAGCAGTCGAAGAGCCTCCAGCCGGCCGCCGACAAGTACAAGCTCATGCTGCAGACGGCCACGGTCACGCCGAAGCCGAATGCCACCCTGCCGCAGGACAGCCCGCTGAACAACCAGAAGTTCCTCGACGCGGTGTTCGCGAGCGATTCGGTGAACCAGCACAACAACACGCAGGCGATCGACGTCGGCAACAACACACTGATCTCCGCGCATGTGACGAACTTCCAGCCCGCCGCGGTGCCCGCGTTCGCCGCCATCAAGGATGCCGTGCGCCAGAAGGTGGTCACGCAGCAGGCTGGCGAGGCGGCGCGCAAGGACGGCGAGGCGAAGCTCGCAGAGCTGCAGAAGTCGAAGGCGACCGATGGCTTCTCGTCGGCGCTCAAGGTCACGCGCAACGATGCACAGGGTCTGCCGCCCAATGCGCTTTCAGCGGTCTTCAAGGCCGACCCGCAGAAGCTGCCGGCGTATGTCGGCGTCGATCTCGGCGACGAAGGCTATGCAATCTACCGTGTGAACAGCGTGACCAACGGCCCGGCCGCCGAAGGCCCGCGTCTTGCCGCCGCGCAGCAGCAACTCGCCGGCGTGAGCGGCCAGTCGCAAACGCAGGCTTATCTCGATGCGCTGCGCGATCGCTCCAAGGTCAAGCTGTATGGTTCCTTGAACACATCGAGCCAGTCGAACGACGGCGACGGGCAGTAAGCGTCGCAGCCGGCTTCGAGCAACGGCGCGCAAGCGCAAAAAAGCCCCGCGAATGCGGGGCTTTTGTTTGGGCGTTCGCAGCGTGACTGATGGGCTGCGAACGGGGCTGCGAACGCGCAGCCGCTTAGAGGCAGGCGCTGATATCGCCGGTGGCATCGCTGCCCGCGCCGCCGCCTGCGCGGAAGCCAACCCACGTCTTCGCGTTGGCGTTCCAGGCCGGGCGCACCGTTGCAGCCGCACCGTTCGGCGGCTGCTGGCCAGGCACGTAGACATCGACAGCCTGGTCGTTTGCCAGCACGCTCTGCTGGACCACTTGCTGCTGCGATTTATCGGCCCACTTCTTGGCGATGCACTGCGCGACGGCCGCAGGCGGTTGCTGGCTGGTGCCGACCGATTGCGTGCCGCTCGGTATCGGCTGATTGGCGCAGGCTGCAAGGGTGGCCGTAATGGCAATCAGAGGTAAAAATTTCACGTTTTCTCCCTTCAGTCAGGGTCAGTCGAAGATTAGACGAAAGCCGCTCGTCCGATGCAAAGTTGTGGCCTGGCACGCGGCGCGCGTGACGGCACAGCACACCTTACACGACGCTGGAGCGGCGTGCGGCGCAGGTGTGCTGTCAGTGCTGCGTGCCGCCGCCGAGCAGCGGTTTGAGCGTCGGCCACACGTTCTCGAGTAGCAAAGGCTGTGCCTGCTCGGTGGGATGCATCTGGTCGGACTGAAAGAGGCCGGGCTTGTCGGCAAGGCCGGCCAGCAGGAACGGCACCAGCGGCACGTGCAGCTCCTTCGAAAGCTGCTCGTAGAGTCCATGGAATTTGCGGGTGTAGTCGGGGCCGTAGTTGGGCGGCACGTACATGCCCACCAGCACGGGCTGCGCATTGCCCTTGCGAATCTGCTCGACGATCGCGCGCAGATTGCTTTGTGTCGTCGCGAGCGGGACGCCGCGCAGCGCATCGTTCGCGCCGAGTTCGACGACCACGATCGAGGGTTTCATGCGCTGCATCACCAGCGGCAGGCGGGCGAGCCCGCCGCTCGTCGTGTCGCCGCTGATGCTCGCATTCGCGACGCTATAATCGATCCGCTCGCTCGTGAGCCGCTGGCGTAGCAGAGCGACCCAGCCCGTATCGCGCGGCAGACCGTATTCGGCCGAGAGGCTGTCGCCCAGCACGGCGATGACAGGCTTCGCGACGGCTGGCTGAACAGCAGGCGCCGTTGCCGCGAGGGCCTCGCGCGAGCCGCCGGGCAGAGCAGCGGTGGCGGCCAGGCCGAGCACGGCCGCCGTCGTGAGCGTGGCAACAGTGGCGATGGGAAAGAAGGTATCGAGGGCGTTGTGGGCCGCTGTGGCCGCTGCGCCGCGCCGCGCCCAGGCGGCGAATCTTTGCTTCATCATGTGCGAATGAATAGCGATCCAGTCATCGAAGTGCGTGGTTTGTGCAAGCGGGTCACCGACGCGACCGGCGAACTGACGATACTAGACGGCATCGACCTGACCGTGCATGCGGGCAGCAGCGTGGCGATCGTGGGTGCCTCGGGTTCGGGCAAGTCGACGCTGCTGGGCCTTCTGGCCGGGTTGGACAGCGCGAGCGCGGGCTCGGTTCGTCTGCTCGGTCATGAGCTTACCGGCATGGCCGAGGACCAGCGCGCCGCGTTGCGCAACGGCTCGGTGGGCTTTGTGTTCCAGTCGTTCCAGTTGATGCCGCATCTGAGCGCGCTGGAGAACGTCGCGCTACCGCTCGAACTGCAAGGCGGAATCACCACACGCGAGGCTTTTGCGCGCGCCCGTGCGCTGCTGGAGCGCGTTGGGCTCGGGCAGCGCACGGGCCATTATCCAAAGCTGTTGTCGGGCGGCGAGCAGCAGCGCGTGGCGCTGGCCCGGGCGTTCGTCACGCACCCGGCCGTGTTGTTCGCCGACGAACCCACCGGCAGCCTCGATGCCGCCACCGGGCACGCCGTCATCGACCTGATGTTCGAGCTCAATCGTTCGGGTAGCGGTGCGGGCAATGGTGCAAGCGGCGGCGCGACGCTCGTGCTCGTCACGCACGACGTCGATCTCGCGCGCCGCTGCGATGCCGTGGTGACGATCGAGGCGGGCCGCCGCGTGCCCAATGCGCTTCATCTCGACCGGCCCGAGGACGTGCGCGAAGCACCCGAAGCGGGCCGCGTCTGAACGCGCTGCCGAAGCGGCTCCACGTGCTCCAGTTCCACAAATAAACAAGGCGTGCGCGCTCGTGCAACTCCACGGCGCGCACGCCTTTTTCATGCCATCAGCGCATCAACGCTTGAGCGCGGCGCGTGCCCGCGCGATCAGCGCGGCCGTCGACGAATCGTGCGGCTTCACATCGGCGCTCGCGGCCGTGAGATCGGCCTCGACCACCTTGCCGAGAATCTTGCCGAGCTCCACGCCCCACTGATCGAACGGGTTGATGTCCCAGACGGAAGCCTGCACCAGCACCTTGTGCTCGTACAGCGCGATCAGCGCGCCGAGCGCGCGCGCCGTGAGCGCGTCGACGAGCAGGGTCGTGGTCGGGCGGTTGCCAGGGAACATGATGTGCGGCACGAGTTCGGGCTTGTCCGGGCCGGCGATCTTCTTCGCTTCTTCTTCGGTGCGGCCGAGCATCATCGCCTCGCTCTGCGCGAAGCAGTTGGCGAGCAGCTTCGGATGGTGGTCGGCGAGCGGATGCTCGGGCGTGAGCACGGCGATGAAGTCGATCGGCACGATCGTCGTGCCCTGGTGCAGCATCTGGAAAAATGCGTGCTGGCCGTTCGTGCCCGGCTCCCCCCACGTGATTGCCGAGGTCGCGTAATCGACGAACTTGCCGTCCAGACGCGCCTGCTTGCCGTTGCTCTCCATTTCGAGCTGTTGCAGGTACGAGGGCAGGTAGTGCAATGCTTCCGAGTACGGCGCGACCAGATAGCTCTGCGAGCCGAAGAAGTTGCGATACCAGATGCCGATCATGCCGAGCAGCACCGGCAGGTTTTTTTCGAGCGGCGCGGTGCGGAAATGCTCGTCCATGTCGTGGGCGCCGGCGAGCAGCTCGTCGAACTGCTGCGGCCCGATGGCGATCATGATCGAGAGGCCCACCGCCGACCACAGCGAATAGCGGCCGCCCACCCAGTCCCACATCTCGAAGACGTTCTCTTTGGCGATGCCGAACTTCACGACTTCGGCGGGGTTGGCCGAGACGCCCACGAAGTGCTTCGCGAGCGCGCTTTCGGGGCAGCCGTGCTTGATGAACCAGTCGCGCATCGAGTGCGCGTTGGTCATGGTCTCGAGCGTGGTGAAGGTCTTCGAGACGATGATGGCCAGCGTTTCTTCCGGATCGATGTCCTCGATCACGCGCCAGAGGTCGGCGCCGTCGACGTTCGAGACGAAGTGCGAGTGGATCTCGGGCGTTTCGAGGTGCTTGAGCGCATGCACGACCATCTTCGGCCCGAGGTCCGAGCCGCCGATGCCGATGTTCACCACGTGGCGGATGCGCTTGCCGGTATAGCCGGTCCAGGCGCCGCTGCGCACGGCGTCGGCGAACTTTGCCATCTTGGCTTTTTCGGCGAGGATCTGCGCGTGGAACGGCGCGTCCGGTTCGCTTGCGCGCAGCGCGGTGTGCAGCGCGGCGCGGCCTTCGGTCGGGTTGACGATTTCGCCCGCGAACATCGCATCGCGGCGCTTTTCGACGCCGGCCTCGCGCGCGAGCTGCACGAGCAGCTTCAGCGTGGCGTCGTTGATGCGGTTCTTCGAGAAGTCGGCTGCAAGACCGCCGCCCGCATAGGTGTAGCGTTCGGCGCGGGTGGGCGCGGGATCGTTGGCGGGTGCGAACCAGTCGCGCATCTGTTCGTTGCGGATCTGTTCGTAGTGCGTCTGTAGCGCGGACCAGGCAGGAAGCGGATTCGTCATGTTCGTCTAGCGAGGGGAAAACGCATGGAGGGCGGCGGAGGGCGCAGGCCGGTCGGGCCGACGCGCGCGTCACGCGCGCCGCGGGGAGGCGCGCCGCCGGTGAGCAGCGCGCGAAGGATCAGTATAGCGGGGCCGCGCACCGCTGAGCAGCATCGCGCGAATCGCGGGCAAAGCTAGCAAGCCGCGTGCCGTAAGCCCGCGGGAGAAGCTGTATCAATGGTTCGGCGCGTAAAAAAGACGATTCAGCAGGCGCCGGACCACGGGCGCGAGTTCGCCCGCGGCGAGGCCCACGGGGCCGCTGCCTTCAGCGACGAGCGTATCGGCGGCGAGGCCGTGCAGGTAGACACCCGCCAGCGCCGCTTCCCAGGGCGGCAGGCGTTGCGCTAGCAGGGCGCCGATCAGGCCGCCCAGCACGTCGCCGGTGCCGCCGGTCGCGAGCGCCGCATTGCCGGTGGGATTGACGGCTGCGCGGCCGTCGGGCGCGGCGATGACCGTGCCGCTGCCCTTGAGCACGGCGAGCGCGCCATAGCGGGCCGCGAGCGCGCGCGCCGCCGCCAGCCGGTCGCGCTGCACAGCCGCCGTATCGGTGCCCAGCAGGCGGGCGGCTTCGAGCGGATGCGGCGTGAGCACGCAAGGCGCGCCGTGCGTGCGCAAGTGCTCGGCCACGCGAGCGGCCAGCACGTCGTCGCGGGCGACGAGATTGAGCGCGTCCGCGTCGAGCAGCACCGAAACATCGAGTTGCAGGATCCGGTCGACGAGTTGCCGCGCCGGCGCGCTCCCGCCCATGCCGCACCCTGCCGCGACCGCGCTCATCGCATCGAATGCCAGCTTGCCCGCCGTGTGCAGCATCAGTTCGGGATGTGGCGGGTCGTAGGGCGGCGCGTCGCTGCCGAGAAAGCCCACGTGAACCTTGCCGGCGCCCGCGAGCAGCGCGGCGCGCGCGGCGAGGATGGGCGCGCCGCACATGCCGGTGTCGCCGCCCACCACGGCAAGGGTGCCGAAGCTGCCTTTGTGGGTGGCGAAGTCGCGTGCCGGCAATGCGGCGGCGAACAGCGATGGCGCGTTCAGAAGCGCGGGTCGCGCGGCGGCGGTTGATTCGATGGCCGTGCTCACGCCTGCAAGCGGGCGCGCATCCAGCCCCGCATCCAGCCCCGCATCCAGCCCAATCGGCGCCACGCTCACGGCGCCGGCGTAGTCACGTCCCGCGCCCGTGTAAAGCCCCGGCTTCGCAGCAATGAAGGTGACGGTATGGGTCGCGCGCACGGCGGGGCCGTTGCCCACGAGGTTGCCGGTGTCGCTGTCGAGCCCGCTTGGCACGTCGAGCGCAAGCACGTGGCCGTGGCTGCGCGCGCGTGCCGTGAGCCGCTCGGCCAGCGCGCCGAACACGCCGTCGAGCGCGCGGGCGAGGCCGATGCCGAACAGGCCATCGACGAGCCAGCCGTACGCGTCGAACGATTCGGGCGGCGCGGCGGTGATCGGCACGCCCGCGGCGCGCGCCTCGGCGAGCGCCCAGCGCGCGTCGTCGGGCTTCACGTCCAGCGGCATGCAGACTTCGACCGCGATGCCCGCGCGCTTGAGCGCGGCGGCGGCCGCGAGTGCATCGCCGCCGTTGTTGCCGGGCCCCGCGGCGAACCAGACCGGTTTGGCATCGGCCGGCGACGGCGCATGCGCGATCTGCTCGCGCAAGAAGTGGGCAGCAGCGGCGCCCGCGCGCGCCATCAGCGTGTGTGCGGGCAGTGCGCCTTGAGCGGCCGTTTCGGCCTCGCGCAACTGCGCGACGGTGAGAAGCGGCACGGCACGGTCGTGCGGATTGACGAGCGCGGAAAGGGGCGGGGCAAGCGTGGCGTCTGTCATGGTGGCGAGGGCGGCCGCGAAGGGCTGCGGGGGAGTTCGACAGTGCAACGATACCCGAGCGATGCGCGCCTGGCGTTGGCGCGCGTCGTGGCGGAGGCTGGCCGGCGCGGGCGAATCCGGGGAAAAACGCAGCGGAAAGAGGAAAGGGCGCGAGTGCGCGCGTCAGTCGCGCCCGGGCCAGAGCGCCTCGACGGTCTCTGCGGGCAGGTCGGGTGCGGTGCCGGAAATCTGCGCGGCAATCAGGCGCGCCGAGCCGAGCGCGAGCGCCCAGCCGGCCGGCCCATGGCCCGCATTGACGTAAAGGCGCGCGTGCCCGGCGTTGCCCACCGCGGGCATGCCGTCGGCGGAAAGCAGCTTCATGCCTTCCCACGGGAGCGCCGCCGAAATGCGCGCGGCGCCCGGCGCCCAATCGCGCGAGGCCTCGCCGAGCAGGGCGAGGGCCTCTTCGGTGAGTGCCTCGGGCAGCGCTTCGTCGAGTTCCTTCACGCGCTGGAGCACCGCGCCGCCGGAAATGCGCAGCCGGTGGTTGGTGCGCGTGATCGCGATGCGCCGCGCGGCATCGATCAGCGTCGTGTGCGGCGCGCATTCCTCGTGTGCCACTGGCGCGTTCAGCGTATGCACCCGCACGGGATAGAGCGGCAGCTTGAAGCCGAGCGGCGCGAGCAGTTTCGGCGTTTGCGCGCCGGCCGCGACGACCACGGCATCGGCGGAAATCACTTCGACTTCGCGCTTGCGCGCCGCTTCTTCTGGGCGCGGCGCGAGCTCGACGGCCGCGCGCGCGTTCTCGAGACGGATCGCGCTCACGGTGCGCCCGGTCTGGAATTGCACGCCGCCGAGCGTATCGAGCACCTGCTTGAGCTGCTTGACGAAGAGCGGGCAGTTGGCCACGCGCGCCTGGTCGAAGCGGACGGCGCCCGCGAATGGCGGATCGGCCGGAATGGTGTGCTCTGCCGCCACGCACTCATGCGCGGTGAGCACGTGGTGCGGCGTCTCGAATTGGCGCAGCAGTTCGAGCGCGGGCTGCGTGAGAGACCATTCGTCGCTGCCGCGCACGAGGTAAAGCAAACCTGCGCGCTGCTCGTATTCGAGCTCGAAGCGGCCTTCGGCCTCCTCCAGCGCGTTTTGCGCCGACTCGATGAGCGGACGCAGGAGCGTATAGCGCGCGGCGAAGGCTTCGGAGCCGTGCAGGGTGGCGAGGCGCTTCACGAAGGCGCGCGCGTCGCCGGTGAAACCGGTCTTGCAGATCACCCCGCCCGACGACTGCCGGCCGTTGCGCAGAAAAGTGGGTCCGAACCAGACGTCGAGCGGCGTGGGCAGCACGACGCCGCTATGGCCGTAGCTCGCGCCTTGTGCAACGGTGGCGTGGCGCTCGACCACGCAGACGCGATGGCCCGCCGCGCGCAACTGGTAGGCGGTGGCGACGCCGGCGATTCCGCCGCCAATGACGATGACATCCATGACGATTCGATCTGCAGGCAGGCGGCGCGCCGAGGTGCGAAGGCGCCCTGCCGAAGAGAGTGAGGCGTGCGGCGCGGACTGTCGCGCCGATCGGGTGAAACGCGCAATCATAGCAGCCAAACCGGCCCGGTCACCATGCGCATTCTTCGAATTTGCCAGCCGCCGGAGCGGGCAGCCAGTCCGCGGGGCGCCGTTCGCCCGCCGCGCGATGCCGGCCGGCCGCCAGTCCACCAGCGCGTCCAGTATCGAGAAAATGCCCATGACGTCGCGTTGATCACCGCGCCATCATTCGCCAATGTCCCGAAAAGACGCACGAGCGTGCCGCTCGAGGCGCGGCACGCGTGCCGCGAAGGGCGGCCGGACGGGGTCTTCCGGGTTATAATCGCGGTCTCCTTTCATCGCCCGGCGTCGGCCCGACGTCAGCGCCTGCGTGCGGCGCTTCGCCACCCCGCGAAACGCCCGTGCGAGGCGAAGGCGCGCCGCAACTCCGACGCAACCTCGACGCAACGCCCCAGTCCATGGCCCACTTCTCGTGTTTCCCCGGTGCTTCGGCCCTTTCCGACTTCCGCCAGACCCGTCTGCTCGAAACGCTCCAGCGTATCGATGCCAACATCGTCGGCGTGCACGGCCAGTTCCTGCACTTCGTCAACTCGGCCACGCCGCTCTCCGCTGACGACAGCGCGAAGATCGAAGCGCTGATGCACTACGGCGCGCCTTTCGCGACGCCGCAGGAGCGCGGCAGCGCGGTCACGTTCCTCGTCGTGCCGCGTTTTGGCACGGTGTCGCCGTGGGCGAGCAAGGCCACCGACATCGCGCATCACTGCGGTCTCGAGCAGGTGCGCCGCATCGAGCGCGGCGTCGAGTACACGGTGACGCTCAAGAGCGGCCTGCTGGGCGGCAAGAAGACCTTGTCGGACGAGGCGCAGGCCGCTGTCGCGGCGGCGCTGCACGACCGCATGACCGAGAGCGTGGCGGCTTCGCGCGACCAGGCGCTGCATCTGTTCGACGAGCTGCCAGCGCGCCCGATGCAGACCGTCGACGTGCTCGGCCACGGCCGCAAGGCGCTCGAGACGGCCAACGGCGAGCTGGGCCTAGCGCTCGCCGACGACGAAATCGACTACCTCGTCGAGAACTTCACGAAGCTCGGGCGCAATCCGACCGACGTCGAGCTGATGATGTTCGCGCAGGCCAACAGCGAGCACTGCCGCCACAAAATCTTCAACGCGAGCTGGACCATCGATGGCCAGGACCAGGACCTGTCGCTGTTCGCGATGATCCGCAACACCGAGAAGGTCAGCCCGCAGGGCACGATCGTCGCGTACTCGGACAACTCGTCGATCATGGAAGGCGCTGTCGCGGAACGCTGGTTCCCGCGCAAGAGCAACGCGGACGGTGTGCCGGGCGAGCAGTACGGCCGCCACACCGAGCTCACGCACACGCTCATGAAGGTGGAGACGCACAACCACCCGACCGCGATCTCGCCGTTCGCCGGCGCCGCGACGGGCTCGGGCGGCGAAATCCGCGACGAGGGCGCGACGGGCCGCGGCGCGCGTCCGAAGGCCGGCCTCACGGGCTTCACGGTCTCGAACCTCGACTTGCCCGACGCGCGCGAAACGTGGGAAAACGCCCGCGACGCGGTCACGCCGCTCGCGCACCGCAATCCCGCCGATGCCGGCGAGGCCTATGGCCGCCCGGACCGCATCGCCTCGCCGCTGCAGATCATGATCGACGGCCCGCTCGGCGGCGCCGCGTTCAACAACGAATTCGGCCGTCCGAACCTCGGCGGCTACTTCCGCACCTACGAGCAGAACGTCGCGGGCACCGTGCGCGGCTATCACAAGCCGATCATGATCGCGGGCGGCATCGGCAACATCAGCGCGAAGCTCACGCACAAGCTGGATCTGCCCGCGGGCACGCTGCTGATCCAGATCGGCGGCCCCGGCATGCGCATCGGCATGGGCGGCGGCGCGGCCAGCTCGATGGCCACGGGCACCAACACGGCCGAACTCGACTTCGACTCGGTGCAGCGCGGCAACCCGGAAATCGAGCGCCGCGCGCAGGAAGTCATCAACGGCTGCTGGCAACTCGGCGAAGCCAATCCGATTCTCTCGATTCACGACGTGGGCGCGGGCGGCCTCTCGAACGCCTTCCCAGAACTCGTCGATGGCGCCGACAAGGGCGCGCGCTTCGAATTGCGCAAGGTGCAGCTCGAAGAGTCGGGCCTCTCGCCACGCGAGATCTGGTCGAACGAGTCGCAGGAGCGTTACGTCCTCGCGATTCCGCCCGCCGATCTGCCGATGTTCGAAGCGATCTGCAAGCGCGAGCGTTGTCCGTTCGCCGTGGTGGGCGTGGCGACCGAAGAGCGCGAACTGAAGCTCGTCGACACCGACGAAGAAGCGCTTGCCGCGAATGGCGGTCACCAGCCCGTCGACATGCCGATGGACATCCTGCTCGGCAAGCCGCCGCGCATGCACCGCAACGTCGAGCACGCAAGCATGCCGCTCACGCCGGTCGAAGTCACGGGCATCTCGCTCGACGAAGTCGCGAAGAGCGTGCTGCGCAATCCCACTGTGGGCAGCAAGTCGTTCCTCATCACCATCGGCGACCGCTCGGTGGGCGGCACGAGCGTGCGCGACCAGATGGTCGGCCCGTGGCAGGTGCCGGTGGCCGACTGCGCGATTACCGCGCTCGACTACGCGGGCTACAAGGGTGAAGCGATGACGATGGCCGAGCGCACGCCGCTCGCCGTGATCGATGCGCCCGCGTCGGGCCGCATGGCCGTGGGCGAGGCGATTACCAATATCGCGAGCGCGCCCATTCTCTCGCTCGACAAGCTCAAGCTCTCGGCGAACTGGATGGCCGCGTGCGGCGCGCCGGGCGAAGACGCCGCACTCTACGACACCGTGAAGGCGATCGGCATGGAGCTGTGCCCGGCGCTGGGCATCGGCATTCCGGTGGGCAAGGATTCGCTCTCGATGCGCACGAAGTGGAACGAAGCGGGCGTGGCGAAGGAAGTGGTCGCGCCGGTCTCGCTCATCATTTCCGCGTTCGCGCCGGTCGAGGACGTGCGCCGCCACCTCACGCCGCAACTGCGCCGCGTGGATGAAGTGGGCGAGTCGGTGCTGATCGCGATCGATCTCGGCCGCGGCAAGAACCGCCTCGGCGGCAGCATCTTCGCGCAGGTCACGCAGCAGGTGGGCGACGCGGTGCCCGACGTGGACAGCGCCGAAGACCTCAAGCAATTCTTCACGGCGATCCAGCAACTGAACGCGAACGAGCAACTGCTCGCGTACCACGACCGCTCGGACGGCGGCCTGTGGGCGACGGTGTGCGAAATGGCGTTCGCGGGCCACACGGGCGTCACGCTGAACGTCGACATGCTCACGCTCGACAACGAGTACGAGTCCGATTACGGCGATGCGAAGGACTGGGCGAAGCAGACCAGCGGCCGCCGCGAAGACCGCACGCTGCGCGCGCTGTTCTCGGAGGAACTGGGCGCCGTGATCCAGGTGCCGGCGCAGCAGCGCGACGCCGTGATGGCCGTGCTGCGCACGCATGGGCTTTCGGTGTGCTCGCACGTGATCGGCTCGCTGAACAACCGCGACTCGATCGAAATCTATCGCGACGCCAGGCGCATCTACGAAGCGCCGCGTGCGGAGCTGCATCGCGTCTGGAGCGAAGTGAGCTGGCGCATCGCGCGCCTGCGCGATAACCCCGCGTGCGCCGACGCCGAATACGATGCGCTGCTCGATGCCGCCGATCCGGGCATGCAACCGCATCTCACGTTCGACCCGGCCGAGGACGTGGCCGCGCCGTTCGTCGGCAAGGGCGCGCGTCCGCGCGTGGCGATCCTGCGCGAGCAGGGCGTGAACTCGCACCTCGAAACGGCCTATGCGTTCGATCGCGCGGGCTTCGATGCGCACGACGTGCACATGAGCGACCTGCTCGAAGGCCGCGCCACGCTCGCCGACTTCGCGGGCGCGGTGGCCTGCGGCGGCTTCTCGTATGGCGACGTGCTGGGCGCGGGCGAGGGCTGGGCCAAGACGATCCGCTTCAACGCGAAACTCGCGGACATGTTCGCGGCGTTCTTCGCGCGCGAGGACACCTTCGCGCTCGGTATCTGCAACGGCTGCCAGATGCTCTCGAGCCTGGCTTCGATGATCCCGGGCGCCGAGGCCTGGCCGAAGTTCACGCGCAACAAGTCGGAGCAGTTCGAAGCGCGCTTCTCGCTCGTGGAAGTCCAGAGCTCGCCGTCGATCTTCTTCAACGGCATGGAAGGTTCGCGCATTCCGGTCGCGGTCGCGCACGGCGAAGGTTTTGCCGACTTCTCGCAGCAGGGCGATATCTCGAAGGTGGCCGTGGCGATGCGCTACGTCGATCACCGCGGCCAGGCGACCGAAGGCTATCCGTTCAACCCGAACGGTTCGCCGCAGGGCATCACCTCGGTCACGACGCCGGACGGCCGCTTCACGGTGCTGATGCCGCACACGGAGCGCGTGCAGCGCACCGTGACGATGAGCTGGCATCCGGAAGGCTGGGGCGAGGCGAGCCCGTGGCTGCGTGCGTTCCAGAACGCGCGCAAGTGGCTCGGCTAAGCCGCGCTGCCGTTCGGCCGTCGCGTTGACGGCCCTGTTGGAGTCGAAAGACCCCGTTCATGCCCAGAACCTGGGTGTGGCCGGGGTTTTTGTATTTTGTGACGGCAAACGATCACCGGCTTGCGGCGAATACGGCCATCATTCGCCGCATTTTTTGCGGCGAATGACTTGCTGCTGCGGCGCATAAAGCCCATAATCGCCGCATGAATAGCGGTGATTACACGTACATCTGGCAAGCCGAAGACTGGCCGCACTGGCGCTACGACTTGGCGAAGCTGGCCGAGCCCATGGCGGAGGCCAGCCGCGCCCAAGGCTTATTGGCGGGCCGCCTGGTCGACGTCGGCATGCTGCTCCGTGACCAGGCCAGCCTCGTGGCCTTGACCGAGGATGTGGTCAAGACGAGCGAGATCGAAGGCGAGCAGCTCAACGTTGCTTCAGTGCGCTCGTCAATCGCACGCCGCCTGGGCGTGGACATTGGTGCGCTCTCCCCGGTGGATCGCCACGTCGAAGGCGTGGTCGAGATGGTGCTCGACGCGACTTTGAACAGAGTGGCGCCAGTCACGGGAGAGCGCCTCTTCGGGTGGCACGCCGCCTTGTTCCCAACCGGCTATGCGGGTCTATCGCAGATCAATGTTGGTGCATGGCGCGACGACGCCAGTGGACCCATGCAGGTGGTGTCGGGTCTGATTGGCCGGCAACGTGTGCATTTCGAAGCCCCGCCGGCGGAGCGGCTGGCAGCCGAAATGGGGCGTTTCCTCGACTGGCTCAACGGCCCGCCGCAAGAGCCACCGCTGATCAGGGCTGCGCTGGGCCATCTGTGGTTCGTCACATTGCACCCGTTTGACGACGGCAATGGTCGTGTGGCGCGAGCCATCGGTGATTTGCTGCTCGCTCGCGCCGACGGCAGCCCGCAACGCTTTTACAGTCTGTCCGCGCAAATCCAGCGGGAACGCAAGGCGTACTACGACATTCTGGAGCGCACGCAAAAGCGCTCGATGGATGTCACGGAGTGGCTCGCGTGGTTTCTGGATGCACTGCGCCGCGCCATCGAACAGGCGCAGTTCACGCTCGACACAGTGCTGGCCAAAGCCAACTTCTGGCGTCGCTGGGCCACGGCGCCGTTCAATGAACGGCAGGTGAAATTGCTCAACAAGTTGCTCGACGGATTTGACGGCAAGCTCAACAGCGGCAAATGGGCGGCCATCGCCAAATGTTCCTCCGACACCGCGCTACGCGATATCAACGATCTGGTGGCGCGCGGCGTGCTGCGCAAGGCGGAGGGCGGCGGGCGCAGCACGAGCTATGAGCTGAATGCGTTACCGGAGTCGTAGCGCTTTTGCACGGATTAGGGGGCCCTCGCATCCCAACCCGGCAGTACAACAAAAAACCCCGCGCCTTCGCAGGTCGCGGGGTTTTCTTTTCGCTGCGCAGCGCAGCGGCTGCAACTCCAGCCTTACTGAATCTTGGCCTTGTCGCGCAGTTGCTTCTCGAACGCGAGCAGCTTTTGCTGCTCCAGTTGCTGCACGATCTGCGGGCGCACCTGCTCGAGCGGCGGCGGGGCGATGTCGCGAATGTCGTCCACGCGGATGATGTGCCAGCCGAACTGCGTGTGCACCGGCGTATCGGTGATCTGGCCTTTCTGCAGATGCGTCGCGGCATCGGCGAATTCCGGCACGTAGGCCTTCGGGTCCGACCAGTCGAGGTCGCCGCCATTCTTGGCCGAGCCCGGGTCCTTCGAGTACTGCTTCGCGAGGTCTTCGAAGCTCGCGCCGCCCTTGATCTTCGCGATCAGATCCTTCGCCTGCTGCTCGTTGTCCACGAGGATGTGATGCAGGTGGTATTCCTTGCCGCCCGCGCCTTGCGTGAGCTTGTCGTACATGGCCTTGACTTCGGCGTCGGTGGGCGGGTTGTTCTTGATGAAGTCCTGGATCCAGGCGTGCAGGACGACCTGCTGCTGGGCCATCGCCAGTTGCCCCTTCACGTCCGGACGGTTCGGAATGCCGAGGCGCGCGGCTTCCTGCATCAGCACTTCGCGGTTGATGAGTTCTTCACGCACGGCCTTTTGCAGGTCCGGCGTGTCTTGCTGGCCCTGGGCCACGACCTGGGCGACGAGCGCGTCGGCGCGCGACTTCGGGATCGGCGTGCCGTTCACGACGGCAACGTTCTGTGCAAAGGCGGGAGCCGCCGCGCACGCAGCCAGCAACACCCAGAGGCGGGTTTTCTTCAAGGTCATCGAAAAGTCCTGATGGGGCGAACTAGAAAAGTAGGGTTTAGCGGGGAGGCGCGGCCGCCTCTTCGGGCGTGAGCGCGGTGATCGCGAGCGCGTGAATGCCGCGCTGCATGGCTTCGGCCAGCGCATCATACACCATGCGATGCCTTGCCACGCGGGCCTTCCCCGCGAATGCGGCCGCCACGATCGTGACGTGGTAGTGGCCGCCCGCCGCGGCGCCGGCATGGCCCGCGTGTTGCGCGCTGTCGTCGCGCACGGCGATCGACGCGACGGGCGCGAGCGCCGCCGTGAGGCGCGTCTCGATCAGCGCCATGCGCTCAGCGGGACTGGCATGCAGAAACACGTCGCTCATTCTTCCTCCTTCATGTAACGCGAGAGCCACAGGCTCTGGCCGACGATGAACACGACGAGAATGCCCGTCGCGCCAAAGAGCTTGAAGTCGACCCACGCATCGGTGGAGAAGTGGTACGCGACGAACAGATTGAGGATGCCGAGCAGGGCGAAAAAGATCGACCAGACGAAGTTCAACTGCGTCCAGATTCGCGCCGGCAGGCTGATCTGCTTGCCCATCATCGCTTCGATGAGGTTCTTGCCGAACGCCACCTGCGAGACCAGCAGCACGACCGAGAAAGCCCAGTAGAGCACCGTGGGCTTCCATTTGATGAAGGTCTCGTCATGCAGCATGAGCGTGGCGCCGCCGAAGACGACGACGATGCCCAGACTCAGCCACAGCATGGGGTCGACCTTGCGGTGGCGGAACGCCACCCACGCGATCTGCGCGAGCGTCGCGACGATCGCGACGGCCGTGGCCGTGAAAATGCCCCACACCTTGAAGGCGACGAAGAACAGGATGATCGGGAACAGATCAAACAGAAATTTCATATCGGCCTGGAAATTGACGAATTGAGCCGCAAAAAAAGGGCGCGACGCGCTCGTTCATGCGTCGCCCCTGTGCGGGACGCGAGCTTGCCTCGCTCGCGCTCACTTGGGCTCGAATTGTAGCGCAGCCGAATTGATGCAATACCGAAGGCCGGTCGGGGCCGGACCGTCCTCGAACACATGGCCGAGATGCGCGCCGCAGTTCTTGCAGCGCACTTCGATGCGCAGCATGCCGTGCGAGCGGTCCGTGCGCTCCTCGATCACTTCGCCGTCGATCGGGCGGAAGTAGCTCGGCCAGCCGCAGCCCGCGTCGAATTTCGTGTCCGATTCGAAGAGCGGCGTGCCGCAGCACACGCAGTCGTAGATGCCGCGCTCGGTGTGGTCCCAGTACTTGCCAGTGAAGGGGCGTTCGGTGGCCGCGTGGCGCGTGACCTGGTACTGCGAGTCCGAGAGTTGCTTGCGCCACTCGGCGTCGGGCTTGTGACCGGGGTAGGCGTCGGAATTGTGATCGTCCTGGCTCATGGCGGTTTCCTGTGGGGGCGAATGCGCGGTGGAAGGCGGGATGTGTGCCGTAAATGGGGGCGCGCTCACGAAGAGCAACTGACTTCGAGCGAGCTCGCCCAATCGGGCGGCAGCGCGGCGTAGGCCGCGTGCTCGGGCTGCTCGTCGAACGGGCGTTCGAGCACCCGCGCGA
>JAITTX010000513.1 GCA_031286755.1 Paraburkholderia sp.
ATCCGCGAGTCCGGCGAGAGCGTGCAGAAGTTCGTCGAGCGGGTGAAGAACAAGGAGGACGGGGTCCGCCTGATGGGCTTCGGCCACCGCGTCTACAAGAACTACGACCCGCGCGCGAAGCTCATGCGCGAGACCTGCTACGAAGTGCTCAACGAACTCGGCCTGCACGACGATCCGCTCTTCAAGCTCGCCATGGCGCTCGAAAAGATCGCGCTGGAAGACGAATACTTCGTGTCGCGCAAGCTCTACAAGAACGTGGACTTCTCCTCGGGCATCGTGCAGCGCGCGCTGGGCATTCCCACCGCCATGTTCACCTGCATCTTCGCGATGGCGCGCACGGTGGGCTGGATCGCGCAGTGGAACGAGATGATCGCCGACCCAGAGCAGAAGATCGGCCGTCCGCGCCAGCTTTTCATCGGCGAGACGCCGCGCGAGGCGAAGCCGATCGCCGCGCGCTGAGGTGCGCGTTGACGTTGCGCGTTGACGTTGCGTTGCGGTTGTCTCGCTGTTGCGTGGCCGCGTGCCTGATGCCGCAACGGCGACCCTGACCGCGTGACGGTTCGCGCCGTCACGCGCCATCACGCGGCGCCAGGCGGGCCACGGCGGGCGGGTGCGCGTTTCATCGCGCGCCCGCCCGTTTTTTCATGTCGCGCCGCTGTGAACCTGCCGCGTCTCGCGCGGACAAAACCTCTCGTACGATTGCCGCTCGAGCCACTACAATCGAGCGAAAGCGAACCCAAGAGGAGGCACGCGATGCAGGATCCTGAAACACTCGGCGGCGTCACCCGCGCAGGCGGCGTGGACCATCCCGCTCACGAAGCCGACGGCGCATTTATCGCGCCTGAAACGCCCGAGCTCGCCAGCGCCGACCAGCACGTGCTCAAGTCGGGCGACACCTTCATCGTCAACGACCCGCTCGGCGACATCACCGGCGTCGACGACGGCCTCTTCGTCAACGACACGCGCGTGCTCTCCTCGCTGCGCCTCACCTTCGGCGGGCGCGTGCCGTCGCTGCTCTCGGGCAGCGTGAGCAGCGACAACACCGCATTCACCGCGCATCTGACCAACCGCCCGCTGCCGCCGCTCGGCGGCGCCACCACGCCCGAAGGCGTGATTCACGTGGAGCGCGAGCGCGTGCTCTCGGGCACCATGATGACCGAGGCCATCGAGCTCACGAACTACGGCACAGAAGAAGCCGTCGTGCCGCTGTCGATCTCGTTCGCGAGCGACTTTCGCGACATGTTCGAAGTGCGCGGCCTCAAGCGCGAGCGGCAGGGCACGGTCGTGCCGCCGCGCGTGGAAGACGGCGAGGTTCGGCTCGAATACATCGGCCTCGACAAAGTCGCGCGGCGCGTGCGCATCGAGTTCTCGCCCACGCCGGACAAGCTCTTCGCCGACCGCGCCGACTTCACCGTCGCGCTGCCCGCGCAGGCCTGCGTGTCGCTCTACCTCACGGTGGCCATCGAAGTGGAGCCGCTCGCCGGCGCCGCGCCCGACGCGCCGAGCGCGGGCATCATCCAGCCGCCGCATTGCCTCGCGAACTCGAAAGAGCAGCACGTGGGCCGCGCGGCCGTGCGCGCCGCGCTGGTGGACGCGCACATCGTGATGCGCGAGCGCCGCCGCGCGGCGGCGCACGTGCGCTCGAGCAATCCGCTCTTCAATGCGTGGATCAACCGCTCGATCGCCGACCTGGGCCTCCTCACCACGGACTTGCCCACCGGCCCGTATCCCTATGCGGGCATTCCGTGGTTCTCCACGCCATTCGGCCGCGACGCCATCATCACCTCGCTGCAGACGCTGTGGCTCACGCCCGCGCTCGCGAACGGCGTGCTGCGCTTTCTCGCGGCTCACCAGGCGCAGGAGGACTCGGCGTTCCGCGACTCGGCGGTCGGCAAGATCATGCACGAGATGCGCAAGAGCGAAATGGCCGCCACCGGCGAAGTGCCGTTCGCGCTCTACTACGGCGGCGTGGACTCCACGCCGCTGTTCGTGGTGCTGGCGGGCGCCTATGCGGAGCGCACCGGCGACATGGCGCTGATCGACGAACTCTGGCCCGCGCTCGAACGCGCGGCGGCCTGGGTGGCGGGCGTGTGCGACCGCAACCCGCTCGGCCTGCTCGACTACCGGCGCGAGTCGGAAGGCGGGCTCGCCAACCAGGGCTGGAAGGACAGCCACGACTCGGTGTTCCATGCGGACGGGCGCTTCCCCGACGGCCCGATCGCGCTGGTCGAAGTGCAGGCCTACGCGAGCGCGGCCTTCGAGACGATGGCGAAATTCGCCGCGCATCGCGGTCTCGCCGACGAGGCCGCGCGCTACGCGGGCCGCGCCACGAAGATTCGCCGCTGCGTGGAAGACAAGTACTGGATGGCGGAGTCCGACTTCTACGGCATCGCGCTCGATGGCCACGGCGAGCTGTGCCGCGTGCTCGCGTCGAACGCGGGGCATCTGCTCGCATTCGGCCTGCCCGAGTACGAGCGCGGGCGCGCCGTGGCCGGCGTGCTCGAATCGGCGCTGTTCCACACGGGATGGGGCGTGCGCACGCTGGCGGCGGGCCAGGCGCGCTTCAATCCGATGGCTTATCACAACGGCTCGGTCTGGCCGCACGATAACGCGCTGTGCGCGCGCGGGCTCGCGCGCTACGGCCGCAAGGAAGCCGCCGTGCGCCTGTTGCAGGCGTTGTTCGAAGCCGCCGTCACCTTCGACATGCGCTTGCCCGAGCTGTTCTGCGGCTTCCCGAAACGGCGCGGCGAGCCGCCCACCGCGTACCCGGTGGCATGCCTGCCGCAGGCCTGGGCCGCGGGGTCGCCGTTCATGATGCTCGAAGCGTGCCTGGGCGTGAACATCGACGCGTCGCGCCGCGAAGTGCGCGTCGAGCAGCCCATGCTGCCCGAGGGCATCGACTGGCTCGAAGTGGGGGATCTGCGCGTGGGCAATGCAACGGTGACGCTCACGTTCCGGCGCGTGGACGGCAAAGTGGTCGCTTCGGCCGACCGCAGCGACGTGAAGGTGGTTGCCGTGCTCTGAAGTCCCGCACGTTGCCCGGTGCCGCGCGGCTCGCGTTTTCGTGGGCGCGGGCATCGGGCGGCGCGCATCGCACCGGACGCATGGTTTGGGACACATTGCCCCAGATATCGCCACGGTGTTCTTTCGGCGCAACGCCGCATGCGAATTTCAACGCAATTTTTATTTGCCGCCCCGTAGCCACCCCGTATGATGCGCGTGATCTTTTTTGGACCACCAGCACATCAAACATGAAGAAATCGCTAATCGCCCTCGCACTGACCGGCACTTTCGCGGGGGCGGCACATGCGCAAAGCAGCGTGACGCTCTACGGCCTGATCGACGCGGGCCTCGTCTACAGCAACAACCAGATGGGCCACAGTAGCTGGCAGCTCAACAGCAGCGCCACGCAGAACACGGTGTTCGGCCTCAAGGGCTCGGAAGACCTCGGCGGCGGCTTGCACGCGCTCTTCAAGATCGAGCAGAGCTTCGTGCTCAATAACGGCGCCCAGGCGTTCGCGGGCAGCATGTTCGGTTCGCAGGCGTGGGTGGGCCTGCAGAGCGATGCGTACGGCACGCTCTCGTTCGGCCGCCAGTTCGACGTGATGAACGACCTCGTGGGCCCGCTCACGGCGGAGTGGAACACGTGGGGCGGGAGTCTGGCCGGGCATCCGTTCGAGAACGACAACCTCGCGGCCAATTCGGTGGTCATCAACAACGCCGTCAAGTATGCGAGCCCGACGTGGAACGGCCTCACGTTCGAGACCATGTACGCGTTCAGCAACAAGGCCGGCGAGTTCGCCAACAACCGCTCGTACGGCTTCGCGGTTTCGTATGCGCAGGGGCCGCTCAATCTCGCCGCGGGCTACCTGCAATTGAACGGCGCCGGCAATGGCAGCGGCGCGGTCACGGCGGGCGACGCCAGCGCGGACTTCATCGCGCAACGCCAGCGCATCTGGTCGCTGGGCGGCAACTACACCTATGGCCCGGTCACGGCCGGCCTCGTGTGGAGCCACACGCAGATCGACCACGCGGCGGGCGTGTTCGCGTTCGGCTCGGGCACCTATCTGGGCGCGGACGACGCATCGGCGGGCTCGCTCTCGGGCTCGCTGCGGCTCGACAATTACGAAGCCAACGTGAAATACGCGCTCACGCCGGCATGGTCGGTCTCGGGCGCCTACACGTACACGCACGGCGCGTACAACGGCTCGAACCCGGGCTGGAACACGGCGATGCTGCAGACCGACTACGCCATCAGCAAGCGCACCGACTTCTACCTCGAAGGCGTTTATCAGAACGTGCATGGCGCGCCGCAAGGCTCGGTGCTCTCGCACGCGATGATCAACACGCTCTCGCCCTCGTCGACCGATACGCAGGTGGCGGTCACGGTGGGCATGCGCCACGTGTTCTGATCGGGGCGCCGGCGCTTTGCTTTGTCGTAGCGCGCGGTGCTTGCCGCGCGCGGGAGGCTTCACTTCATGCGCCGCCGGCGCGTTCCAATACCGGCCGCCCATTCAGGTCGCGCGCTCAGCGTGGCTACCAGCTCGCACATCGTATCCTTGACCTTCAGGACGGCGTTGCTGACGAGCGGCGTTTCTCTCCAGCAAAGCGAAAGCTCGCGCCGAAAGAGCTTGTGGTTCAGTTGCGCGAGCTTCAATTTCCCCTCGTCGAGTTCCAGGTGCGCGGCGGTCCAGGGAAGCACGGTCACGCCGAGCCTTGCCATCACCGCGGCGAACAACAGCGCCGTTGAACTCGCCTCGAAAAGAATCTTGCACGCCAGCCCTTTCTCGCGCAGAGCCCATTCGACGCGGCTTCGAATGGTGTTTGGCGCGCTCGGCAGCACCATCGGCATCTTCGCCAGCATGCTCAGGGTAATCGGCCCCCGGGGAAGCTCGAACTCCGGCCAGGCAATCAGATACAGGACTTCCGAGAGCAGATGCTCGGCCCGAACGCCGTGGGTCTCGACGGCATCCGCGACGATAGCCAGATCCACGCGCCCGCTTGCAACCAGGTTGTGCAAGTCGGCGGTGGGCGCCTCGATGAGTTCGATCACGATGCCCGGATAGCGCTCGCGCACCGCCTGGGCCAGCGGGATGGCGAGAACCCGCGATGTGCTGGAAGGCAGCCCGACCGCAACCTTGCCCTCGGGAGATTCGGCGTCCTGCCGCAAGAGCTCGCCAGTCCGGTCGGCTTGCCGCAGCAATTCCAGTGCATGGCGATGCAGCGTTTTTCCCGACGCCGTTGCCGCAACGCCCTGAGTGCTTCGTTCGAGCAACCGGGTGCCGAGCTCGCTTTCCAGGTTGCGTATCTGTTGGCTGACGGCAGGCTGGGCGACGTGAAGCGCCTCGCTGGCGCGCGTCACGTTGCCATATTCCACGACCTTCACGAAGTACCGCAACTGTCTCAGATCCACCCGAGTCTCCCGTCTGACCATAAGAAAATCATCTCGCGCAAGAGGAATATCATATTTTTCATCGATTGCGCCACTTCCTATACTTGGCCGACATAACCGCAGCCGGGCAACACACTTTCAGGTCCGGCCGGGGAATAAAACGGAGACGACTATGCAGAAAGTCATTGTGGCGGCCTCAAATGAAGTGAGGGCGCGGCGCACGCCGCTTTCGCGGGAGCAGATAGGAGGCTTCTGGGCGGTGTATCTCGGCTGGGTGCTCGATGGGGTGGACTCCGTCATTTACGCGCTGGTGCTGGTCCCCGCGCTCACGGAGCTGCTGCCGCTGTCCGGCATCAAGCCAACGCCGGGCAACCTTGGAATGTACGGCTCGATATTGTTTGCCTTGTTCCTGATCGGCTGGGGCATGTCGTTCATCTGGGGGCCGCTCGCGGACCGTTACGGGCGCGTCCGAGCCCTGGCGGCCAGTATTCTGATTTACTCGATTTTCACCGGTGCCGCGGCTTTTGCTCACAACGTGTGGGAGCTTGCGGTGTTCCGTCTGATTGCGGGCATCGGCGTGGGCGGCGAGTGGGCGCTTGCTGGGACCTACATCGCGGAGAGCTGGCCGGAGGATCGCCGGAAGATGGGCGCGGGTTATCTGCAAACCGGCTACTACCTCGGGTTCTTCATTGCCGCCTGGCTCAACTACACCGTCGGCGCTCAATATGGCTGGCGCGCCATGTTCCTTTGCGGTCTGGCGCCGGCCGTCGTCGCGATCTTCACCGTATTCAAGGTGAAGGAGCCCGGCAAGTGGGGGCGTGAATCGCAGCGTCAATCCGCTAACGCTCAACGCGCGGCATCGCCACTGCGTCTGATATTCGCTCCCGAATTCCGGCGGCGCACGATCACCAGCGCGGCGCTCGTTGGTGTGGCCATCGTCGGGCGGTGGGCCGGCTCCGTTTATGAGGCCAGTGCCGTTGTCAGTCTCGCGACCCGTGCCGGACTGGGCAAAGTCGACGCGATTCACCTGGCTTCCGTCGGCGCTGCCATTCTGTCCGTCGGCACCATTGCCGGCTGCCTGGTTGCACCGTATCTCGCGGAGAAAGTGGGGCGCAGAGCGGCGCTCGGTCTTTATTTCGCGGGCATGGCCGGTTCGATCGTGCTGGCGTTCGGATGGGCGTTCTATCGGGCCGACGGACTGGTTTTGTTCATGGTGGCGCTCGCATTGCTGGGATTCTTTGGTGGAAATTTCGCGATTTTCTCGCTGTGGCTGCCGGAGCAGTACCCAACGCAAATTCGCGCGACGGCATTTGCGTTCAATGCATCGATTGGCAGATTCATCGGCGCCGGGGTGAATTTCGTGCTCGCGGCGGCCATCAACTGGCACGGCTCGCTCGGGATGCCGGTTGCCTGGACCGCGGCAGCCTTTGGTTTGGGAATCCTTATCTTGCCTTTTGCTACCGAGACGCGCCACGCGCGCCTTCCGGAGTAGCGTTGGCTGGAACACGCAAGTTGCAACTGGAGACATCGCATGAATGCTTTACAGGGAATCAAGGTGATCGATCTGACGCGCGCGCTCTCGGGCCCGTTTAGCGCCATGGTGCTGGCCGACCTCGGCGCGGACGTCATCAAGGTCGAAACCGGTCCCGACGGTGACATGAGCCGCACCTGGGGGCCGTTCGATCGCGGTATCAGCACCTACTATCTGTCGTGCAACCGGAACAAGCGAGGGCTGTGCATCGACCTGCGCGACTCGCGCGGACTGGACGCGCTCAAGCGCCTCATCGATGGCGCCGACGTTGTGCTCGAGAACTTCAAACCCGGCACGATGGAGAAAATGGGCCTCGGTTATGACGTTTTGCGTGCGCGCAATCCCCGGCTGGTGATGGCCAGCATCAGCGGCTTTGGTGACAGCGGGCCCCTCAAGGACTGGCCGGGTTTTGACCAGATCGCCCAGGGGTACGCAGGACTGATGAGTCTCACGGGCTTTCCCGAAGGCGAACCCACGCGTACGGGCACGGCCATCGGCGATCTCGGTGCGGGACTCTGGTTGACCATCGCGGTGATTTCCGCCATTTTCGAGCGCGAGCGGACCGGGCAGGGCCAGCATGTCGGCACCTCGTTGCTGGCGGGCCTGGTGGGGCTTCTGAGCGTGCATGCGCAACGCTATTTGAGTCTTGGGAATGTTCCGGTCCGGACCGGTAACGCGCACCCGGTCATCGCGCCGTACGGTGTGTTCGAGACGGCGGACGGCCCGCTTAACATCGCGCCGATAACCCCGGAAATGTGGCGGCGGCTGTGCCAGCTTCTCGAACTGCCGCAATTGCCGGACGACCCGCGGTTCATGACCAACGAATTACGGGTGGCCAATCTCGGCGAGCTGAAGGAAATTATCGAGCGCCGGCTGAAGACCCGGGGCAAGCGTGAATGGACGGCGCTTTTTGTTGCCGCCGGGCTGCCCGCCGGACCCATCAACACGCTCGAGGAAGTATTCGCCGACCCGCAGGTTCAACACTGCCGGCTCGTCGAGGCGGTGCGGCATCGAACGCTCGGGGAAGTGCGCCAGGTTCCGACGCCCGTATTCAATGCGTCGATAAACGGGAATCCCGCGGCCCGTGCCGCAACCCGTCATGCGCCGCCGGCCCTCGGCGAGCATTCGGCCGAGGTGCTGCGTGAAGGGGGCTTTAGCGAACCGGAGCTTCATGAGCTACTCTGCGCAGGAGTGGTTCATCAAGTTGCTGGCGTGCTCGCGGAGGAATCCGCGCACGCTCTGGCTCAGCCCGTGGAGTAACGAAATGAGTACGACTGCACTGGAAGATTCCGTAGAGGTCGGCACGGAAATGATCGACGAGCGCATCGCGAAGGTGGTATTTCGCAATGCCTCCCGGCACCATGCCCTGAACGCCGAATTGCTGGGCGCGCTCGAAGCGCAATTGACGATGCTGGCGTCGAAGGGCGTGCCGGTCGTGATCCTGACGAGCGGCGTGGGCGAGAAGGTCTGGAGCGCGGGTCACGATATCGGCGAACTCGAGTCCGACCGCGACCCGATTGCCTGGGGCAAGCCGCTGGAGCGAGTGCTGCGGCAAGTCCGCGGCTATCCGGGCGTGGTCATCGCGATGGTTTCGGGTTCGGTGTGGGGCGGGGCCGTGGATCTGCTGATGAGCTGCGATCTCGTCGTGGCCGACACGACAGTCAGCCTTGCCATGACTTCGGCGAACATTGGCCTGCCGTACAGCACGAGCGGGCTGCTCCGCTTCATCAATAACCTGCCCATCCATATCCTGAAGGAGATGTTCTTCTGCGCGCGCCCGCTCGACGCCGCGGAGGCCGAGCGCCACGGCGTGCTCAATCGCGTGGTTCAGCCAGCGGACATCGAAGCCGCGACTTTGCAAATGGCTGCGGGCATTGCCGCCAAAGCGCCGTTGGCGATCTCCGCGGTCAAGGAGCAATTGCGCATTCTCGAAGACGCCGTGCCGGTGCCCGCCGATGCAATGGAAAGAATCGCGGAGCTGCGCAGACAGGCCTGTTCGGGGGAGGACATGCAAGAAGGGCTGAGTGCGTTCGCGCAGCGCCGTCCCCCGCAGTTCAGCGGCCGGTGAGCGGCGAGGGCCGCCGGACGCAACCACTGCGGCGCGCGGATCGTCGCCGCCCGGTCGCGGGCAGGTTTGGGCGTAGCATTGGGCCGTCTCGCGCGAGCGCGGGCGCAGCGTCACACTTCCGGTGAGGTGCCGGAATGGAGGAGGATCGTGCGAAAGTCCGTTAGCCGGTGCCTTGCTGCCGCCATTGTTTCGGTAACGCTGTGCTCGACTGTTCCGATAGCGACTGCTGCTGTGGCGTCGGCGGTGGCGGCTCCGGCTTCGAATCAACCGGCGATTCCTGCTGGCGACTTGTGCGGACCCGTGCGCAACCGCGACGTCTACGCGTTGATAGCATCGCCCGGCGATGGCACATTCTCGGTCGACTCCAGCCGCGAAGAACCCGGCAAGCTGACCTGCGTCTGGTCCGCGCTCAAAGCCGGCGCGCCGGACGGCTCGGCGCCCGACGCAACGCTCACGCTCGACCTCTATCATTTTGCGAGCGTTGCGCGCGCACGGACCGAGTTGCGCGGCTTCGGCGTGGCGCCGCGCGCACCGCTTAGCCGGACAAGTGACGCGGACGACGAAGTGGTCCAGCTCTCGCCGGGCATGATGGCGGCCCGTCGTGGCGCGGACGTCGCGGTTGCCCGTGCCGCCGTACCGGAATCCGTATCGCGCCGCCCCGACTGGAATTCGCGGTTGGAGGCCCTGACGTTGGCTGGCACCGGCGCACCGTTGCCGACGCCGCTGGAGCCGCCAGGGGCGGCCTCCGCCGCGCAATCGCCGGCCGTCACGCCGGCCGCCGCAGCCGATGCATGGCGTCCCCCCGAACATCGTCTCGCAGCCAGCAGCGCGAGGTTCATACCGGTCGTGCACGTCATATGGTGGTTGACGCACTGGCGCTTCGAATTCGTCGCAGTCGCGATACTCTCTTCGTTTCTCATCGCCGGCGTTGCGCTCCAGTTGCGTCGCCGCGTGATTCTGTGGGTGATCCCCTTCATTGTCGGCTACGCGTTTCTGAACCTGCTCGCCGGTCCGAATCTGGGCGTGGGGCTGATTTATCGCTTCGGCGATCAGGCGCCGGCGACCATCACCGGAACGTTTCCCACGAGCACCGTTTATAACAATCAGAACGTCGTGGGATATCACGTGCTGATTCGCCCTGCGGACGGCATGGTCGTCGAGACCACGTTCGAGAGCGACGACTTCAACGTCTATCCATCGCAGAACGCCACCCGCTACCCCGGTAGCGGCGACGTTTTCACTGTCCGGTATCTACGCGGTCATCCGGACGATTTCGTGATCGTCAAGGACGACGGGAGTCCATGGAGCAAGCGGTTGCGTTGCGAGGACCTTGCGGTAGCGGCGGGGCAGGCGGACCAGAAGGCGGGTTTTGCGGCGGGGAATGCGTCGTTCCGGCAGGCGGCGCAGGCCGCTCATGCGGCGTTGCAAGCGGCGGGATGTGCGGAGGAGGCGGGTATGGATTGAAGCCGGCTGGTGTTTTGAACCGAGCCCGTTTCAGCAACATCCGGCAACACCGATGGTAACATTTGTTGTCATCCACCGCCCGTCAGCCCTCCGCATGCCAGAAAGCTTCGACCAGCTTGCCGCGCTCATTCGCGCGCGCTTCTCCGATCTGAGCCCGCAATTCCAGACCGGGGCGGCGTTCCTGCTCGATCATCCCGACGAGGTGGCCGTCTCGTCCATGCGCAAGGTCGCGGAGCGCGCCCAGGTGCAGCCCGCGTCGCTCGTGCGGCTCTCGCAGCAACTCGGCTTTCCGGGCTGGAACGAGTTGCGCGACCTGTTCGTCGCGCGCGTGCGCACGCGTCCCGAGCCGCTTTCGAGCCGTGCCCGCTCGCTCGTGGCGGGCAGCGCGAAGGACGCGCTGGCGCGCGATCTGTTGCTGGCCCAGCAGCACAATCTCGAAGCGAGCGCGGCGCACAATGCGCGCACCATGGTCGAGGCCGCGCGCATTCTGAAGAAAGCGAAGCACGTGCACGCGGCGGGCTTTCGCTCGTGCTACGCGGTGGCGTTCGGCCTCGTGTACGGCTACCGGCTCTTTCGTCCCTCGGTCTCGCTGCTGGGCGGCGAGGCCGGCACGCTCGAAATGCAACTGCTCGGCATCGAGCGCGATAGCGCGACCATCGTCGTGAGCTTCGCGCCGTATTCGGTCGAGGCCGTGCGCGTGGCCGAAGCGGCGCTCGAAAAGGGCAGCCGGCTCATCGCCATCACCGATAGCGCCGTCTCGCCTATCGCGCTCAACGCCGAAAAAGTGCTGATCTTCACGCACGAGAGCCCGTCGTTCTTCCCCTCGCTGGTGGCGGCCACGGCGCTTGCCGAATCGCTCGTCGCGCACTTGCTGGCGCTGGAGGGCGCGGGCGCCGTGGCGCAGCTCGAGCAGTCCGAGCGCACGCTCAATGCGCGCGGCGCTTATGTGCCCTGAAT
>JAITTX010000574.1 GCA_031286755.1 Paraburkholderia sp.
CCCATGCCGAGGAACAGGAGAACGGTCGTCAGCGCGTCGGCGGCAAGATCGTAGAAATGACCGATACGGCTGGTTTTGCCGCTGATCCGCGCGAGCTCGCCGTCCGTGTGATCAACGAAATTCGACAAAACAATCAGAAATGCGCCAATATTGACGTGCAGAAAGTCACCGCGCGCCAGATAGAAAGCGCCAGCCAGGCCGATCAACAGGCGCAGCGTGGTCAGGTGGTTGGGAGTGACGAAGGTAGGCACGAGCGGCGTCACGAGCCAGCGCGCTGCGCGCGCGTCCCACGTGCGCGGCTGCGGCACCACTCGCGGGGCCGGTTTGGCAGGTTTGTCTTTTCCAGTCATAACCGGGAAATAATATACGGCTTCCAGAAAACTTGCAGGTTTTCCGGCCGTGGAATCGAAATTGAAAGGTGCGAGACCGCATCGCGCGCGGGGCGCGGTCATGGCCCTCATTGCGGCGCTGCAAGCAAGCTCGCCTGAACCCGCGTACAGTGCAACCCTTCGCACCGGCCCCCGGGCATTCCAGGGCGATGCCTGGCATCAGCGCAGCCCACTCGCCAGAATTCCAATGAAACGTCTTACTTTTGCTGCTTTTCTGCTCGGGGCACTGCCCTTCGTGTCGCCCGCCAGCCACGCCGCGGCGCTCGACGACGCGCTGACCTGCAAGGAATCGGCGCACACCTTCATCTCCGGGCTCATCGACCAGAAGCTGATCAACGCCAAGCCCATGAGGGTCGAAAGCAATTCGATCAACGCGTTCTGGCCGGCGCGCGGCGAGCACCTGACGGCCTACGGTTTCAGCGTGTTCGCGATCGTGGGCTTCCAGCAAGACGACCCGCTCTTCCGGACCGGCAGCGGCAAGCCCATTGCCCGATCGGCCTATGGCGCAGTGGTCGTGGCCACGCAATCCAGGGTGCAAGCCGCGCTCGACGCGGCCGGCAACACCGCCATCGTCCATCATGCCGGACCGTTATTGACCGCGATTTTCTGCCAGCAGGACTGAAGCGCCCCTCTCGCCGATGCCGGCCCCTACGCTCGCGTGCGTCAATCGATACGGCCGAAGCCGCCTTCGGCCCACGTCTCGGCGCGCGCCTTGGTCAGCTTGAAAGTGGGCGCGACGCGCACCTGCGCGATCTGCTCGCCAAATGCATCGAGCGCCGTGAGCAGCGCGTAGGGCTCGTATTCGTCGGGCACGATATCGAGGGTCACGTCGATGTCGCCGTCGCCGGTGCGCAGGCCCACGCGCTTGTGCAGCATGGCGTGCAGTTGCTGCTCATGGCGGCGCAAGACCTCGGACGCCGTTTTCACCAGCGTGTTGAACGCCGAGGTGTCGAGCGGCTTCGGATTCTTCTTGTCGCGGCCCATGGTCCACGGGCCGACCAGCGCGGGCTCCGGCTCGCCGTCCTTGATCATCTCGACGGCCCAGCCGTCGTCGTCCTGGTTCTTGATGACCCGCGCCGTCCAGCCGTCCTTGCACCACAGGCGAGGATCCTGGATCACTTCGGACGAGTCGGTGCCCGGGTCCTGAAAGGTGTCCCCGGAGGGATCGGCGGGAGAGACGGCGGGCGAAGAATCGGTCATGGCGGTTTCCATCGGGTTCTGCGGAGGCTGCCGCGTGGCATCGCGGCAGGGACAGAATTTTAACCGCAAGCACCCAACGGGCGGTCGCGCGCCCCTTCCGGCACCCTCTTTACCGCCCCCGAAAGCGCGGGAATCCGGAGGCATTCAAAGGAATCGGTTATTTAAAGTAATTGCTTAAAATAGCTATGACATTTTCGCATTCAAATGCGGCAATATGCCCCTTCTCATTTTTAGCAATACTTTCTTTCACACCTCGATTCGATTCAGAAATAGCTCGATGGCAACATCCAAAAAAAAAACGCGGCCCGAAGGCCGCGTAAAACAGATGAAAAAGACCACCCTTGGTCGAGGGCTAAACGAATTGTAACGCTAGAATCCACGTCGATAGATCGCACAAACTGGAACAGTACCTTTCACAAATCGATTGAAATATCCAGTAATAAATACCACGCTGGCGCTCACGCCTGCCTGATAAGCCACACGCGGGCGTCGCACTCGCACCACATTATCTCGATATGGTGCGTTTTGCCGCACCTTCAAATCATTCTGAAAAACCCTTTCCGCGCAGTGACTTACAAAAACAAAAACGGTCATTACAGTTTTGAAAACGTATTGTTGCGCCGTGCAGAATAAATCGTCGAGATTGCCGGAATACACTTCGAGCCGAATCTTCAGACCACTGGAACACCTCATCAATCGTTCCCTGTGAGATTCCCAAGTACAGTCCGGAGTTAAAAGCATGAAAAAAACCCTTATCGTCGCTGGCGTTCTCGGTGCATTTGCAATGGGCGCACATGCGCAAAGCAGCGTAACCCTGTATGGCTCGCTGGATGCCGGCCTGCTCTACACGAACAATGCCGGCGGCCACAGCCAGTGGATGCAAGGCGGCGGAGCGATGTCGCACAACTACTTCGGCCTCAAAGGCGCTGAAGACCTCGGCGGCGGCATGAAGGCGATCTTCACGTTGGAGAGCGGCTTCAACCTCAATAACGGCGGATTCCAGAACGGCGACAGCGGCTTCAACCGTCAAGCCTTCGTCGGTGTGCAAAGCGACAAGTACGGCACGCTGACCCTCGGCCGCCAGTACGACTCGATGAACCAGTACCTCGCGCCGCTTTCGGAAGCGGGCATGGGCTACGGCAACAACCTGGCCGGCCACCCGTTCGACAACGATAACTTCGCGCAGTCGTTCTCGATCAAGAACGCGGTCAAGTACTCGAGCGCGGACTACTCGGGCTTCCAGTTCGGCGGCATGTATGGCTTCTCGAACGAGGCCGGTGGCTTCTCCAACAGCCGCGCATGGAGTGCCGGCGCATCGTACAACCACGGCCCGCTCAGTCTCGCGGCCGGCTACCTGCAACTGAACAATTCGGGCACCTACGGCGGCAACGCGAACGGCGCGGCCTCGGCCGACCAGAACATCTCGGCGCGCTCGCAGCGCAGCTACGGTGCCGGCGTGAACTACACGTACGGCGCAGCGCAGTTCGGTTTTGTGTATTCGCACTCGCAGATCGACGGCCTGCAAAGCCTCGGCAGCGGCGGCATGAATATCGCCGGCGTCAGCGGCCTGAACATGCACCTGAACAACTACGAAATCAACGGCGCCTACCACTTCACGCCGGCGCTCTCGCTCATGGGTTCGTACACGTTCACTGACGGCACCGTGACCGGCACCGGCGCTGGCGATCAGCATCCGAAGTGGCACACCGTCATGGTCGGCACCGACTACTCGCTCAGCAAGCGCACCGACGTCTACCTCGCCGGCGTGTACCAGCATGCATCGGGTTCGCTCGGAATGCAGAACGGCGTGCCGGTCGCCAACATCGCGGCGATCAACACGCTGTCGCCTTCGTCGACGGGCAACCAGGTTGCCGCGACGATCGGTCTGCGTCACCGCTTCTAAAGCGCACCCGCTTGCGCCTCGCGGCGCACGTCTTCGGGCAGGCGGGGCGCTCCGCCACCCTGCCCGCGCACCATCCAGCGCACATGCGGCACAACCGCGTGTGCGTTTTTTCTTGCGCCTCGTTCGAGCGGCTTTACTGCGCTCCTCTCCCGCTCTCTTCTCCTGCGCCCTCGCCGCGGCTTTGCCCAGGAACCTGGCTCCGCGTTTTCTCAATTTCGCATCGGCAACTTTCGTATAGGCAGCGCCGGCGACCTGCGCGCCTTCACATGTGGCGCCTTCTCTGTTGCATCTTTTTACTTCTGTGTGAACCTGCACTGTCAGACCGGTGCCTATACTCATGAACACGTTCGCCGCAGCGCATCTCGCGTTGCTTTTCGCCCTGCATTCGCTACGACGCTCATGAATACCCTCACGCAACGCCTCGTCGCCGCCCTGCCACTCGCACTCGTCGCCGCCTGTGGATCGTCGCCGCCCAACACCGCCTCGGATAATGAAGCGATGGTGTACGCATCTTCGGCACGCCCGCCTTCGTCGATCGCGAGTTGCCTCAGAAACCGCCTGCCACGCACGCACGAATCGCATTCCGGCAATGCAACCGAACTCACCGTGGGCGCGCGCTGGAACGCATCGTACTTCGTCACGCTCACGCCGAACGGCGATGGATCGGTGATCCGCGTGACGCACGGCGCGTCCAGCTCGAACGATCCGCCCGAAGAAGAACTGCGCTTCGCCGTGGCGCGCTGCACGACCTGATGTCTCGAACGGCGCGCGGTGAATTCCGCGCGTCACCCCCTGTCGCGAAGCCGTTGCATCTGCGAAGATTGCGCCCTCTTTCGACTTTGCACTACACCGCTTCATGGCATCAGGGACCGCACATCACGCCACAGGCTGGGCCGCCGGCGTCATCGCCGCAGCAATCGTCACCCGCACCGGGGCGGACAGCCCATGGCATCTCTATGCCGCACTGGCGTTCATTGCGGGCGTGGCCGGCGGCACGGCGCCCGACTGGCTGGAGGTGGCGTGGTGGAGCAAGAAGCGCAGGCTCTGGATCACCCATCGGACCTTCACGCATTGGGGCGTCGGCTGGATTGCGCTGCTGTGGTGGTCGTACCGCGAGCTGGGGCACCTGGGCGTTGCCGCGCCGGCATTCGGCTTCGCGTGCGGCGGGCTGATCCATTTGTTTGCGGACTGGCCGAATCCGCTCGGCGTGCCATGGATCGCGCGGCGTCACTCGCTGAATCTGTGGCGCAGCGGCCGGTGCGATCTGATCGTCGTGGCCGCTTCATGGGTTGCCGCATGGTTCTTCGCCGTGCATGGCGTACCGCATGGCTGGTCGCTCGAGCCGCTGCGCGGGCTCGCCTGACGCGCGCAACGAACACGTTCAGATACGTGGGCGCGCGCTGCGGAATCGGTCAGTCAGCTTCCGAGGGCATCGATCGCGTCGCGCCTTTAATCTGCAATCCAGAATAAACAGATGCGCCGCCTGAATATCGCCGGCCCGGTCATTGCTCGCCGCACAGCTTCTCCGGAATCGCGATATTTCACGACATAGAGAATCGGCGCGAGAGTTTGCCTGTGCGTAGGTCCGTGCTTCGACAAGCGCCCCCAACAGCGTGCCGGGTGTCATGCAGCGGCTCGATGGCTCGAATTTCCTATCGGAAACATCAAGCTTCCGGCGCTATTTCCGGCTGGAAACGCAAAGGCGATATCGGGTCAGGCCGGGCCGAAGGGATGGATCAGCGAGAGGAAACGCTGCCCGAATGCTTCACGGACAGGTTGTCTGTCTGACAAGGGACAGCAGGAAGGGATTGAGGCGCACGCGCGAAACAACTGATTCGGCTGAATGCCAGCGCGGGATCCGGCGCAACCGGGAAGACGCAAGAAGATACGGAAAACAGCGCATGCTGGCGGCATGTGCGCCAGTGCGCCGCGCTCAAGACTCTTCCATGCATTCGGCGCGGCCAACACGCCGACCGACAATCAGCCCCGCGTCATAGGCGGATTCAAGCGCGCGGCCAACGTCTTCGACGCTAACCAGGTGGCAATCCGCAGTTTGCTTGCCTGTCAATTCGAAGTGCTTGATGCCGAGTGTTCTTCGCGATATGGCCAACAGGAGTTCGAGACGTTCGTCGCGCATTTTTCTCTCCAAACTTGATCTATGTCGTCAAATCAAATAATAAGGATCGCCATACGGTTCGTCGCGTGACCACGCGACGCAGATCGAGGCTCTATTCAGATTCTTGCCGTATTAAAAGACCTTTTCTGCGATGACAAGATCCATCTCAATCTTTAAAGATAGTTAATTCGGCTCCCTGAACATTCCAGATGCAATCAATACACACTGGCAAGCCACTGCGGCACGACAGGCAGACCGCAAATGTTAGCCATCCGGCCGATGTTTCCTAAAAGCGACAGTTTGCTATGATCGGAAACGTGCCAGAACACTTGCCCCGCCCCTCACCGCTCATGGACACCACGCTCACGCAATCGGCGGCCTCATCAGCCACAGACCTCGGCCGCCGCGTCCGCGCCGCCCGTCTTGCCCTCGACCTGACGCTCGAGCACGCGAGCCACGTGTGCGGCGTGTCTCGCTCCACGCTTTCCAAAATCGAAAACGGTCTGATGTCGCCCACCTTCGACGTGCTCCAGAAGATCGTTGCCGGCCTCAAGATCGATCTGGGCGAGCTGTTCGGCTCCACGCCGAAGCTCGAAGTCGGCGGCCGCCGCGCGCTCACGCGCCGCGGCGCGGGCAAGCCGCATGCGTATCGGGGCTACAAGATGGAGCTGCTCGCCACGGAGCTCGCGCACAAGGCCATGCTGCCGTTTCTCGTGCGCATCACGGCCCATTCAGTGGACGCATTCGAAGACTGGGGGCGGCATGAGGGCGAGGAATTCATCTATGTGATCAGCGGCAGCGTGTGCCTGCACACCGAGCTCTACACCCCAACGCATCTCGAAGCCGGCGACAGCCTCTATTTCGACAGCCGCACCGGCCACTTCGCCGTTTCCACCAGCAAGGAGGACGCGCTGGTGCTCTGGATGTCGACGGGCGCCGCCGTGCCGGGGGCATCCGAAGCTACCGAAGCGGCTCCGCCCCCCAGCAAGCCCTCCCGTTCCAAAAGGAAACTTCCGGCAGCCTGAAATCCAGGCGCT
>JAITTX010000586.1 GCA_031286755.1 Paraburkholderia sp.
GCTCGCGCTGGCGAAACTCGCGAACGTCACGGGCAGCCTCGAGGTGCGCAACCGCGCCGTGACGGGCGACCTCGATGCGCTTCCCGAGATCGAGCCGTTGTCGGCGTTGCAGTCGCGGCTCGACGAGTCGCCTTCGGCGCGCGCCGCGCAGGCCGAATGGCTGCGCAGCAACGCGCTCGTGAATGTCGAGAAAGCGCGGCGCATTCCCGATATCACCGTGAGCGCCGGCATGAAGCGGGTCATCACCGCGGGTATTCCGGACAACCAGGCAGTTGTCGGAGTGTCCATTCCGCTGCCGCTCTTCGATACCAACAAGGGCGCGATTCTGGAAGCTTCCCACAACGCCGAGAAGGCGAGCGCCGACCTCGACAGCGCCAGGGCGGGCTTGCGGCTGGAGCTCGCGCAGTCCTGGTCGGGCTACGAGAATGCCGTGCAGGAAGCGCGCCGCCTCAAGGACGACGTGCTGCCCGCCGCGAAGCAGACGCTGGAGGCCATGCAGCGCGGATTCCAACTGGGCAAGTTCAGCTTCCTCGAAGTGCTCGATGCGCAACGCACGCTGTTTCAGGGGCAGTCCCAATACGTGAAGGCGCTGAGCGCCGCACACCAGGCCTATGCCGATATCGGCCGGCTCGTGGGCACGCCGCTCGTCCAGGATCGCGACAGCCCGACCCGCTTGAATTCCCGCTTGAACTGAAGGATCGATCATGCCGCGCAAACACAAGATCGCCGTTGCGGCGACCGCACTTTTACTTGGCATCGCCATTGGCGCCTATGCGCTTTCGGGGGAACGGAGCGCGCAAAAAGGCACGGTAGCCAGCGCGCCAGAAGCGCGCGGCGCCGAAGACGCCGGGCCCCACGGCGGCCAGATCGTTGCCGATGGGCAACTGAGCGCCGAGGTGGTGCTCGCCGAGAAGGCGGGCGACGCGCGCCTGATCGTCTATCCGTTCGTGGACGGCAAACCGGTGCCCGATCGCGCCACGGTGAGCGCCACGATCACGCGTTACGACGGCTCGCGCGAGATGCTCAAATTCACGGGCAAGGACGGCAAATTCACCAGCACGACGGGCATTGGCGCACCACACGTTTTCGATGCGGCAATTGGCATTCGGGTCGATGGACGTTCCGGCTCGATCAATTTCGCGCGCGCCGATGGCGTGGTTGCGCTGACGCCATCGCAGATCAAGGCCGCGAATATCGCGCTTGCCACCGTGGGGCCCGCGCAGGTTCGCAGCAGCTTCCAGTTGCCGGGCGAGATCAAGTTCAACGAGGACAAGACCGCGCACGTCGTTCCGCGCGTCGCGGGCGTGGTCGAGCGCGTGAACGTGTCGATCGGGCAGCGCGTGCAAAAGGGCGAGGTGCTTGCCGTCATCGCGAGCACGGATCTCGCCGACCGGAGAAGTGAATTGCTGACGGCGGAGCGGCGCCTCTCGGCGGCGCGCACGGCATATCAGCGCGAAAAGACGCTCTGGGAGGAAAAGATCTCGGCGGAGCAGGATTATCAGCAGGCCCAGGTGCAACTGCGCGAAGCCGAGATCGCGGCGCAGAACGCGCGCCAGAAGCTGGCCGCGCTCAATGCCGCGGCGTCCGCGTCCGCGCTGAGCCTCTATGAATTGCGGGCGCCGTTCGCCGGAACGATCGTCGAGAAGCATTTGACGGCGGGTGAATCCATCGCGGCCGATGCCAACGTCTTCGTGATCTCCGATCTGTCTTCGGTCTGGGCGGAAATGGCCGTGCCGGCGCAGCGCCTGAACGACGTGAGGGTCGGGCGCGAGGCCACGGTGAGCGCGGCGGCTTTCGAATCCAGCGCCACCGGCTCGGTGTCGTATGTGGGCGCCCTGCTCGGCGAGCAGACGCGCACGGCGCCCGCGCGCGTGGTGCTCGCGAATCCCGAGGGCGCGTGGCGGCCCGGCCTGTTCGTGAACGTGGCGGTGGGCGCGGGAGAGCAGGAGGTGCCGCTCGCCATCAAGGCCAGCGCGATTCAGGACGTCAACGGCGCGGCTTCGGTGTTCGTCCAGTCGCCGAAGGGGTTCGTCGCGCAGCCCGTGGAACTCGGGCACCGCGACGAGGAGACCGTGGAAGTGCTGGGCGGGCTCAAAGGCGGCCAGCGCTATGTGGCGGCGAACAGCTTCGTGCTGAAGGCCGAACTGGCCAAGGACAGCATGGAAGAGTGACGCGTTCGCGCCGTGGGGAATCGCGCAGGGCGGCACGCGCATGCAGGTACGCAAACCCGGTGCGCAAGCGCGGACGCGCCGGCGAATATTCAAGTCTGGTCCGAGGATGATCGAAAATGTTTGAGCGGTTAATTGGCTTTGCCATTGCGCATCGCTGGCTCGTGATGCTGGCCACCGTCGCGGTGGCGGCGCTCGGTATCGGCAGCTATAAGCAGTTGCCCATCGACGCCGTGCCGGACATCACGAACGTGCAGGTGCAGATCAATACCGCCGCGCCCGGATACTCGCCGCTCGAAGCGGAGCAGCGCATTACCTGGCCGATCGAGACCGCCATGGCGGGCCTGCCGGATCGGGCGGTGACGCGCTCGATTTCGCGCTATGGCCTGTCCCAGGTGCCAGTCCTCTTCCCGGACGGCACGGACATTTATTTTGCCCGGCAACTCGTCAACGAGCGCATTCAGGAGGCGAAAGACAAGCTTCCGCCGGGCGCCACGCCGTCGATGGGGCCCACCTCGACGGGCCTTGGCGAGATTTTTCTCTGGACCGTGGAAGCTTCGGAAAGCGCGCGCAAACCCGACGGCAAGCCCTATACGCAAGGGGATCTGCGCGAACTGCAGGACTGGGTCGTGAAGCCGCAATTGCGCAACGTGCCGGGCGTCACCGACGTCAACTCGATCGGCGGCTACGTCAAGGAGTATCGCGTCGCGCCGAATCCCACCCGGCTGATGTCGTACGGGCTGACGCTCGCGGACGTCGTGCGCGCGCTGGAGCGCAACAACGAGAACGTCGGCGCTGGCTACATCGAGCGCGAGGGCGAGCAATATCTCGTGCGCGTGCCGGGGCAGGCGCGCGAGCTCGAGGACGTGGCCAACATCGTGCTGACGAACGCGGGCGGGGTGCCGGTGCGCATGAAGGACGTCGGGCAGGTGGGCATCGGCCGGGAGTTGCGCTCGGGCGCCGCGACCGAGAACGGCAAGGAAGTCGTGCTTGGCACCGTATTCATGCTGATGGGCGAAAACAGCCGCACCGTGGCGAAGGCGGTGGCGCTGAAAATGGACGAGGTCAACCGCACGCTGCCGCCCGGCGTGAAGGCCGTGCCCGTTTACGACCGCACCGTGCTGGTCGAGAAAGCCGTGCGGACCGTCAAGAAGAATCTGCTCGAAGGCGCCGTTCTCGTGATTGCCGTGCTGTTCGTTTTTCTCGGCAACATCCGGGCGGCGCTCATTACCGCGCTCGTCATTCCGCTTTCGATGCTCATGACGTTCACGGGCATGGTCAACGCGAAAGTCAGCGCGAACCTGATGAGCCTGGGCGCGCTCGACTTCGGCATCATCGTCGACGGCGCCGTCGTGATTGTCGAGAACTGCATACGGCGTCTCGCGCACACGCAGGCCGCCGTGGGGCGGCCGCTCACTCGCGAGGAGCGTTTCGCCGAAGTGATGGAGGCCTCGCGCGAGGCGCGCCGGGCGCTGATCTTCGGTCAACTGATCATCATGGTTGTCTACCTGCCGATCTTCGCGCTGACCGGCGTGGAAGGAAAGATGTTCCACCCGATGGCCGTCACGGTGGTGATGGCGCTCGCCGCCGCCATGGTGCTCACGGTGACCTTCATTCCGGCAGCGGTGGTGCTGTTCATCGGCTCGCGCGTGGAGGAGAAGGAGAATCGCGTGATGGGCTGGGCCCGGCGTGCCTATGAGCCGGTGCTGGATACGTTCATGGGCCGTCCGAAGCGCGTGCTGATCGGCGCTGTGGTCATCGTCGCCGCCACCTTGCTGCTGGCCACGCGCCTTGGCAGCGAGTTCATCCCCAGCCTGAACGAGGGCGACCTCGCCATTTCCGCGCAGCGCATTCCGGGCACGAGCCTCACGCAATCGGTGGAGATGGAGAAGTCGATCGAGAAGGCGCTCAAGGAGAAGTTTCCCGAGATTGAGCGCGTGTTCGCGCGCACGGGCACCGCGGAAATCGCGGCGGATCCGATGCCGCCCAACGCATCGGACGGCTATATCATGCTCAAGCCGCAGGAGCAGTGGCCCGACCCGGGCAAATCGCGCGAGGACCTGATGAAGGAAATCGAAGCGGTCCTGGCCGAATTCCCCGGCAACGTCTACGAATTCTCGCAGCCGATCCAGTTGCGTTTTAACGAGCTGATTTCGGGCGTGCGCAGCGACGTGGCCGTCAAGGTGTTCGGCGACGACATGAACGTGCTCAACACGACGGCCAACGAAATTGCCGCTGCGTTGCAGAAGGTGCCGGGCGCCACCGAGGTCAAGGTCGAGCAGACCACGGGCCTGCCGGTGCTCACGATCGATCTGGATCGCGACAAGCTGGCCCGCTATGGCGTGAGCGTCGCGGACGTGCAGGACACGGTGGCGGCCGCGGTGGGCGGCCAGAAGGCGGGCACGCTGTTCCAGGGCGACCGGCGCTTCGACATCGTGGTGCGTCTGCCGGAGGAACTGCGCTCCGATGTGGAGGCCATCAAGCGCCTGCCGATCGCGTTGCCGGTTACGGCAAACGTGCCTGCGACGACGATGGCGGCAACGGCCACGACGGGCAGCGGCGCCGCGTTCGCGCCTTACGTGCCGCTCTCGGAACTGGCCACGGTGAAGATCGGCCCGGGGCCGAATCAGATCAGCCGGGAAAGCGGCAAGCGCCGCGTGGTGGTGACGGCCAATGTCCGCGACCGCGACGTGGGCTCGTTCGTGGCCGACGCGCAGGAGCAGATCCACCAGGACGTCCAGGTGCCGGCCGGTTACTGGATTTCGTGGGGCGGCCAATTCGAGCAATTGCAAAGCGCGAGCGAGCGCCTGAAGATCGTCGTGCCGGTTGCGCTCCTGATGGTCTTTGTCCTGCTGTTCATCATGTTCAATAACGCGAAGGACGGCTTGCTCGTGTTCACCGGCATTCCCTTCGCGCTCAGTGGCGGTGTGGTGTCGCTGTGGCTGCGCGGGATTCCGCTCTCGATTACGGCCGCAGTGGGTTTCATTGCGCTCTCCGGGGTGGCGGTGCTCAATGGCCTCGTCATGATTTCTTTCATACGGAAATTGCGCGAAGATGGAGCCGATTTGCCGGACGCCGTGCGCGACGGCGCGCTCACGCGGCTGCGCCCGGTCTTGATGACGGCACTCGTCGCCTCGCTTGGCTTTCTGCCCATGGCATTCGCCACCGGCACGGGCGCGGAGGTTCAGCGGCCGCTCGCCACCGTCGTGATAGGGGGCATTCTCTCCTCGACGGCGCTGACGCTGCTGGTGCTGCCCGTGCTGTATCGGGTCGCGCATGCGGGCTCGCTGCGCAGGCTGGCGCTCGATTGCCTCGGCATGAGAGACCGCTGGCGCGCCATCCGCGGGCTCAAAACCGGTGGCGGGAGCGATACGTCGAGTTGAAGTGCAGATGAAATTGCAGGTGGAATTGCAGGTGGAACGCACATGCGCATATTGATCGTCGAAGACGAACCGAAGACCGGAAAATACCTTCAAAAAGGCCTCTCGGAGGCGGGCTACGTCGTCGACTGGGTGGAGGACGGCGTAACCGGCCTGCACCAGGCGAGCACGGAGCACTACGACCTGATCGTGCTCGACGTGATGCTCCCCGGGCGCGATGGCTGGAGCGTGATCGAGGCGCTGCGCAGAGAGCGCGCCACGCCCGTTCTCTTCCTCACCGCGCGCGACGACGTGGGCGACCGCGTCAAGGGCCTCGAGCTCGGCGCCGACGACTACATGGCCAAGCCTTTCGACTTCGTCGAGCTGCTGGCGCGCGTGCGCTCCATCTTGCGGCGCGGGCAGCCGCGCGAGGCCACGACCCTGAGCGTGGCCGATCTCCATCTGGACCTCACGCGTCGCAAGGCCACGCGGCAGGGCAAGACCATTTTGCTGACCTCGAAGGAGTTCTCGCTGCTGTGGCTGCTGATGCGCCGCTCCGGCGAGATCCTGCCGCGCGCGACGATCGCCTCGCAGGTCTGGGACATGAATTTCAGCAGCGACACCAACGTGGTGGACGCCGCCATACGGCGGCTCAGGGTGAAGATCGACGACCCCTACGAAACCCGGCTCATCCACACGGTCAGGGGCATGGGTTACGTCCTGGAAGAGCGGGACGCCATCGATTCATGATCAAGCGCCTGTTGCCCACCACACTACGCGCGCGCCTCACCGTCCTGATCGTCGTATCGACCTCGGCCATTCTCGCGTTGAGCGGCCTCGCGCTCTATCACGCGCTCAAGACGCGCATCGACAACACCGCATCGCAGGAGCTCGTGACCACCTTGAGCGCGCTGGAGGACCATCTCGCGCGCGTTCGGGACAGCGATGAAATCGTGCGGCATTCGGAGATCTGGATCGACCAGCTTCACGGGCATCAACGCCTCGATCTCGGCCTGTTCGACGCAGCGGGAGCGCGCATACTCGAAACGCAGGACTTCAAGCCTTACCCGCCGGTGCTCGCGGGGCCGTTGCCGCAGAGCATGACGCTCTACGCCGACAAGCGCTCGAAGCGGCGCTACGTGGCTTCGCGCGTGACGCTGCAGGGCAAGGGCCATGAGACGGTGCGCGTCGTGATTCAACTGGACGAGTCGGGCGACTACGCGCTGCTGCGCGGGTACGCGTACACGATCGTCGCGATCGAGGTGCTCGGCGTGCTGCTGGCGGCGGCGCTCGCGTACGGCATCGCAATGCTCGGCTTGAGCCCGCTGCGGCAACTCGTGAAGCGCGCGGAGGACATGTCCACCGCGCGCCTCGCGCAGCCCATGCCGGAACTGGATACGGCCGGCGAATTGCGGGAACTGGGGCGGGCGTTCAACGGCATGCTGGCCAGGCTGAACGAATCGTTCGTGCGGCTGAGCCAGTTCTCGTCGAATCTCGCGCACGACATGCGCACGCCCTTGACGAACCTCGTGGCGGGCGCTCAGGTGGCGCTCTCGCAGCCCAGAACGGCCGAGGAGTACCGCAGCATCATCGAGTCGAGCATCGACGAATACCAGCGGCTCTCGCGCATGATCGAAGACATGTTGTTTCTCGCGCGCTCGGAGAGCGCGAGACATCCCCCCGGCCTGCGCGATCTCGACGCCGTGCAGGAGGCGCAACGCGTGGCAGGCTATTACGAGCCCATGGCGGAGGACGCGTCCGTCGAACTGGAAGTGTGCGGCGAGGGCAGGTTGCAGGCCGATCTCATGCTCTACCAGCGGGCGCTGAGCAACCTGCTCTCCAATGCGCTCGCGCATGCGCCACAAGGATCGAAGATCGTTATCGAGTGCGAACCATCCGGATCAGGAGTACTGGTGAAGGTTTCGGACACGGGGCCCGGCATTGACGCGGAGCATCGGGAGAAAATCTTCGAACGCTTTTACCGTGTCGATCCGTCGAGGCGCAACGCCGCGCCCGGGAATGGCGGGAGCGCCGGGACAGGGCTGGGGCTCGCCATCGTCAAGTCCATCATGGAGAGCCACGGCGGGACCTGCGGCGTCGAGAGCGAACCACATGTCCGCACGACGTTCTGGCTGCACTTTCCGGCGCGGCAGATATAGCGCGGTAGCGCGCGCTGCAACTTTATCTTCTCCATCCTTTTACCGGCCGCGCGGTGTGAAGGCGCGGCCGGTGTCGCGGTCAATTGGACGTTTTCATATCGTGCTGATCGATGGCCGCCGAAGGCTCGCCGCGATGCGTGCCGGCCTCGTGATGTGCCTTGTTCTGCGCGATTTGCTGCGAGTTTGGCGGGTAATTCGTCGGGCTGGACTGCGTCAGGCCGTCGTGCCGCGCCTGCACCAGTTCCTGGCGGACTTCGTCGCGCGTCTTGCCTTGCGTCTGCGATTGGGCCTGTGCCGCTACCGAAGTCGTGCCGAGCGCGACGGCAATGGCAACGAAAGCAATCGAGAACTTCGCGTTCATGTTGAATCTCCTTCTCTTTGGACTTCCGTAAAAGGAAAGTCGGGTTAGGCCTGTTTGACGGAGCGCCGGCGCAACGGCCGTGCAAGCGGTGGAGTGGGGTGTTTTCATGCGCACTGCCTGCGTGCCGCCTGGCGCTGACTTCCTTGCTGGAAGTTGCGTTCAATATGGCGGATGGGCGGTGCGCTAACGTGATCGCAAGATGACGATTTCGCAGGAAAGACGAGGGGCGGCGATGGCCCGGACAACCCCTATCCCAAACGAGATAGAATCGGTCCGGCAGGCTACACAATCAGGCTCCGGGTACGGCCCGCAGTCCAGGCGCGCACCCCCCGTAAACCCCATGACTCCGGGGTTATAAGCGCAATAATAAGTTCCATATGTGAAGATCGCTATGGGCTCGGGCGGATGCGGATGCCAGAATGCGGGCCGCTCCGCAAGGCACAGACTGTCGCCTTCGCGAGTCGCGCACGCACCTGGAGGTCCCCTCATGAAAAACCACGGCCTGTCACGGCGGGGTTTTCTCAAAGCCAGCATGCTGGCGGGCGTGGCGGTATATGTGGCGCCGTTCGGCAGCCGCGCATTCGCTGCCCTTTTCGAAGAAAAACTCCTCACACCGGTCAAATGGGATGCCGCCAACGGTAGCCCCAAGTTCCGTATCGACGGCATCGCCAAAGTCACGGGCTCGAAAATCTTCGCACGCGATGTTCGCGCGTCGGATATGCCCCACTGGCCGCAGCAGCAGGCGCACGCGCTCATTCTGCGTGCCACCCGGGCCGACCGCCTTTATGACGGCTTCGACCTGACGCTGCTCGGCGACGATCTCAAGCCCGATCGCATCGTCACCGCCGAGGATCTGGCACGCGACGGCATTGCGTTCCCGGCCTTCTACGGCGAAGACATGCTGCTGCCCGCGGGCAAGACGCCCGCCTATCTGGGCCACGCCGTCGCGATCCTCATCTACCACGATTTCGCGCGCTTCCGCTTCGCGAAGAATCTGCTCAAGTTCCGCGACGACGTGATCCGCTACGGCGCGCTCACCGGGCCGCTCGAACGCGACCCGTGGGGGACTTTCCGCTACGTGCGCGTGGGCGGCACGACGCCGTATGACGACGACGTCTACTCGAGCCTCAAGGACGCGCCCATTTTCCCGAGCATGATGCGCAAGCATCAGCCGGTGTGGCCGCAGGCCAACGCGCACGGCAAGGTGGACGAGCAGGGCATGGCTTACGCGGCCCAGATCGCCGATGAGCTCGATCACCCGTCCGCCGACTGGCTCGTGTTCGACCGCGAGTACAACACGCAGTCCATCGACACCGCCGCGCTCGAACCCGACAACGCGAACGGCTGGTA
>JAITTX010000008.1 GCA_031286755.1 Paraburkholderia sp.
TGATGAAAGCCCACCACGGCCATGGCGATCAGGCAGATGATGAGCGGGAACGCCACGAAATCCCAGCGATTGGGCAGCACGCGCCACGCCGAAGCGTTGGCCGTGCGGTTCAGGTTGAAGCTGAAGTCCATTCAGGCGCCCTCCCCTCGTTGCCGCGGCTGCGAGCGGAAAATACCGGTACAGCGGCCGGAGCGGCGGGCGCGGCCACGCGAACCCCGCAAGCCATGCGGGTAGCGCGCGTGGCGCTCTGGAACAGCGCGATCGGGAAAGGCAAGACGCATGGACACCGTATTTCGTTAGCGTTGACGACGCACCGGCCATCGCCGGGGCGCTACACCGGCGCACCGTCCGGGCATGCGGTGCAGGGCCGGACCGGACCGGCGGCCAGCCTCGCGGGCTTGCCTTGTCCTGGGACGGCACGACACTACACAACCTTCATGACAGATTCAACCGCGCGCCCCACGCCCAGAACCGCGCTCAAGCATGCAAGCCGCATCGGCGTGGCCCGCCTCGCCGCGGCCGCGGGCTCAACGGCAGGATCAACTACGGGTTCAAGCGCGCCATTCGAGAGTTAGAATCGTCGCACGGCAACGGCTGCCGCCTGTAAAACGGTTGTCACACGCGGCCACGCGTTGCCCTGTTTTGCCGGGACACCGGGCACCCCACCCGCCAATGCACCCTGCGCGCCATGCGCCTGAACGAACCAGAAGGCCGATGAACAGGAGACTCTTGCGTCAGGCTGCGGTGCCCCCTGTGGTCACGGTAGCGGCCGTCGTGGCGGTTGCGCTCGTCTGCTGGCTGGTCGCGGGCTGGCTCGCCAACCGCATGGTCCGCCAGGAGCTCGACACCGCGCTCGGCGTGCAACGCCAGATGACGCGCTCGGTCGTCGACAACATGGCCGAGGTCATTGCAAGCGATCTCTCGATGTCGCGCGCCATTCCCGCGACCATGGCCGAAACCCACGTGGTGCAGCAAGCACTGGGCGAGGCCGGGAATTATGCCGCGTCGCGCTCGTCTACGGAACTGGCGCGGCGCGAGGCGTTGCAGCACGCCCCCGCGCTCACGGCCGTCAACGGCTTTCTGCACGACGCGCAAGGCTTCTCCGGCTTCGACGCCATCTGGCTCGTGAACAACAACGGCATCTGCATCGCGTCGAGCAACGCCATGGAGAAAATCTCCTACGTGGGCATCGACATGCGGCAGCGCAACTATCTGAGCGACACCCTGCTCGGCGCGTTTTCCGAGACCTATGGCGTGGGCGCGTCGAGCGGCGAGCCGGGCATCTTCGTGGCCGCGCCGGTCTACGACAACGGCCTGCTCGTGGGGGCCGTGCTCGCCAAGGTCAGCATCGCGCGGCTGCGCCACTGGGTCACGCACCCGGGCACCTTTGTCTCCGACAGCAACGGCGTGATCGTCATGGCGCACGACAGCAAGCTCGAAGGACTCGCGCTGCCCGGCTCCCACGTCGAGGAAATGAATGCCGTCGACCGCGTGAACACCTATCTGCGCGAGCGCTTTGCCGAACTGCCGCTGCAAAGCGCCGGCGCGGCCGCGACGCGCGAGGCCCCGTGGATACCCGAGAGCGATGCGCAGGCGCTCGTGGAATTGCCCCGCCAGCGTGCCCCGGCGCTTTACGAGCAGCGCGGCGGACTCAATTCGGGGCTCACCGCCCATCTCGTCGATCCGCTCAACGCGTGGCCCGAGCTGCTCGCCAATCACCGGCGCGACCGGCTGCTGATTTTCCTCACGCTGGCGGGTACGGCGGCGCTCGCGGCCGTGATCTCGATTTCGTGGGTGCGCGAACGGCGCCTGCACCGCGCGAGCCGCGATCTCGCGGAGCAGTTGCAGGCCGCCAACGCGCTGCTGGCCGCCGAGGCGCGCCACGACGCGCTCACGGGCGCGCTCTCGCGCCGCTACTTCCTCGACCTGCTGCGCCGCGAGATCGACGCCGCCTACGCGAGCGGCAAGCCGCTGTGCATGGCGATCGCCGACCTCGACTATTTCAAGCAGATCAACGACCGCTTCGGCCACCCGGCCGGCGACCGCGCGCTCCAGCACTTCGTCGAGACCTGCCGCGCCGAACTACGCTCCGACGACGCCGTCGGACGGCTCGGCGGCGAGGAGTTCGGCATCCTGCTGCCGGCCACCACGCTCGCCACCGGGCACGACGTGATCGAGCGCCTGCGCCGCGAGGTGAAGGCGAGCGTCTGCGCCGGGCTGCCCAGCGAGGCCTATCTGAGCGTGAGCATCGGCATCACGGAACTCGCGGCGGCCCAGGATCAGCCCGAGCGCCTGATGAGCCGCGCCGATCTCGCGCTGTACAGGGCGAAGGCGGGAGGCCGCGACCGCTGCGAAGCGATGGCTTCGGACGGCGCCACGCCCCCGCGCACCGCCGCTGCGACCTGGTGATTGGCCCGGCTGGCGCGCGCATCAGCGAAAGTCATTACTCACTTAATTGCAGAACTCGTCCAGGGCTTTTGCCTCCGACGCGGTATCATCGAACGATCGGAGCGCGCGGCATCATGCGGCGCGCATCGCCGTAGCAAGTCGCTCAGCACATAGGAGGCATGCATGAAGGGAAATCTGGTCATCGTCTGCCGCGATCAGGATGCTCTCGCGTTCGACCAGTTGATGGTCGAGTACGGAGCGTTTCAGACGCGCCTGTCATCGACCGCGTGGTACCTGAAGCTCGAAGCCGCACCCGAGCTGGTTCAGGAAGAGATTCTTGCCCGCCTCGGCAAGTACACGACGCACTACATTTTCGAGGCCGACAGCGTCGTCTACAACACTGTCGACAGCGAGGCCGCCTCCGCGCTCGACACGCTGTTCTCGGCCTGACGCAACCCGCTCGGCCCACTTGGCCCAATGCGGCCCGATGTGAGCCAGCGTGACCCACACCGTGACATAAGGCGGCATTGCCCGCCCGTCATCGCGGCATCCCGGGCACTCAGCCAGGTCCCGCACCTGTAGTTCCAGCAGTGCACTCGCGGTTGGCACCGGCCAGGCCCATGCGCCGGGCGCCCGCCGTACACGACTCCCCAGCCCCAGCCGATACGCGCCGCGCGCCGGCGCTCACCAGATCTGCGCCGCCTCGGCGACCGTGCGCTCGACCACCTCGAACGGAAAGGTCATGCTCACTTCGAGGCCGCCGCTCTCGCCATTGCCGATGACGATCTCGCCGCCCGCACGGCGCACGAGCCGCTCGACGATCGCAAGGCCCAAGCCGCTGTGGCCGTTGCCGCCGCGCGCCGGATCGAGCCGCACGAACGGCCGGCTCGCCTGCGTGAGGTCCTGGTCGGCGATGCCCTTGCCGTGGTCGCGCACGATCAGCGTGAAAGCGCCCCCGCCGCGCGAAGTCTCGATCACCACGGGCGGTGCGCCATAGGCCTGCGCGTTATCGAGCAGGTTCGACACCAGGCGCTCGAGGGTGGCCGCGGGCAGGCGGAAGTCCGCGCCGGCTTTCAGGCGGCGCTCGATGACGAGCGCCTCGCCGCCCACCGTGCGGTAGTTGCGCGCGATCCGCTCGCACTGGTCGTCCACCTCGACGGGCTCGCTGCGGTCGGCGCCATCGTGCGCGAACACCAGAAACTGGTCGACGATATGCGCCATCGAATCCACGTCGCGCACCACGCCGTCACGCACCTTCTGCTCGTCCATCATTTCGGCGCGCAAGCGCAGGCGCGCGAGCGGCGTCTTCAAGTCGTGCGCCACGCCCGCGAGCATGACCGCGCGGTCTTTCTCGGTGCGCTCGACTTCCTTCACCATCTGATTGAAGCCGCGCGTGAGCTGACGCATCTCGCGCGGACCGCGCTCGGGCAAGGGCGGCACCGGCTGGCCGCGCCCGAAGCGCGCGACCGCCTGAACGAGCGCGCGCAGCGGCTGCTGGAGCATCCACGCGGCCACCAGCGCCGCGAACACCGCCGCGGAGAAGATGATGATGAACCAGGGTATCGCGCGATCGATGGGCCGCATCAGGCGCAGCGGCTGCGCCGGCACCACGATCCAGCGCGCGTCCTGCGGACCGCGCACCCACAGCATAGGCGGATGCCCGGGCGGGCCGATGCGCACGTCGGAGCCGGCCGGCATGCGGTCGCGCAAGTCGTCGAGGAAACGGCGCAGGCTGGTGGGCATGTCGCGCCGGACCGCGGGCACCTCGGCGCTCGCCGGGTCGACGAGCTGCACGCGCGAGGGCAGTGGCTGGTCGGGCTCGCGCTGCACGTGCTGGCGCACGGCGTCGACGAGGAACACCGCCTCTTCCACCGCGTAGCTCGAGCGCATCTGGTCGCGCTCGAGGCGCATCAGCGCGAACCACGCGACGTGGGACAAAAGCAGAACGCCGATGAAGAGCAGCGCGAAGCGCCCGAACAGCGAATCAACCGGCCGGCGCATGGCTCGCCTGCTCGCCATCCGGCACGAAGACGTAGCCGCGCCCGCGCACCGTCTGGATGAAGCGCGGCGTGGACGGGTCGGTCTCGAGGATGCGGCGCAGGCGCCACACCTGCACGTCGATGCCGCGGTCGGTGCCGTCGTACTCAGGACCGTGCAGCAGTTCGAGCAGGCGCTCGCGCGTGAGCGTGCGCATGGGGTTATTCACGAAGATTTTCAGGAGCGCGAACTCGCTGCCCGAAAGCATGATGGGCTTGCCTTCCTGCTGCAGCGTGCGCGACTGGAAGTCGAGCGTGAAGCGGCCGAACGAGAACGGCTCGCGCTGCTCGGGCGCGGCGGCCGAGGGCACCGTGCGGCGCCGGCGCAGCACCGCCTGCACGCGCGCGAGCAGCTCGCGCGGATTGAAGGGCTTGCCGAGATAGTCGTCGGCGCCGAGCTCGAGGCCGACGATGCGGTCCACGTCGTCGGCGCGGGCGGTCAGCATGATCACGGGAATGTCGTCGCCCGACGCGCGCAGCTTGCGCAGCGCGGTGAGCCCGTCCACACCGGGCATCATGAGATCGAGCACGATCAGGTCGGGGCGCTCGCGCTCAAGCCGCCGCTCGAGCGAGCCCGCATCGTGCAGCACCGACACCTCGATCCCCTGCCGCGCCAGATAGTCGCGCAGTAGGTCGCGCAGTTCGACGTCGTCGTCGACAACCAGAATTTGAGTAGCCATGGGACGAAGTGTAACGCGCGCGGGAAAGCCGTTTGCTTACACGGACGCGCTTTGGGTTACCAGGTGTTACGGCGAAAGGCGCATGCAATGTCGCGTAATGCCGGCAGTGAGGGCCGTAACACGAGGCGCCGGTTCGCTCTATACGCTAGGGACACCGGTTGCGGACGCCCCCAACTTTCTGTGGCGCCGTACCAGACCGGACACCTTCAAGGATTTGTCAGGAGCATGACCATGTATAAGACGACTTCACGCCTTCTCGCCATCGCCGCTGCCTCGCTCGCGCTCAGTTTCGGCGCCACCGCCGCCAACGCCCAGACGCCGCCGCCTCCGGCCAGCCCCGGCATGATGCACGGCGGCCCGGGCATGCATGGCGGCCACGGCATGCACGGCGACTTCATGATGGGTTTCAAGAAGCTGCACGACAAGCTGAACCTGAACGCCGCCCAGGAAAAGCAATGGCAAGCCGCGCTCGACACCATGAAGCAGAACCATGAGGCCATGCGCAAGAATCACGAGCAGGTCAAGCAGCAGTTCGACTCGATGAAGAACCAGCCGATCCTCGACATGAACGCGCTGCACGCCACGCATCAGCAAGTCGAGCAGCAAGACGCGCAACTGCGCGAGCAGACCGCGCAGGCCTGGCTCACCTTCTATAACGGGCTGAACGACCAGCAGAAGACCACGGTGAGCTCGGCGCTCAAGGAGCGCTTCGCGAAGATGGAGCAGCGCCACGAGAAGATGCGCGAGCGTTGGCAACAGCACCAGAAGGACCATAAGGGTGCGGGTGCGGCCTCGGCCCCGGCGGCGCAGTAAGCGCCTCCTCCCGCGCGGGCTGGGCGATGTATCGCCCAGCCCGCGAGCAATCGGGAAAACGCCGGCGCAACATCGGCAAAACGCCGCGGGACGCGAGTCTCGCGGCGTTTTTCATTGCGGGCCGTGCTTCGGCCTCGATCCTCGCGATGTCTGACACGAGACACCCGTTCGGAGCCCGCTGAATTGCGTTCCCCCACCCGTTCCCACACTCAGTCTGTCAGACCGAAGCCACACGCCACGCCCGGGCCGACCGCGCCGGCCTCCGCTTCGGGTAAAATACCGCGCTTTTCGGCACGGCGTGTTCAGGATCCATTCGGGCCTCTGCCTGACAGCCGTCGGGCGCAGCAGGTCGAGCACGGCCGGCCCGTGCAGGTCAGCGGCGCGGCACGCGTCCGACCCGCATTTTTGATCGCCTAGAATAACGGCGCCCGGCCACGAGCCGGCCCGCACGGGAGGGGACCGCCGTCCCGCCCTCAAGTGGCCCCCGGGCAGACGTCGAATGGCGCCGACCCGGCGCCGCACCCGTACCAGCCTTGCATGGGATCAGCGTAACGCGCCAAAGCGCGAACCCTGGTCGACAGGAGAATGATGAAGAAGTTTGCAGTGTGCCTCGCGCTCGCCCTGTTGGCGGGCAGCGCCGCAGCCAGGGACTGGAAGACCGTGCGCATCGGCGTCGATGCGAGCTATCCGCCGTTCGAATCCAAGAACGCCAGTGGCCAGATCGTCGGTTTCGACGTCGACCTGACCAAGGCCCTCTGCGCGCGCATGAACGTGAAATGCGTCTGGGTCGAAAGCGATCTCGACGGCATCATTCCGGCGCTCAAGGCCCGCAAGTTCGACGCGATCGTCTCGTCGCTATCCGTCACCGACCAGCGCCGCCAGCAGATCGACTACTCCGACAAGATGTTCGACGCGCCCGCGCGCATGCTCGCGAAGGCCGGCTCGCCGCTCCTGCCCACCGTGGCCTCGCTCAAGGGCAAGAACGTGGGCGTCGAGCAGGGCTCGACCCAGGAGGCCTACGCGAAGGCACACTGGGCCGGCAAGGGCGTGAACGTCGTGACGTACCAGAATCAGGATCAGGTGTATCAGGACCTGATGTCGGGCCGTCTCGACGCGACGCTCCAGGACGAGGTCCAGGCCGACTTCGGTTTTCTGAAGACGCCGCGCGGCAAGGGCTTCGCGTGGGCCGGCCCGGCCGTGGAAGATCCGGCCACGATCGGCGACGGCACCGCGATCGGCCTGCGCAAGGAAGACACCGACCTGAAGGCGAAATTCAACGCCGCACTGGCCTCGATCCACAAGGACGGCACGTTCGACAAGATCGCGAAGCAGTATTTCGACTTCGACATCTATAAAGGCAAGTAAAACCACAAGACGGAGACACACGGCGCCCGCCAGCGCCGCCGTCACGAAGCACGCGGCCAGCCACGCCGGCCGCGCATGAACGGACTTGAACCGCGGCAGCCTCTGCCGCGCCTTTCGCGGGGCGCCGTCCAGCGTTGCGACGCCCCGTCGAGGACTCACCTATGTTTCTTCAAGGCTACGGCCCGCTGATCCTCGCCGGCACCTGGCAGACCGTCAAGCTCTCGGTGCTCTCGCTCGTGCTGTCGTTCCTGCTCGGGCTGATCGGCGCGGCGGCGAAGCTCTCGAAAAACCGTGTCGTCTATGGCGCGGGCACGGCCTACACCACGCTCATTCGCGGCGTGCCCGATCTCGTGCTGATGCTGCTGCTCTTCTATAGCTTGCAGATCTGGCTGAACATGTTCACCGACCACCTCGGCTGGGATCAGATCGACATCGACCCGTTCCTCGCCGGCGTGATCGTGCTGGGCTTCATCTACGGCGCGTACTTCACCGAGACCTTCCGCGGCGCCTTTCTCGCGGTGCCGCGCGGCCAGCTCGAAGCGGGCCACGCCTATGGCATGACCAACTGGCAGGTGTTCACGCGCATCATGTTCCCGCAGATGATGCGCTTCGCCCTGCCCGGCATCGGCAACAACTGGCAGGTGCTCGTGAAGTCCACGGCGCTCGTCTCGATCATCGGCCTCGCCGACGTCGTGAAGGCCAGCCAGGACGCCGGCAAGGGCACCTTGCGCTTCTTCTTTTTCACCCTGCTCGCAGGTGCGATCTACCTCGTCATCACGACCGTCTCGAACTTCGTGCTGATGTATCTCGACAAGCGCTACTCCACCGGCGTGCGCAAAGCGGATCTCTGAAACGCGCGAGGCCAAGACCATGCAAGACTTCGTCCAACTGATCCAGCAATACTGGCGCAACTATCTCGACACCGACGGCTATCACTTCACCGGCGTCGCCATCACGGCGTGGCTGCTCGTGATCTCGATCGCGCTCGGTTTCTGCCTCTCGGTGCCGCTCGCCGTGGCGCGCGTCTCGAAGCGCAAGTGGCTCTCGCGGCTCGTGTGGCTCTATACGTACATCTTCCGCGGCACGCCGCTCTACGTGCAGTTGCTGCTTTGCTATACGGGCCTCTATAGCCTCGACATCATCCGCAATCACGAGCTCACGAGCGCGTTCTTCAGGAGCGGCATGAACTGCACGCTGCTCGCGTTCACGCTCAACACCTGCGCGTACACCACCGAGATTTTCGCGGGCGCGATCAAGGCAACGCCCTATGGCGAGATCGAGGCCGCGCGCGCCTATGGCATGTCGCCCTTCACGCTGTACCGCCGCGTGATCCTGCCTTCGGCGCTGCGCCGCGCGCTGCCCTACTACAGCAACGAAGTCATCCTGATGCTGCACGCGACCACCGTGGCGTTCACGGCCACCGTGCCCGACATCCTGAAGATCGCGCGCGACGTGAACTCGGCGACCTACCAGTCGTTCGGCGCGTTCGGCATCGCCGCCCTGCTGTACCTGATCATTTCTTTCACGCTGGTGTGGCTGTTCCGCCAGGCCGAACGCCGCTGGCTCGCGTATCTGCGCCCCCAAGGTAAGTGAGGGCAAACGAGCCCGCACCGAGGTATTTGATGAATTCCCAGAAGCAAAAACTTTTCGTCGACTCGCTCCACAAGAAGTACGGCGACAATGAAGTCTTGAAGGGTGTATCGCTCAAGGCGAACGCCGGCGACGTAATCAGCGTGATCGGCTCGTCCGGCTCCGGCAAGAGCACCATGCTGCGTTGCATCAATTTCCTCGAGCAGCCCAACTCGGGACGCATCGTCGTCGATGGCGAGGAAGTGGCGACCCGCGCCGACAAGCGCACCGGCGCGCTGCATCCCGCCGATTTGAAGCAGTTGCAGCGCGTGCGCACCAAGCTCGCGATGGTGTTCCAGCACTTCAATCTCTGGTCGCACATGAACGTGCTCGAAAACGTGATCGAGGCGCCCGTGCACGTGCTCGGCATCTCGCGCAAGGACGCTGAGGACCGCGCGCGCACGTATCTGGAGAAAGTCGGCCTCGCGCCGCGCGTGGAGAAGCAGTACCCCTCGCACCTCTCGGGCGGCCAGCAGCAGCGCGTGGCGATCGCGCGCGCGCTCGCGATGAACCCCGACGTGATGCTGTTCGACGAGCCCACCTCCGCGCTCGACCCCGAGCTCGTGGGCGAAGTGCTCAAGGTGATGCAGAAGCTCGCCGAGGAAGGCCGCACGATGATCGTGGTCACCCA
>JAITTX010000040.1 GCA_031286755.1 Paraburkholderia sp.
ATGTGCGCGACGCCATGGCTCACCGAGACAATGGCGTCATAGATGAGCGCGAGCGAAGGCGAGCCCGGGCCGAGTTGCGCGAGCCAGGCGAAGCCGAGCGTCGAGATCATCTGCAGAAAGCCAAAGATCCACAGGCCGCGCCCGATGCCGATCTTCACCAGCGCCACGCCGCCGATGATGCCGCCCGCGAGACTCGCGCCGAACGCGGTCATCTTGGCGATCACGCCGATCTCCGTGCGCGAGTAGCCGATGTCGAGAAAGAACGACGTCGAAAGCGTCGTGGCCATCGTGTCGCCGAGCTTGTAGAGGAAGATGAACGCGAGCACGAAGAGCGCGGCGCCCAGACCGTCGCGATGAACGAACTCGGCGAACGGCTGCACGATCGCTTCGCGCAGGTTCTTTGGCGGCGCGCCGTGCACTTCGGGCTCGCTCACCACGAGCGACATGATCATGCCGGGAATCATGAACACCGCCGTCACGACGAACACGGTGCTCCACGGCAGATGGTCGGAGAGAATCAGCGCGAGCGAGCCGGGCACGAGCGCCGCGATCTTGTACGCATTCACGTGCACCGCATTGCCGAGGCCCTGCTCGGTGTCCTTGAGCAGCTCGCGGCGGTAGGCGTCGATGGCGATGTCCTGGCTCGCGCCGAAGAACGCCACGAGCGCGGTGAGCGCAGCCACGGTCCAGATCGACTCCTTCGGCGAGACGAAGCCGAGCGTGGCGATCGCGCCCGCCACGAGAATCTGCGTGACGAGCATCCAGCCGCGCCGGCGCCCCGGGCGCCAGCCGGGCAGATGCGGCACGTAGCGGTCCATGAGCGGCGCCCAGACGAACTTCCACGTATAGGGAAACTGGATCAGCGCGAAAAGGCCGATTTCCTTGAGATTGACGCCCTCGGAGCGCAGCCACGCCTGCACGAGATAGACGAGCGTGAAGAGCGGCAACCCCGAAGTGAAGCCGAGAAACACGCAGATCAGCATGTGCGTGTTCAGGTACGCGCGCCAGCCGGGGTGTTCTTCGTGTGCGTCCAGGTTGTGGGGCACGGGTGACGTCCGGGACGTCGTGGATTCTTTGGAGGGAGCCTCTTGGGGCGGATTCTGCATGTCGTCCGGAGTGTCGTCGGAGGGCGGCGGCGCGGTGACCAGCGTGGTTTCGGGTCTGAAATCCGTGAAGAATGCGCGACGCCGCTGCCGGTGTCACCGTTTTTTCACGCTTTCTTCACGCGATAGACCGCAAGACTACCACGCCAGTTCACGCCCCAACGAACGTGCTGGCCTCCGTGCAGCACGGCGCGGTCGAGAATCTCGATGCCGACCTCGGGGGCGAGCGCCTCGAAATCCTTCACCGTGAGCACGCGCACGTTCGGCGTGTTGTGCCACTGATAAGGCAGCGATTTCGAAACCGGCATGCGTCCGCGCAGCACCGAAAGGCGGTGCGGCCAGTAGCCGAAATTCGGGAACGAGACGATGCATTGCTTGCCCACGCGCGCCGTCTCGCGCAGGATCGCGGCGGTCTGGTGAATGGTCTGCAAGGTTTGCGAGAGGATCGCGAAGTCGAAGCTCGCATCTTCGAACAGACGCAGACCGTCCTCCAGATTCTGCTGGATCACGTTAATGCCGTTGCTCACCGAGGCAAGCACGCCCGCGTCGTTGATCTCGATGCCGTAGCCCGTGCATTCGAGCTCTTCCGAGAGCAGCGAAAGCAGCGCGCCGTCGCCGCAGCCGAGATCGAGCACGGTCGCGCGCGGCTCGATCCAGCGTGCGATCGTGCGAAAGTCGGCGCGGGCGGAAAGACTGTCGAAAGCGCTCTGGTTCATGCGCCCACCTCGTTGGCAATGCGTTCGTAATAAGCGCGCATGACGCCGTGGTAACGCGCGTCGTCGAGCAGGAAGGCGTCGTGGCCGTGCGGCGCGTCGATCTCGGCGTAAGTCACCTGGCGTTTGTGGTCGAGCAGCGCCTTCACCAGTTCGCGCGAGCGCGCGGGCGCGAAACGCCAGTCGGTGGAAAAGCTCGCCACGAGGTACTTCGCCCTGGTGTGCGCCAGCGCGCGCGTGAGATCGCCGTCGAAGTCCTTGGCGGGATCGAAGTAATCGAGCGCGCGCGTGATCAGCAGATACGTGTTGGCGTCGAAGTAATCGGCGAACTTGTCGCCCTGATAGCGCAGGTACGACTCCACCTCGAACTCCACATCGAAGTTGAAGTTGTAGTCGTTCACGGCGCCCTCGGCGCGGCGCAGCGCACGGCCGAATTTCGCGGCCATGTCGTCGTCCGAGAGATAGGTGATGTGGCCGATCATGCGCGCCACGCGCAGGCCGCGTTTGGGCTTCACGTTGTGCGCGTAGTAGTCGCCGCCGTGGAAGTCGGGGTCCGAGAGGATCGACGAGCGCGCCACTTCGTTGAACGCGATGTTCTGCGCGGAAAGCTTGGGCGTGGAGGCGACCACGATGCAGTGCCCCAGGCGATCGGGATAGCGCAGGCTCCAGGCGAGCGCCTGCATGCCGCCGAGGCTGCCGCCCATCACGGCGGCAAATTTTTCGATGCCGAAGCGGTCGGCCACGCGTGCCTGGGCGTCCACCCAGTCTTCCACCGTCACCACCGGAAAGCGCGCGCCCCACGGTTTGCCTGTGGCGGGGTCGGTGCTCATCGGGCCGGTCGAGCCGAAGCACGAGCCCAGATTGTTCACGCCGATCACGAAAAAGCGGTTGGTGTCGAGCGGCTTGCCGGGGCCAACCATGTTGTCCCACCAGCCGACGTCTTTGGGGTTGTCCGCGTAGACGCCCGCGACGTGATGCGACGCGTTGAGCGCGTGACAGACGAGCACCGCGTTGCTGCGCGCGGCGTTGAGCGTGCCGTAGGTCTCGACCACGAGGTCGTACCCGGCCAGCGCCGTGCCGTTCTGCAGTTGCAGGGGCTCGTCGAAATGCAGTGTTTGAGGAGCGACGATGCCGATCGATTCCATTCGTTCCGC
>JAITTX010000044.1 GCA_031286755.1 Paraburkholderia sp.
CGCGCCGCTTCGATTGCATGAGCGGCGCGATGGAGGAGCAGCGCGGCGCAAAGCCGGGCGCGCAGCGGGTGTCACACAGTGACGCCATGCTGTGCGGGCAACGGTAAAGCGCGCCGCGCTTGATGTGCAAGGCAGCGTGGCAGCGCATCGGTCACTGGAGCGTGACCGTCGCGCTGCGGCAAGTTGAACCTGGCGAGCACGCAGCCTGTCCCATGTGACGGTGCGCCCCGAACGAGCATAGAAACTGTGCCTCGCGGGCAATGCAGGCGGCGCAGCTCGCGCAAGAATTACTGTCATTTCCTGAGGAAACCATGAGTGCAATCGTAGATATCATCGGTCGCGAGATCCTGGATTCGCGCGGCAATCCCACCGTCGAATGCGACGTGCTGCTCGAATCGGGCACGATGGGCCGCGCAGCGGTGCCGTCGGGCGCATCCACGGGCTCGCGTGAAGCGATCGAACTGCGCGACGGCGAAGCCGGCCGCTACAACGGCAAGGGCGTGCTGAAGGCCGTCGAGCACATCAACACCGAAATCTCCGAGGCGATCATGGGCCTCGACGCGTCGGAACAAGCCTTCCTCGACAAGACCCTGCTCGAGCTCGACGGCACCGACAACAAGTCGCGCCTCGGCGCGAACGCGATGCTGGCCGTCTCGATGGCCGTCGCGAAGGCCGCCGCTGAAGAAGCCGGCCTGCCGCTGTACCGCTACTTCGGCGGCTCGGGCGCGATGCAGCCGCCGGTCCCGATGATGAACATCGTCAACGGCGGCGCGCACGCGAACAACAGCCTCGACATTCAAGAATTCATGATCGTGCCGGTGAGCCAGCCGACCTTCCGCGAAGCGCTGCGTTGCGGCGCGGAAGTGTTCCACGCGCTCAAGAAGATCCTCTCGGATCGCGGCATGAGCACGGCGGTGGGCGACGAAGGCGGCTTCGCACCGAACTTCGGCAGCAATGACGAATGCCTCTCGACCATCCTGCAAGCCATCGAGAAAGCCGGCTACCGCGCCGGTGAAGACGTGCTGCTCGCACTCGACTGCGCGGCCAGCGAGTTCTACCACGACGGCAAGTATCAGCTCGCGGGCGAAGGCCTGCAGCTCTCGTCGGCCGAATTCGCCGACTACCTGGCAACGCTCGCCGACAAGTTCCCGATCGTCTCGATCGAAGACGGCATGCACGAGTCCGACTGGGCCGGCTGGAAGCTCCTGACCGACAAGCTCGGCAAGAAGGTCAAGCTCGTGGGCGACGACCTGTTCGTCACCAACACGCGCATCCTGAAGGAAGGCATCGAGAAGGGCATCGCCAACTCGATCCTCATCAAGATCAACCAGATCGGCACGCTGACGGAAACCTTCGCAGCCATCGAAATGGCCAAGCGCGCTGGTTACACGGCCGTGATCTCGCACCGCTCGGGCGAAACCGAAGACTCGACGATCGCCGACATCGCCGTCGGTCTGAACGCGGGTCAGATCAAGACCGGTTCGCTCTCGCGCAGCGACCGCATCTCGAAGTACAACCAGTTGCTGCGCATCGAGGAAGATCTCGGTGATATCGCCAGCTATCCGGGCAAGTCGGCGTTCTATAACCTCCGTTAAGCGGATTTGAACCCGGCAGCAGCCTTGCTGTCTCTTTTCGTAATCTCCTTCCGCCGCCCTGCGTCAAGCGCAGGGCGGCGTGTATTTATCCGGCACCTTACATGCGGCTTGTTACTGTCGTTCTGATTCTCCTGCTCGCGCTGATCCAGTATCCGCTCTGGTGGGGCCATGGCGGCTGGCTGCGTGTGCACGAGCTGCGCGAGCAGCTTGCCAAACAGCAGAAGCAGAACGACGACGAGAAACTGCGCAACGAACGCATTGCGGGCGAGGTGCAGGATCTCCAGAGCGGTACCGCAGCCGTCGAGGAGCGCGCGCGCTACGAGATGGGGATGGTCAAGGACGGCGAGGTGTTCGTGCAATTCGTTTCGCCGAACCAGTCGTTGCCCACGACACCGACCGGCTCGTCGAACGTTTCCACGCGCGGCGAGATGTCAGCGGCGCCGGTCAGAGTGGTGCCCAACCCGGTGTCGCGCGTGCCGGAGAAGCGGCATGGGCATGGCAAAGACGCGAAGAAGAAGTCGGATTGACCCCGCTGAGTTGAATTTGTGCCGGGGTAGGCATCGTGCCCTGCGTTAGCGGGACGAAACATCAAGGGGCGAAAAAAGCGCGGCTTCCGTTTGTCGGAAGCCGCGCTTTTTTATTGGGTGCCGGATGGGCCGCGCCAGACCCGCTCGGGCTGTGTGCTTACCAGCCCCAACCCGGGTAGCCGTAGCCGATGCCCGTGCCCCAGCCGCTTCCCCAGCCGCCGCTGTAATAGCTGCCATAGACGCTGACAGGTGGCGTATAGGCGCGCGACCAGGCTTGCGCGGCGGCGGCTGTGGTTGCTGCGCGGTCCGACTCGGTCAGCGCCTGGCGGTCGATCGCGTCGTAGCGGGCGCGCTCGTCGGGCGTGAGCACGGGTGCGTTCTGCAACGCGTCCCCCTGATTGGCGGGCAGACGGCTGTAGATCGGCGAAGGTCCTGGCGGGTCCAGCGTGCAGCCACTCATGAACACGACGCCCGTGCCGAGCGCGGCCATCACACACATCGCCGTTGTGCGCCGCAAGCCCCGTGCGCGCGACTGCCATGCGAAGGACTTGTTCGCTTTCATTGTTTTTCCTCCATCTGTCGGATGCCGAAGAACCTGTTGGCGATATTGTGCAACGAACCGCACATCTTCAAGGCCATGGCCGCGCACTGGGTTGTCACTGGGTCGTTGAGTGCCACTTCTGGAAAGACTGTGAGCATAGGCTCAACGCCAGCCTGCAATCCACCTTTCTGACCGTCCTGTCTCGTCTGATCAAAAAATCATGGACAGGTTCTAAGCGTAGACCTCCATTTCGCCGTCGCGAACGATGCGGGTTCCCGAGGTTCCGGCCAGAATCTCCGGCAGCTTGTCGAGTGAGCCGATAACCGCCTCGCCTTGCCCACCCGCCACGAAACGGCGTGCGGCATCGACCTTCGGACCCATCGAGCCTTCGGCGAATCCGTACTGGGCGAGTTGATCGACCGTCGCGCGTTTGATGGCGCGCTGCTCGGGTGTGCCCCAGTCGAGGTAGACGGCGTCGGCCTCGGTCAGGAGCAGCAGCAGGTCGGCTTCGGCGTCGCGTGCGAGCACGGCCGAGGCGAGGTCTTTGTCGATGACGGCTTCAACCCCGGTCAGGGTGCCCTGCTCGTAGTCTGCGATCACGGGAACCCCGCCGCCGCCGACGCACACGACGATGAGCCCCATTTCAGAGAGCTTCCTGATCGTGCCGGCCTGGCGGATGTGCAGCGGTTCGGGCGAGGGAACGACCCGGCGCCACCAGTTGCCGTCCTGGGCAATCGTCCAGCCGTGCTCGGATGCGAGGGCGCGAGCCGTTTCTTCCTTATAAACCGGGCCGACGAATTTGGTCGGATGTTTGAACGCCGGGTCGTCAGCGGAGACGGCGGTGGTCGTCAGAATCGTCGCCATCTCTTTTTTTAGCTTCAGGGCGTTGAGCAGCTCCTGACCGACGACGTAGCCGAGCATGCCTTGGGTTTCGGCGCCGAGCACGTCGAGCGGGTAGGCCTGAATCTCTTCATAGGCGAGGTTCTGCAAGGCGAGCAGTCCAACCTGCGGCCCGTTGCCGTGAGTCAGGATGAGGTCGTGTTCGAGGGCGAGATCGGCCAGCGGTTTGACCGTCTCGTGAACGTTCTTGCGCAGGTTCTGCGAGGTGATGGGTTCCCCGCGGCGGTTGAGTGCGTTTCCGCCAAGTGCGGCAACAATTTTCATGATGTGTATTCCTGAACAAGGTGATTGATCTGCTCGACCGGGGAATCCACGGCCTTCGAGGGCAGCGGCGATGCCGGTGGACGGTAGGTGAAAAAGAAAATGACGGCGCCGGTCGCGAGCAGCACGACCGAGACGATGAACGCGGCCTGAAAGCTGCCCGTGACGTCGACCAGCGCACCGGTCGCGTAGGGCGCAAGAATGGCGGCGATCATGCCGATGCAGTTGTAGAGCCCGTAGGCGCTCGAGCGCTGCGAGTCGGGCACGTTATCGGCCACGACGCTGATGAGCACGGGATCGAGCGAGAGTTTGCCGAAGACTCCGTAGAGCACGATCGACACCATGAGCGTGGGAATGTTCGGCGCGAAGGCCATGACCAGGACCGAGACGATGGTCAACGGGGTGAGAATGACCACGAAGGCCCGGCGCCGGCGCAAGCGGTCTGAAAAATAGCCCATGAGCATGCCGGCCGGAACCGCGAGCCAGAACGCGATCGATGAGATCGAACTGGCTTTGCCGAGCGACATGTGGAACGCGGTGTGCAGATAGGTCGGCAGCCAGGTCACCATCACGAAGAAGGTGTAGACCCCGCAGAACAGCATGATGAAGGTCCCCAGCAGGGTGCGATTGCGAAGCAGCGCGCCGAAGCGGCGCAGTTCGTCAGAGAGCTTCGCTGGCGTTTGCGTGGGTTTCGAGTCGGGAATGCCGAGCGCGATGAGCAGTCCGACCACGAGGGTGAGCGCGCCGAAAATGATGAACGCCCATGGCCAGCCGAACTGCAGATCGAAGGCGATGAACGACGAGGCCATGATGCCGACGGCAATGCCGACGCCCTGCCCGGAGTTGATGATGGCTGCGCCGAGTGCGCGATAGTGTGTGGGCGTGATCTCGTTCGATTTCGCGAACTGCGGTCCGTAGTAGAGACCTTCGCCGAGCCCGGCCGCCGCGCGCATGAGGAGAAACAGCACGAATACATGCATGAGTCCCGTGACGCCGGTGAGCAGGGTCGCGATACCGAAGATGACGAATCCCACGGTGATCAGCTTGATGCGTCCCATCCGGTCGCCGAGAATGCCCGAGGGAATCTGCGCGATCGCATAGACGATAAAGAACACGCTCGAAATGAGTCCGACGGTACTGTTGCGGAGTCCGAACTGTTCGCGAACGAGTTCTTGCACGGGCGAGAGAATCGAGCGGTCGGCATACATCATCACCCACCCGAGAAAGAAGAGGAAGCAGGACAGCAGCCAGCGCTTGCTGTGTTGGCGGGTGCTTGTCGTGGTCATGTCAGAGTCCGGAAAGGCAGTGGGTGTAGGCGGTAAAGCCTAAGAGCGTGTCGGCCCCGGAGCTATGGCCGAAATCGAGCAGTCGCGCGCTGGCCGCCCGGGTTTCGGCGGCACTGCCCGCAAGGGTCTGTGCGAGTGCGATCAGCGGCCTCGAAAACCGGCCGCGCGTTGCCTGGATGAGGTAGGCCGCCGCGACATCGGTCGTGCACGCGGTCCAGTTGCCAGCCGTTGCGTTTGTGTCCGGAGCTGCGTCCAGGGTTGCATGAGCGGTGGCGGCGGTGAGCCAAAGAGGCAGGGGGCCGCCCCCGCAGGCATGGTGTGCCGCGAGCATTCCGACGAGCATGTCGTCGCCGCTCGGGGTGAGGCCCGGCCCGCGTCCCATCAGCCATAGCGCGTCGCCGGCGATGTCGTTCCCGGCTCGAAGGCCGAGGGCGACTCGCTCGAGGCGCATCAGCACCTCGCTGGGCCGGGCGAGCCCGGCCAGTCCGCTGCGCGCGAAAGCCGCAGCGGTGTCGGGAAGGGCGTGCAGTGCTTCAGGGGTGGCGCGCTGCGGTTCGATTCGGCACGCGTCGGGCCGCAGGCCGGATAGCCGTATGGTCGTGGATCCGGCCGTGAGCGTTGTGCCGTCGCACCGCCAGTGCTGGTCGAGCCTGGCGCGAACCGGATGCCCGATTTCGATGCCGAAGGGGCATCCGGCTCGACGCGGGCCGAACGATACGGAGAGGAGCCGTTCGGCCCGCACCAGTCTGCCGGGCGATGGCGCGTCGGCGGCGATCAGCGTGAACGACGAAGCGAAAACGCTGTGCACCGTCATGCTGCGTGAGCTGCGTAACCGCTCTGCCGCTGTCATACCGATCCACATCGCTCGCTACCGCCATTCGTTTCGTTAGTCGCCGACGCTCACGCCGTATTTCTCGGCGAGCGCCTCGAGAGCCTGTTCGAAGCAGGCCAGCGGCGGACGAACGGTTCCGGCGCCCACCTGGCCCTTGCCGGCAACCTTGTGCGCGATACCGGTGTTGATGACCGGGGTGATGCCGGTGGCAACCACCTTGCGCACGTCGATGCCCACGCAGGCGCCCTGGAAGTCCCAGGTCGGAATCGGCAGGCCGGGGTTGTGGCCGTCGACGATTTCGAGCATTTCGTTCGAGGTGGCGAGGGCGTCACCGAAGCCGCCCGCGCCAACGAAGCGCGTCACGCCCGGGGCGGCGATCATCGCCATGCCACCGACACCGTAGGTCTCGGTGATGGCCGAGTCGCCGATGTCGGGGTTGGCGTCGTCCTGGGTGAAGCCGGTGAAGAACAGACCCTGCGGGGTGTTCACGGGGGCCACGAACCAGCGGTCGCCGCAACCCGCAACGCGAATGCCGAAGTTGCGGCCATTGCGGGTCATCGCGGTGACGATCGAGCCTTCTTCGATGACGCGGGCCGTATCCATGATGGCCTTGCCCGAGGCCATCATGACGTTCAGGAAGAACTGGTCGGTGTCGCCAAGGAAGGTCAGGATGCGCTTTTTGCTCGCGGCAGGAATCTCTTGCGCGGCGATCAGCGGCGCGAGCTTCGTGAACAGCAGCGCGCTCGCGGCAATGTTGCGCTGGTGGAACTCGTCGCCCATCGTGATTGCGCGCGCGATCAGCGGCATGAGGGCGAGGCCGCCTTCGATGGTCTTGACGGCGCGGGCGATAGCCGGGCCGAGTTCGTCGGCCATCCAGTGCAGACGCTCGACTACCTCGGCGTCGTAGGCGCCGAAGCGCAGCACCTTGCCGATACCCTCGTTCATGGTGCAGTAGGCGCGATTGCCGTGGTTGCGCTCTTCGACCACGAACACGGCCATACCGGCGCTCGTGATGCCGCCCATCGGGCCGACGGCCTGCACCGAATGGCACGGCATGTAGGTGACCTCGGTGGCGAGGATGCGGCGCGCGTTCTCCTCGTTATCGGCCCAGCCCTCGAAGAGCGCGGCACCGACGCACGAACCCTGCATGGGGCCGGTCATCTCGTCGAAGGGGATGGGCGGGCCGGCGTGCAGCAGCACTTTGCCGGTGTTCAATTGGGCAATCACGTCACCGGCGCGAACCACGTCGATGAGAAAAGGCTGCGCGCTCGTGATCTTTTCGATGACGGCGGCGTTAGCGGTGTCGATGGTTTCTTTTACAGTCATGGCTTTCTCTTTCACTGTGTGATTCCGGCGTTAGCCGAGTACGGCGAGAATCTTTTGCAGCCGGGTGTTGCCGCCGGCCAGCGGCGACCAGGTGTACTGGACGACGCTGGCACCCTCGGCGTTGAGGGCTTCGGCAAAGCTCGGCAGACCGATGTTGACGATCTGCGGCGCCTCGCTGATCAGGCGGCGGGTGGGTTCAGGGATGCTCGTGTTGCTGCCCGCGCGGCCCGCCGTTTTGGCAATGGCAATCGCGAAGCGAGCGGAGGCGGCATTCGAGTCGAGCACGATCACGCCGGCGTTACGAAGCGTTGCTTCCTGTCCGCTGCGCGGTTGCGGGTCGTTTTCGGTTCCGCATACGCTTGCGACAACGGCGACTTCGCGGCCCGCGGCCCGCGCTTTGGCCAGACCTCGCTCGATAGCGGGGGCGATGGCTCCGGCCGGGTCGAGGTTCGAGCCGTAGCCGGTCACCACGTCGAACAGCAGAACGGCGAGGGCTTCGTTGTCGAAGGCCTGCTCGATCATCTGGGCGCGCAGGCTCGGGTCGATCATCGGGTGCGGGCGGCCCTGGGTGTACTTGTCGTCGCCCAGGTCGATGATGGTGTGGCCGTCGTGGTGCAGCATGTAGCCGTCGACGTGGGCCGCATCGGTGGGGACGCCCAGCTCGGCGGCAACCATGAGGGCCGTCTCGTTGGCGAGGGTGCCGCCGCAGAACAGACCGGTGATCTTGCTCTGGCTGGCCTTGAGCGTGGGCAGAACCACGTCGGCTGGACCCGCGAGCGACACTGCGATGCGTGCGGCGTCTTCGAGGGTGTCGGCGAAGTGAATGTTGCCGCTGACCGCCTTGGGTGCGCGCTCGCCGAGCAGAATCGCCACAACGGGTTTCGAGAGTTGCTGGCAGCGCCCCAGAACCTTTTCGCGCACGCTCGGTGCCGGCGGCTTCGAGACGAGCGTGATGACGCGGGTGTCCGGATCGGCATCGAGTGCCGCAAGCGCCTGCAGGCAGGTGATGGCGCCGACTTTCTCCGACAGATCGCGGCCGCCGAGGCCGATGGCCTGGCTCACGCCGTTGCCGGCGCGATCGATCTGCACCATGATTTCCTGGGTTCCGGTACCCGAGGCACCGACAATGCCGATCGAGCCGCGACGAACAATGTTGGTGAACGCGAGCGGAAGGCCGGCGAAGCTGCCCGTTCCGCAGTCGGGGCCCATCATCAGCAAGCCGAGGTCGCGGGCCTTTGACTTCAGGCGCACTTCGTCTTCGATCGAGATGTTGTCGGAGAACACGAAGGCGTTCATGCCGGCATCGAGCACGCGCTCGATTTCGGGCGCGGCCAGCTCGCCGGGAATCGAGAAGAGGGCGAGGTTGGCCTGAGGCAGAACCTCGGCGGCGCGGCCGAGCGAACGTACGGTCGTGAAGCGGTTGCCGGACGAGGCCGCTTTCTGGTTGGTCAGAAAGTCGGTGATTTTCTCGTCGACCAGGGTTGCCGCGCCGGCGCTGTCCGCGTCGACGACAATGACCATGTCACCGGCGCCAGCGCGGTCGAGCTCGGGCGTGCCGAAGCCGGTGTCGCGGAAAATGTCTTTGTTGGCCGGGGTGCCCATCATGATCGAGACGCGCTCGACCTCGTCGAGCCCGCTCAGCTGCTTCGAAAGCAGCATGAGGCTCACTGAATCCTGATAGGTGTTGGGGCGAATAATCGTGTGTAGCATTACTTTGCAACCTTTCGTGGTTCACGCAAGAACAGGGCGGCGACAAACGCGATGGCGAGCAGGCCGATCGCGAGATAGAAGCCCATATTCCAGCTACCGGTGGTGTCGACGAGCCATCCCGTGATGTACGGGGCAAGAATCGACGACGACATACCGATGAAGTTGAAGGCGCCGAAGGCTGTTGCGGTAATTGCCTTCGGTGAGTTCGTGCCACAGAGGGCAATCAGCAGCGGGTCGGTGGTGAGTTTGCCGACCAGGCCGTAAAGCACGAGCGCGACGATAACTACCGAGTACGACGGCGCGAACATGAGCAGCAGAATCGAGACGATGGCGCTGGGAAAGACGATCATCAGCAGTGGCTTGCGCTTGCCGATACGGTCGGAGACCCAGGCGATCAGCAGCGCGGCGGGCACCGAGGTCCACGCGGTGAGCGAGGCGATGAAGCCCGTTTGCGACCTGGGCACCTGCCAGATTTCGGCGAGGTAGGTCGGCAACCACGTGATCATGACGAAGAAGCCGTAGAGCGAGCAGAACACCATGATGAAGGTCAGCACGAGGTTGCGGCTCTTGAACAGCGAGAGAATCGAGGGCTTGGGCTCGCTCGACGCGACGCTCGCAACCTTCTTCGGCTCGCGAATCAGGATGAGCATGAGCAAGCCGACGACGACCGTTGGAATCGCGAAGAACCAGAACGGTCCCTGCCAGCCGAGACCCATGTCGAAGGCGATGAACGACGAGCCGATCATGCCGATCGAGATACCGAAAGCCTGTCCCGAGTTGATGATGGCGGAACCGAGGGTGCGGTACTTCTCCGGGAGCATCTCGCCCGAGAGCGAGTACTGTGGCCCGTAATAGAAGCCCTGGCCGAAGCCGACCATCGCGCGCATGATGAAGAGGAAGCCAACCCCGCCGATGATGCCGGTCAGCCCGGTGAATACGCCGAAGATCACAAAGCCGAGAACGATGAACTTCAGCCGGCCGAAGCGGTCGCCAAGCATTCCGGAGGGAATCTGGACGATTGCATAAGTCAGGAAGAAGACCGAACTCAGCAAGCCGAGGCCCGCCTTGTCGAGACCGAAGGTTTGGCCGATGCTGCTCATGACCGGGTTGAGGATCGTGCGATCGGCGTAGATGAACATCCAGCCGAAGAAGAACATCGAGGCGACAACCCACCAGCGGGTGGGCTGCTTCTGCGCTGTTGAACCTTCCGCAGAGACTAGGTTATTAGTCGTACTCATTTAATTTCACTGCTTGAATTAAGGTATGCAAATTTTTGGCTTTTAGCGCTTCATGCCGCCGCGCAAGCTGGCTGCTACTGCGTATGCGGGTTAACACTATGTCCATCGCGAAATGCGCGCGGCGAACAAGTTGTCGCACCTGCTTTCTTGCCATTCACTGTTCACCATCCATCGGCAGCGGGATAGCCTCTCACGGGCCTCGTTTTCAATGCGGACACCATTGATTTATATGGATTACTAAATTTACGGGCGAGCAGAATCATGCAACCCGATTTTCAGGCGCGACCGATCGTCCATGCCTGAAAAACGGCTCGCACATGGGCAATTTCCGGCATTTTCTTTCGATGGAGGCTTCGATCAGCGCACGCACGAAGCCCCGCCCCTGGCGGGGCGCGTTGGATGAAGTGTTTGGCGAGGTGCGCTACCTGCTCAAGACAAGAGCAGTTGCCATCAGCGCGAAGAAGGGCGAAGAAGAGGGTTCACGATGCGGTTCGCCATGCGAGGCGAACTGCGAACTTCAGGGTCGTCCTGATGGCTGCCGCCGTGCACCGCTTCACAGGCGTGGTCGGTGCACGGCGAGTCGGACCGGTTAGTGGTGCCGTTGCGCGGCAGGCGTGATGCCCTCCGAGAGCCCGGGCGTGGCGAAGAGTTGCGCCACATCGACAGGATCGAACTCGTAGCGTTGATTGCAATAGTCGCAGTGGATTTCGACGTGGCCGCGTTCCTCGATCACGCCGTCGACTTCTTCGCGGCCCAGCATCTTGAGCATCGCGCCCACTTTTTCGCGCGAGCAGCTGCACAGGAAGCGCGTGGCCGCCGGCTCGAAATGTTGCACGTTCTCTTGCCAGAAGAGACGGCGGAACAGCGTCTCCGGTTCCTGTTCGAGCAGTTCCTCGCGCGTGAGCGTGCCGCCGAGCGTGCAGACGCGTTCCCACGTGTCGGCGTCGAGCTCGTGCGGGTGCGGAACGATGCCGCCGTCGCCGGGCAGCTTCTGCAGCAGCATGCCAACTGCGCGGTCGTCGTTCGCCCCCAGCCACAGGCGCGTGTCGAGCTGCTCGGAGTGATGCATGTAGTGCTCGAGCACCTGCGCGATGGATTTGAGCGGGCCGTCCTCGCCATTGAGCGGCACGATGCCCTGGTACGGCTGCTGGCCCGGCTGCTTGTTGGCCGGGTCGAGCGTGATCACGCAACGGCCGTGGCCGCTCACGTTGATGAGGTCGGCGAGCGTGGCGCCTTCGGCGAGCGCCGCCACATCGTCGGCTTCGACGCCGTCTGCGAGCCGCGCGGTGGCGCGCATCGAGAGGTCCGAGCTGCACTGCACGACCAGCATCCGGATCGGGCCGTCGCCGAGGATCTGCATGATCAGCGTGCCGTCGAACTTCAGGTTCGCCGAGAGCAGGGCGCAGGCCGCCATCATTTCGCCGAGCACCGTGCGCACGGGCGCCGGATACTGGCGGCGTGTCAGCACCTCTTGCCACGTGTTGCGCAATGAGACGATCTCGCCGCGCACGGGCGCCGCGCTGAACATGAATTTCTGCAACTGGTCGTTCACAATCTTTTCCTTCGTTTCAATCTTTGCGGCGCGTCTCGCGAAGCGCAGCGGCGAGGCGGGTAGCCTTAACCGATACGCACGAGTTGCGCCTTGAAATACTCCCGGCGTTCCGCGTAGACGTCCGCGTTGCGCTTGAGGCCGGCAATGTCGGCCTCCGTGAGCTCGCGCACCACTTTGGCCGGCGCGCCGAGAATGAGCGAGTTGTCGGGGAAGACCTTGCC
>JAITTX010000045.1 GCA_031286755.1 Paraburkholderia sp.
CTTTTGAAAGCGCTCGTCGACAAGGAGCAGCCGCAGCTCGTGATTCTCGGCAAGCAGGCCATCGACGACGACTCGAACCAGACCGGCCAGATGCTCGCCGCGCTGGCGAATCTGCCGCAAGCGACCTTCGCTTCGAAGCTCACGGTTGCCGACGGCAAGGCCACGGTTGCGCGTGAAGTCGACGGCGGCGCGGAAACGCTGTCGCTGACGCTGCCTTCGGTGGTCACGACGGACCTGCGCCTGAACGAGCCGCGCTACGTCACGCTGCCCAACATCATGAAGGCGAAGAAGAAGCCGCTGGAAACGGTGAAGCCCGAAGACCTCGGTGTCGATGTCACGCCGCGTCTGAAGACCCTGAAGGTTGCTGAGCCGCCCAAGCGCAGCGCAGGCGTGAAGGTTGCGGACGTGAAGACGCTGGTCGAGAAGCTGAAGACCGAAGCCAAGGTGCTGTAAGGGAGCGAGATAGAAATGACGAATCTGGTAATAGCTGAACACGACAACGCAACCATCAAGGCTGCGACGCTGAACACCGTGGCTGCCGCGCAGAAGATCGGCGGCGACGTGCACGTGCTGATCGCGGGTCACAACGCTCAAGCGGCTGCTGACGCCGCCGCGAAGATCGCGGGCGTGGCGAAGGTGCTGCTGGCCGACGCGCCGCAACTCGAAGCAGGTCTTGCAGAGAACGTCGAAGCGACGGTCCTCGCCATCGCGAAGAACTACACGCACATCCTCGCGCCGGCGACGGCAGCGGGCAAGAACGTCACGCCGCGCATCGCCGCGAAGCTGGACGTCGCGCAGATCAGCGATATCACGGCGGTGGACTCGCCGGACACGTTCGAGCGCCCGATCTACGCGGGCAACGCGATTGCAACGGTTCAGTCGGTGGATCCCATCAAGGTGATCACGGTCCGCACGACGGCCTTCGACGCCGTGGCGGCCGTTGGCGGCAGCGCAGCGGTGGAGAAGCTCGACGCGGCAGCGGACAGCGGCCTCTCGCAGTTCGTTGGCCGTGAAGTCACGAAGCTCGACCGTCCGGAACTCACGAGCGCGAAGATCATTGTCTCGGGCGGCCGCGGTCTGGGCAGCGGCGAGAACTACACGAAGGTGCTGGAACCGCTGGCCGACAAGCTCAACGCGGCACTGGGCGCCTCGCGCGCGGCAGTGGACGCGGGCTACGTGCCCAACGACTACCAGGTCGGCCAGACCGGCAAGATCGTCGCGCCGCAGTTGTATATCGCGGTAGGCATCTCGGGTGCGATCCAGCATCTCGCGGGCATGAAGGACTCGAAGGTGATCGTGGCGATCAACAAGGACGAAGAAGCGCCGATCTTCAGCGTGGCAGATTATGGCCTCGTGGGCGATCTGTTCACGGTCGTGCCGGAGCTCGGGCACGGTCTCTAAAGCCTCCCCCGGGCGCGCGAAGCCTCGCGCCGCTCGCGCGCCGGGGCAGCGCGAGCGGTCCGTTCGTTTCTTCCCCTCATCATCGCCGCGCTTGTTCGCATGCCCGCAACCCGGGCCGGCACCCAGCGCGAATCAGGCAATGCGTGCCTGACTCAACGGGTCCACGCGGCCCGCTTCTGCATAAATCCTATTCCTGACGACCCCTGAATCGCGTTCGAGCCGACTTCTATACTGGCTCCTCAACTTCACGAGGAGACGTTTCGATGTTGATGGACGCAAAGGATTCGATCTACAGCCCGACGCAGGAAGGTCTGATTTTCCCGCAGGAACCCACATTTTCCAGCTCCGTCGAGGAGCGCCGCTATCGCAAGGAACATCTTGCGGCCGCCTGCCGGATCTTCGCCCGCCATGGCTTCAGCTTCGGTTTCGGCGGCCATTTGACGGTGCGCGACCCCGAGCACCCCGAGCTCTTCTGGACCAATCCGATGTGCGTGCCCTGGTCGCGCACGAAGACTTCGCAACTCGTGCTCGTCGATCGCAATGGCACGGTGATCGAAGGCAAGTACGCGGTGAATCGCGCGGGCTACGTGCTGCATTCGGCCATTCACGAGGAGAATCCCGAGATCATCGGCTCGTGCCACGCGCACACGGTTCATGGCGACGCGTGGGCGGCAATGGGCAAACCGCTCGATTACGTCACGCAGGACGCCTGCATGTTCTACGGCAGCCATACGGTGGTGCGCGACGGCGCGGGCAAGGTGCCGGTGGCCAACGAATCGGGCAACCCGATCGCGCGCGCGTTCCAGGATCATAAGGCCATCATTCACCAGAACCACGGCCTGCTGACCGCGAGCCGCCACAGCATCGACGATGCCGTGTGGACCTTCATCGCGCTCGATCACTGCTGCAAGATGCAGTTGCTGATGGACGCCACCGCATCGCGGCCGGTGCCCATCGACCCCGAATTCGCCGAATATTCGCACCGGCACCTGGGCAGCTCGTTCATCAGCTGGCTGCACTTCCAGACCATGCTGCACGAGATCAACGAGCAGGAGCCCGACTACCTCGACTAGAAGCGTCGCGGTTCCCCAGACCGGAAGCGGCATGCGCAAGCGGCAAAAAGCCGTGCATGCCGCACGAAAGCGCCAAAAAATATCGATATCGGAGACATGCATGGAAGCGCTATTTGGTGAAGATGCCGCCCGGCGCGCGGACACGAGCCGCGTCTACTACCGGGCTTACTGGCGGCTGCTGCCGCTGCTGCTGATCTGCTATCTGGTGGCCTATCTAGACCGCGTGAACGTGGGATTCGCGAAGCTGCAGATGCTCGACGCCCTGCATTTCGACGATGCGGTCTACGGACTAGGCTCCGGCATTTTCTTCGCCGGATATTTTTTCTTCGAAGTGCCAAGCAATCTCGTCATGCGCAAGGTGGGCGCGCGCAAGTGGATCGCGCGCATCATGCTGACGTGGGGCGTGATTTCCGCGGCGATGGTGTTCGTCAAGACCCCAACGACGTTCTATATCGCGCGCTTTTTGCTGGGCGCCGCCGAAGCGGGCTTCGCGCCGGCCATCATGTATCTGCTCACACTCTGGTTTCCGGCGCGCTATCGCGGCCGCGCGATGTCCATCTACGTGATGGGCGCGCCGCTCGCGTTCGTGGTGGGCGGGCCGATTTCCGGCTATATCCTGCACGCGTTTTCCGGCAACGGACATTTCGCGGCGTGGCAGTGGCTGTTCCTGATCGAGGCGATTCCGGCCATCGTGCTCGCGTTCATCGTGCTGCTCTTTCTCGACGACAATCCCGCCCACTCGCGCTGGCTCACCGAAGACGAGCGCAGTACCGTGCTCGCCGAAATCCGCGCTGAAAACGCCAGCAAGGTCGATCATTCGAGCGTGCGCGCGTTCCTTGGCAACCGCAAGCTGTGGGCGTTCTGCGCGATCTACTTCTGCCTCATCATGGGCCTCTACGCACTCGGCTTCTGGATGCCCTCGCTCATCAAACGCAGCGGCGTGCTCGATCCGTTCGCCATCGGCCTGTATTCCGCGGTGCCCAATATCTTCGCGGCCATCGCGCTCTATGTGTCGAACCGCAGTGCGGACCGTACCGGCGGGCGGCGCGTGCACTTCGCGCTCTTCATGGTGATCGGCGCCGTGGGGCTGGCCGCGAGCATGTTGCTGTCGGCGGGGCCGGTTCTCACCACCGTGTGTCTCTCGATTGCGGCAGCGGGCGTCTATTCGTGCATCGCGCTCTTTTGGGCCTTGCCCACGAGCCTGTTCGTCGGCGCCTCGGTGGCGGTGGCGCTCGCGTTCATCAACTCCGTGGGCAATATCGCGGGCTTCATGTCGCCGTACCTCGTTGGCGTGCTCAATGTGGCGGTGGGGCACGCGGACGTGGGCATGTACGTGATCTCCGCGTTCCTGTTGCTCGGCGCGGCCATGACCATGCGGCTGCCGAAATCGCTCGACGATAAATAGTCGAATCGCCAGCGAAGCGTTCAGGCGGCCCAGGGCGGCCGCTCGAACCGCTCCACGATATAGTCGATGAACGCCCGCACGCGCGGATGCAGCGACACATCGCGCGGATACAGCACATAGATGCCCGTTTCGTCCTTCGGCTGGAAATCGGTCAATAGCGGCACGAGCATGTTGCTGCGGATGGAGGGCAGCACCATGTGCTCGGCCATGCGCGTAATGCCCACGCCCGCGAGACACATGTACACCGAGCTCACGCCGCTGCTCGTCTGGAAGCTGCCATTGATGAGCATCGACGTGTGCTCGCCATCGATCATGAAGGGCCAATGGTTCAGATGGTCCATCGGCGGCTCCCACATCAGGCAGTTGTGTCTGGCGAGATCGGCGGGCACCGAAGGCACGCCGTGCTTCGCGAGATACGAGGGCGACGCGGTCACCACGCGCTGCAGGTGGCACAGCTTGCGGCTCACGAGATTCGAGTCCTGGAGATTGCCCATGCGGATCGCGACATCGAAGCCTTCGCCGATGATGTCCGCGAGCGTATCCGACAACGACAGGCGCACGCGCAGGCCCGGATAGCGTTCGAGAAAGCCGGGAATGAGCGGCACGATCTGATCCATGCCGAACGACGTGGCCACGGTCACGCGAATATCGCCGGACATGTGCCGGCCCGCGCGCGAGAGCTGCGCTTCGGCCGAGTCGATCTCATCGAGCACGCGCTTGCATAGCGCGAGATATTGATACCCTTCCTGCGTGACCTGAAGGCGGCGCGTCGAACGCCGCAGCAGCGACACGCCGAGACGTTTCTCCAGATTCGATATGGCGCGGCTCACGTAAGGCTGCTGAAGATCGAGCGCGAGGGCGGCCGCGGTGAAGCCGCCCGTTTCCGCGACGGCTTTGAAAATCTTCATCTCGACCAGGCGTTCGTCTTTCATGGTCCCGATTGATCCCGATTGATCCCGATTGGTCCTGATATGAGGCGGCAAAAAGCAGCATGATAGCCAGCCGGGGAGGGGTGTCCTACCGGGGATAGTCCGGGTAGGCGCGTGGCCGGTGCGGGCTGCTATCCAGGCACCACCAGCCCACTATCAAGCAGCCGCCTTAAGCGCCGGCAGCGAACGCAGCAGTCATGCCGGTCGGCGGCGCCGGGCCTTGCCCTCATCGAGCTTCGCTTCGACGAATGCGATGAACGCGCGCGCTTTCGTATTGAGCGCGGCGCGCTCTGCCACGCACGCGTAGATCTCCATCGGCTCGGGTTCGGCCCACGCGCTGTTGCGCGCGTGCGGCTCGAAGAGCGGCAGCAGCTTGCCGCTGTCGATCAGCGGCTGGGCCACGAAGCTCGCGAGCCGCGCGATGCCGCCGCCGTTCACGGCGATTTGCGCGAGCATGTCGATGTCGTCGCAGATGAAGCTGGGATTGACGGCGGCCTCGAAGCGCTGGCCGTCGCGGATGAAACCCCACGGCAGGAAGCGGCCGTCGGTGGGATAGCGGAACACGAGGCAGGCGTGCTGCTTCAGGTCCTCGGGCGCGCCGGGCACGCCCGCGCGCTCGAGATAGGCGGGCGCGGCGCAGAACACGAAGGGTCGCGAGGCGATGCGGCGCGCCACGAGCCGTTCGTCGAGTTGCGCCGCGATGCGCAGGCTCACGTCGATGCCTTCGAGGCGATGATCGACGCGCCGGTCGGTGCTCACGAGTTCGAGCGAGATGAGCGGATACGCGGCCTTGAACGCGGGCATCAGCGGGGCGAGCAGATGCCGCCCGAACGCGGACGTGGTCGCCACGCAGAGCGCGCCTTGCGGTTGCAGCGCACCGGTGGCCGCTTCGCGGGCGAGATCGAGATCGTGCGGAATGTGGCGCACTTTCTCGTAGTAGCGCGCGCCGCTTTCGGTGAGCGCCATGCTGCGGGTCGTGCGCGAGAGCAGGCGCACGCCCAGGTGGGTTTCGAGCCGCGCGACGTTCTGGCTGACCGCCGCGGCGCTCATGCCGAGCGCACGCGCCGCCGCCGCAAGGCTGCCGGTCTCCACGACGCGCGCGAAGCAGTGGATCAAGCTCAGGAGGTTAATGGCCATCGTTGCCGGGTGGGGTGGGCTGAATTCATAATTTTCACTTAAGAATGAATCAAGCGCAACGCGGCTAGTGGCGCGCGCGGCGGCTTGTTACGCTGGCGGCTCACTTCATTTTTCACGCAAGGCGAGGCTGGCTGGATGAGCGCAGGCACGAAACCGGAAAATTCACAAGACACACCGCAAAAAACGCTGCAAAACGCAATGCGAAAACCCGCGCGATTGCGCTTTCCCCGCCGTCTGACACCCTATGTGTTCGCGTTCTACATGGCGTCGATCATGGCGTTCCTGATGTGTCTCGTCATCACCGTCGCGGAGTTCGGGGTCGACGAGCATTACATGGAAAACGTGAAGAATGCGTACCGCGTGGCGATGCCCGCCGCGTTCTTCTGCGTGCTGATCGTGCGGCCCGTGGTGGCGCGGCTCGTTGCGTGGACGGTGCATCCGCACTGAAACGCGGCGCGGCCGCCTGACCCGGGGCGGCCGCGTGCCGTTCTAGATCGGCAGCGACATGCCGAACTTCACCCGTGACATCACCACCATCGTTTCAAAGTGGCGAATATTCGGATTTTGCCGGAATACCCGAGTGGCGAATTCCTCATAGTGATCGATATCGCGCACATTGATAAGCAATACGAAATCTGCGCGCCCGGTGACGACGTAGCACTGCATGACTTCAGGAACGCTTTTCAGGAATCGCTTGAAGTCGTCGAGCAGATCGATTCGTTCCCGTTCGACTTGAACCTGAACCCACATCATGATGGGTATGCCAACCTTGTTCGGGTCGAGCACCGAAATATCCTGCTGGATGTAGCCCTCGTCCCGCAAGCGCTTCACCCGTCGCAGGCAGGCGGGCGGGCTCAGATTGACTTCGGCGGCCAACGCCTGGTTGCTGATCTGGTTATCGACCTGAAGCCGCGCCAGGATTCGGCGGTCGTAGTCGTCCAAAGGTGTTTCGGGCGCCTTGTTCATATTTCTTCATGGGGGAGAAAAAAGAAATCTGATTAGCGTGAGCAGCCGTTTATCGACATTGGATTTCGTGGCTTGTCCATAGAATCATATCACCGCCTGGTGATCGATTTTCTGGAGAAAGCCGTGTCACGCTTGCCCCTTCGACTGCTTCTCGCGCCTGCCTTCGCCCTTGCTCTTTGCACCACGCAGGTCCGCGCCCAAACCGTCGTAACCATTGGCTACGCGGGTGCGCTGAGCGGCGCGCAAGCGCATTTTGGCAAGGACAGCGAACGAGGCATCCGTCTCGCGATGGAAGAGATCAATGCATCACATCCCATTGTCGGCGGTAAGCCGGTCAGGTTCGAACTCGACGCCGAGGACGACGCGGCCGACCCGCGCGTGGCCACGACCGTCGCGCAACGCTTTGCCGACTCTCGCGTGAGCGCGGTAATCGGCCACCAGAATTCCGGCACGTCGAATGCCGTCGCGCACATCTACGCGCAACAGCACATCGCGGAGCTCACGCCTTCGGCGACCAGCCCGTCGTTTACCCGCCTGGGTTTCGACACGACGTTTCGCATGCTTGCCAATGACGATTTTCTTGGCGAGGCGCTGGCGCGCTATGTGGTCGAGCAACTCAAAGCCAGGCGCGTGGCGGTGATCGACGATCGGACCGCCTACGGCCAGGGCATTGCGGACGTCTTCGTCAACCGGCTGCAGGCCGCGGGCGCGACGATCGTGACGCGAGAATACTCGACCGACAAGGCGTTCGACTTCAAGGCCATCCTCACGCGCGTCAAGGGCCTTGATCCTCAGGTCGTCTTCTTCGGCGGCATGGATGCGCAGGGCGCGCCGATGCTCAAGCAGATGCACCAATATGCAATCCAGGCGCCGCTGGTGGGTGGCGACGGCTTGTGCACCACCGAGATGCTCAAGCTCGCAGTTGGCGTTCTCAACCACAACCTGTATTGCGCCGATGGCGGCCGCAGTCTCGCGAAGATGCCCGGTGGCCCGGCGTTCGCGGCCCGATTCCAGGCGAAATATGGCGAGCCCGTCCAACTGTATGCGCCCTATGCCTACGACGCGATGATGGCGATCTACCATGCCGCCACGCTGGCGGGCGCGACCGACGCCGCGTCGATCGCAGCAGCGCTCCATCGCGTTTCGTTCCAGGGCGTGACCGGTCAAATCGCATTCGATGAACATGGCGATCTGCGTGCGCCCGCCGCCACCATTTCGACTTATCAGGACGGCAAGAAAATGGCCTTGTCGGAGGTAACGAAATGAAGCGCGATATCTTGCCCATCGGCTCACCGGAATTGCGCGAGGTGGCGCCGCGGGTGACCGACATTCACGACCCGGTGATTATTGCGGAAGCCGCGGCGCTGGAGGAGGCAATACGCACGTTTCGCGTGCAACACGGCTTCGGGCGCGCCATCGCCGCGCCGCAGATCGGCATCGGCAAACGCATGATCGGGCTCGCGTTGCGCGAATGGCCCGCGGTGATCGTGAACCCCGAGATCGTCTGGACCAGCGACGAGCGCATCACGTTGTGGGACGACTGCATGTGCTTTCCCGACATGCTGGTGCGGGTCGAGCGCTTTGCGTCGATCACGTTGCGCTTCATGGACCTGGATGGGCGCACGCATTTGAGAGAGCGCCTGAGCCGGGCCGAAGCCGAGCTGATGCAGCACGAGATCGATCATCTCGACGGGATGCTGTCGTTCGATCGCGCGGTTGGCCGCAATCCGTTCGTGCATCGCAGCGTATTCGAAGACAACCGGGCGGCATTCGCGCGCGAGGTTGACTATTTTCCGCAACCCATGTGAGTGCCCCATGACGAACCCCGACGTTGGCCGCATCGACGGCCTGACCTATCCCCATGGCGTGGCCTATATGGCGGGACGATTCCTGCCGATGTCCGAGGCCCGCATCTCCGTGCTGGACTGGGGCCTGCTGCATTCCGACGTGACCTACGACACGGTCCATGTCTGGAACGGCAGGTTCTTTCGCCTCGATCTGCATATCCAGCGATTCCGCCGCTCGCTTGCCAGGCTACGGTTGACGGTCGCGCTCGACGACGAAGCGCTGGGCAACATTCTCGTCGAGTGCGTGCGGCGCTCGGGGTTGCGCAACGCCTATGTCGAGATGCTTTGCACACGCGGCGTTTCGCCGACCTTCAGCCGCGATCCGCGCGAGGCGATCAACCAGTTCGTTGCTTTCGCGGTGCCGTACGGGTCGGTTGCGAATGCCCGGCAACTGGAAGAGGGCCTGCATGTCCATCTGATCGACACCGTGCGGCGCATTCCGCCGGAATCGATCGACCCGCAGATCAAGAATTATCACTGGCTCGATCTCGTGACCGCGCAGTTCCAGGGGTTCGACGCCGGCGCGGAAACCGTCGTCATCGCGGACATGGACGGTCATGTGGCGGAGGGGCCGGGCTTCAACATCTTCGTGGTCAAGGCCGGGGCGTTATATACGCCGGAGCGCGGCGTCCTGCATGGCATCACGCGCCAGACAGTGTTCGATATCGCGAGGCAGGAGGGCATTGCCGTGCACGCGGGCGCCGTAAGCGAAGCCATGTTGCGCGGCGCCGACGAGATTTTTATCACCTCGACGGCGGGGGGCATCATGCCGGTCACGCGGCTCAACAACGGCATCGTGGGCCCGGGCGTGCCGGGCGAGATCACGCAGCGGCTGCTGGGCATCTACTGGAAGTGGCACGATGCCCCCGCGTACACGCTGGCGGTGAACTACGACAAAGATGCCTTTGCCTGATGGTGTGTCCACATGAACTAAGGAATCCTTTGAGTTTAATTTTTTCTGCGCACGCTCGCCATGAACCCGAATCCATCCGATACGCGCGACGCCTGGGCTGGTCCACCCGTGTCCATCGACGGCACGGCGGCCGGGACCCGGCGCGCCGTCATTGCCGCGTCGCTCGGCAATATTCTGGAGTGGTATGACTTCGTGCTGTATGCGTATTTCTCGCCGCAGATCGCGCGTCATTTTTTCCCCGCCGCGAGCGAGACAACGTCGTTTCTCATCGCCATAGCGACGTTCGGCGTGGGGTTCGTCGCTCGCCCGCTGGGTGCGGCCGTGCTGGGGGCATACGGCGATCGCACGGGCCGCAAGGCCGCGTTGCTGCTGGTGATCCTGCTGATGGCGGCCGGCACTGCGATGATCGGATTGACGCCGGCATTCGCGAGCGCTGGACTTGCCGCTTCGGTGTCGATCGTCGTTGCCCGCTTGCTGCAGGGATTCGCATCGGGTGGCGAATGGGGCGGGGCGACCACGTTCATCGTCGAATATGCGCCGGGGCATCGGCGCGGCCTGTACGGTAGCTGGCAACAGGCCAGCCTCGCGGTTGCCTTGCTGCTCGGCTCGTTGAGCGCGGGGGCCATGACGTGGTTCATGCCCGCCCAGTCGCTCGACAACTGGGGATGGCGCGTCCCGTTCGTGGCCGGTGCGCTCGTCATCGGGGCTTTTGGCTTCTGGCTGCGACGCAACATCGAGGAGCCGCCGCACGGCGTGGCAGGGCGAGCGCGGACGGCCGCGCCCAGGGCTTCGCCGCTGCGCACGGCATGGCGCGAGCACCGGCGAGCGCTCGGCATCGGCAGCCTGTTCACGGTCGGGTGGACCGTCACCAATTACCTGTACCTGCTGTATATGCCGATCTACCTGATGCGAACGCTCCAGTTGCCCGCCGGCAAGGCACTCGTCGCGGCAAGCATGCAGATCGTCTGCTTCATGGCGCTCTCGCCCGTGGCCGGCCGTCTATCCGACCGCTGGGGACGGCGGCGGGTGATGACAGCAGGCACCGTGTGCGTACTCCTCGGCACTTATCCGCTGTTCGCTTTCATGAGCGCCCATCCGGGCATCGTGCCGGTCACGTTCGCCGCGTGCACGCTCGCCGCCTTCATGGCGATGATGACCGGCGCGGCGCCCGCATGGCAGGCCGAGCTGTATCCGGCGACGGTGCGCACGACGTCGATCTCGTTGAGCTACAACTTCGCCGTCACGCTCTTTGGCGGCTTCGCGCCCTTCGTTGCCACGTGGCTCATCGACGTGACGGGTGACGCACTGGCGCCCACGTGGTACATCTCGGCGTGCGCGGCTGCAAGCCTGATTGCCGTGCGTTTGTCGACGGAGTCGGCGCACTCGCGACTGTCGTGACATGCGCGCATGATGTAGCCGCCCGCTACCCCCTCGCCGCCGACAATTCTTCGCGCTTGCGCTGCAGGAAGCGGCGCACGGCCGGATCGTGTTCGAGGCCGATCGCCAGATCGTAGGCTTCGAACGCCTGCGCCCTCATACCCGCCCGCGCGAGCAGATCGGCGCGCGCGGCCCAATACGGCTGATAGTCGGCCAGCCGCGCGTCGTCGGCATACGGGGCAAGCGCGTCGAGCGCGGCCTGTGGGTCGTCCCGTTCCGCGAGTGCTAGCGCGCGATTCACCGCAATCACCGGCGAGGCCGCAATCGCGAGCAGCGCATCGTAGAGTTGCACGACCTCGTCCCAGTTGGCGCGATGCGTCTGGCAGCGATGCACATGCGCCGATTGCAGCGCCGCCTCAAGTTGAAAGCGCCCGATTGCGTTGAAAGCGCTCGCCTGCCGCAGCAGCGCGTTGGCCGTGTCTATCATCGGCGCGTTCCATGTCGCCGGATCCTGGGCCGAGAGCGGCACGTACTCGCCGGCCCCGTCTCGTCGCGCATCGCGCCGCGCCTGAGCGAACAGCATCAGCGCGAGCAGGCCGAGCGTTTCCGGCTCCTCGGGCAGCAACTCGACGAGCAGTTGCGCGAGAAACAGCGCCTCGCCGGCGAGATCGCGCCGCTCCGTGTCGGCGCCGAGCGGGTCGGTCCACCCGTGCGCATACACGGCATAGACGGCTTCCAGCACCGCGGCAAGCCGGCCCGGCAATTCCTCGCGCCCGGGCACGTCGAACGGAATGCCCGCTTCGCGGATCTTGTGCTTCGCGCGCACGAGGCGCTTGGTCATCGCGGCGGGCGACATCAGGAACGCGGACGCTATGGTCTTCGCCTCCAGCCCCAGCACCACCTGCAGCATCAACGGCGTGCGAATCGCGGCCTCGAGCGCGGGGTGCGTGCATGCGAACAGCAGCGCGAGCCGGCGATCGGGCAGCGCGCTGGCTTCGTGCTCGTCGATCTCGTCGGCGAGAATGGCGAGCTGGTTCGCCACGTCGTCGCCAATGCGTCGATGGCGCGCGCCGTCGATGGCCCGGCGCCGCGCCACCGTCATCAGCCACGCTTCGGGATTGGCGGGGCAGCCACGCGAGGGCCAGTCCGCGAGCGCGGCTGCGAACGCTTCGGCAAGGGCGTCCTCGGCAGCGGCAACGTCGCGCGTGCGCATCGCCAGCAGCGCGACGAGCTTGCCGTAGCTGCGGCGCGCGACCGCTTCGGCAATCGAGTGCGCGGCGGCGTGGGTGTCACGGCCGCCGCCAGACGTCATCATGCAGCGGATGGCGCGTCGTAGGGCGCGCTCCAGACCGGGCGCACTTCCATGATGCCGTGCCCCGCGCCGGGACAGCGCGACGCCCACATGATGGCCGCATCCAGATCGGGCACGTCGATCAGGTAATAGCCGGCGAGTTGTTCCTTCGAATCGGAATAGGGGCCGTCGAGCACCTGCGGCTTGCCGTCGACGAGCCGCACCGTGGTTGCCGTATTGGTGTTTTGCAGCCGGTTGGCGCCCACCAGCACCTCGGCCTTTTTCAACGCTTCCGTGTACGCGTGATAGGCGGCCACGCCTTGCTGCCGCTCGCTGTCGCTCATCTGGCTCCAGCCGGTTTCTTTCGAATAGATCATCAACAGGTATTGCATGTGAGCCTCCGTCATGGGGTTGGGGCGGGCGCGTGAGATCGGGGCCGCCATCACAATGACGCGTGGGCCGCGGGTTAACGGACAAGTGGAGCCGAAAAAATCGCGATGGCGCGCCCGCGATGGCGCATCCGCCATGCGCCTGCTACGGGACCGGAAGCGGAGGCACGGCGCGCTCGTTGCCGTCCGAATTGGCCTGGCGGAACCGATCCGCGAGGAAGGCAACCACCTGTGCCACTGTATTGGCGTTGCGAAGCGCGTCGGCGGTGTTGTTCACCGAAATATCCGCTAGGCACTGAATATGGAAATATTCGTGCGTGATCACATCGCGTTGCAGATCGAGCGGATCGGAGGTGAAGAACGGTTCGCACAAGTGGGTTTTCAGGTGCGCGCCGGGCTTGGTGGCGCAGGCTTCCAGTTTCGGGTCGTCCTTTAATTCATCGGAACGCAGCACGGCCATGGCGCCCTCCGAAAAACACCGGGTTGAACCTGCATTGAGCCACTGGTTTTTTGAAGCGGGAAAACTGCGCGTTCCGGACGAATCTCCAGAGCATGCCAAGAGGATAGGTGATGAAATTGTAAACTCCAAATGGACCTGCGAGCCGACCAATAGGCGTGAGCTATGACGGGCAGAGTTAATCGGTAGTTGTCGTTTATTTCGATCCCACGTTTAATGCGTCCTCAAGTAGCGCTTATGAAATAGGGGAGACGAAAGTGACGATTGCGACGATCAACCAGGATGAAGCAGCGCCGATCTTCAGCGTGGCCGGCCATGGCCTCGTGGGCGATCTGTTCACGCTCGCGCCGGAGTTCGATCATGTTCTTTGACGGCCCCGGCGCGCAGAGTGCCGCGCCATCGCATGAAAACGCATCGCAGGCGGCGTTCTCGCCGCAGTCGTACCTGTTCGTGCCGGGCAGCCGTCCGGAGCGTTTCGAGCGGGCGCTTGCCAGCGGCGCGGACGCGGTCATCGTCGATCTCGAAGACGCTGTCGAGCCCGGCGCGAAGGACGCTGCGCGCGACGCCATCGCCAGTTGGGTCTCGCGCCGCCATCCCGTGCTCGTGCGCATCAACGCGCGCGGCACGCCGTGGTTCGAGCAGGACGCGAAGCTCGGCGCGCTCGAGGGTGTTGCGGGCATCGTGCTGCCGAAGGCCGAGTGCGCCAGCGACGTCACGGCGGCCATCGCGCTCGCGCGCCGGCGCGTGCCGGTCTATCCGCTGATCGAGAGCGCACAGGGCATGTGGAACGCAATGGCCATCGCCCAGGCGCCGGTCGTGAAGCGGTTGATGTTCGGCACGCTCGACTTCATCGCCGAAATGGGCATGCCCGACGACGGCGAGCCGCTCAATCACTATCGCAGCCAGCTCGCGCTCATTTCGCGCGTGGCCGGCATCGAGGCGCCCGTCGACGGCGTCACGCCCGATATCCACGATCTCGCGCGCATCGAGCGCGAGGCGCTGAACGGCAAGCGTCTTGGCTTTGGCGCGAAGCTTTGCATTCATCCGAAACAGATCGAGCCGGTGCACCGCTGCTATCGGCCGGGCGAGCAGGAGCTTGCATGGGCGGCGCGCGTGGCTGATGCGGCAAGCAGGGCCGAGGCGGGTGCGATCACCGTCGACGGCAAGATGGTCGACCGCCCGGTGATGTTGCGCGCGCAACAAATCATCGCGCTGGCGGCGGCACTCGAACAGCAAGCTGAAAAAAACGGGGTGGTAGCCGCATGACCCCCGCAAGTCTTTTGGAGCAATACGGCCCACGCGAGTCGATGGAATACGACGTGGTGATCGTGGGCGGCGGCCCGGCGGGCCTGTCCGCGGCGATCCGCCTGAAGCAACTGGCGCAGGAAAAAGGCGCCGAGATTGGCGTATGCGTGCTGGAGAAGGGCTCGGAGATCGGGGCGCATATCCTCTCGGGCGCGGTCATGGACCCGCGCGCCATCGACGAACTCATTCCCGACTGGAA
>JAITTX010000070.1 GCA_031286755.1 Paraburkholderia sp.
GCCACCGGCGTCAAGCGCGTGAACCTCACGCGCGAAGATCCGCCGCTGCAGATCAAGCTCGTGCTCGACCAGTCAAGGAAACGCGCTTGGCGGCGGCAAGCACGATGCGCTTGCCGCCGCCACGCGCCCAGCATCATGACCGAAACCCAGGACTCGCTGCGCGATTGCCTCGCGCCCGCGAAACTCAATCTTTTCCTGCATATCACGGGTCGCCGCCCCAACGGCTATCACGACCTGCAAACCGTTTTCCAGTTGCTTGACTGGGGCGACACGCTGCATTTCAAGCGCCGCCTCGACGGCCGCATCACGCGCACGACTGAAGTCGACGGCGTCCCCGCCGAACACGACCTCACCGTGCGCGCCGCGACATTGCTCAAGCAACATACGGGCACGAGCGAAGGCGTCGAGATCGACATCGAAAAACGCCTGCCAATGGGCGCGGGTCTTGGCGGCGGCAGCTCGGATGCGGCCACCACGCTGCTCGCGCTCAATCGCCTGTGGAAGCTCAATCTGCCGCGCGAGGAATTGCAGGCGCTCGCGCTCAAACTGGGCGCCGACGTACCCTTCTTCGTGTTCGGGAAAAATGCGTTCGCGGAGGGTGTTGGAGAGGCGCTGGAGGCGGTACAATTGCCCCCGCGTCATTTTTTGGTGGTGACGCCGCGGGTTCATGTTCCTACTGCTGAAATTTTTTCAGAAAAGTCATTGACAAGGGACACAAGAGCCTGCACAATAGCAGTCTTTCTTGCACAGCACCTTGCAGGTAGCAAGCAGCAAAACGGATGGCCAGACAGTTTCGGTCATAACGATATGCAAGCGGTTGTCGCAGGAAAATACGCGGAAGTAGCGCAGGTGCTCGGATGGTTTGAGAACGTCTCAAGCAGCATCGCACCAGCGCGGATGACCGGGTCGGGCGCAAGTGTTTTCGCAGCGTTCGCCAGTCGTGCTGAAGCAGAAGCAGCGCAAGCGCAGCTTCCGGCAGACTGGAGAAGCGCAGTGACGGCGAGCCTGGACAAGCATCCACTCTTCGCTTTCGCGGCATAGTTTTGCGTGGCTGATCGTCCTACCGGTCAGTCAGGCTCGAAGTTGAGTGTAGGGGAGTCGCCAAGTTGGTTAAGGCACCGGATTTTGATTCCGGCATGCGAGGGTTCGAGTCCTTCCTCCCCTGCCAAAAATTCTAAAGCAGTTCACCCAAGTAGTTCCTCTCGCCCCCCAAGTCCGCAGCAGGTGCATGATGAGCAGCCATGACGGCCTGATGGTTTTTACTGGCAACGCAAATCCCGCGCTTGCACAGGAAGTCGTCAAGATCCTCGGTATTCCCCTCGGTAAGGCTATGGTTAGCCGCTTCTCCGACGGTGAGATCCAGGTCGAAATCCAGGAAAACGTGCGCGGCAAGGACGTTTTCGTCCTCCAGTCGACCAGCGCACCGACCAACGACAACCTGATGGAACTGATGATCATGGTCGATGCGCTCAAGCGCGCATCCGCAGGCCGGATCACCGCAGCCATCCCCTATTTCGGCTATGCCCGTCAAGACCGCCGCCCCCGTTCGGCGCGCGTCGCCATCTCGGCGAAGGTCGTGGCGAACATGCTGGAAATCGCGGGCGTCGAGCGGATCATCACGATGGATCTGCATGCTGACCAGATCCAGGGTTTCTTCGATATTCCCGTCGACAACATCTATGCAACGCCCGTGCTGCTCGGCGATCTGCGCAAGCAGAACTACGAGAACCTGCTGGTCGTTTCGCCGGACGTCGGCGGCGTGGTGCGCGCCCGTGCGCTCGCCAAGCAACTGAACTGCGATCTCGCGATCATCGACAAGCGTCGCCCGAAGGCGAACGTCTCCGAAGTGATGAACATCATCGGTGAAGTCGAAGGCCGCACCTGCGTGATCATGGACGACATGGTCGACACCGCGGGCACGCTCTGCAAGGCAGCGCAAGTGCTCAAGGAACGCGGCGCGAAGAAGGTGTTCGCCTACGCCACGCACCCGGTGCTCTCGGGTGGCGCGGGCGAGCGCATCGCCGCCTCGGCGCTCGACGAGCTGGTCGTGACCGACACGATCGCGCTGGGCGAAGAAGCCCGTTCATGCGCGAAGATCCGCTCGCTCACGAGCGCGGGTCTGCTGGCGGAAACGTTCTCGCGTATCCGTCGCGGCGACTCGGTGATGTCGCTGTTCGCGGAAAGCTAAAAAGATTCGCGCCAAAGCGCGGCATTCGCAAGGATGCCGCGCTTTAGCGTAATCAGCGCAAGCGGACGAAGGTTTGCGCTGCATCGTTGGGGCCTTCTGGCAGAAATAATGCCTCAAGGGCCCCGTTTTACTTACTGCCTGGTCGCGGGCAGTGCATTAACTGAGAACATCATGAAAGTCATCGCTTTCGAACGCAATCTGCAAGGTACGGGTGCGAGCCGCCGCCTGCGCAACGCTGGCAAGACCCCTGGCATCGTTTACGGTGTCGGCTCGGAGCCGCAACTGGTCGAGCTCGATCACAACGCGCTGTGGCACGCCCTGAAGAAGGAAGCCTTCCATTCGTCGATTCTCGACCTCGAAGTGGCCGGCAAGTCGCAGCAAGTTCTGCTGCGCGACGTGCAATACCACCCGTTCCGTCAGCTCGTGCTGCACGTGGACTTCCAGCGTGTCGATCCGAACAAGAAGATCCACACGAAGGTGCCCCTGCACTTCCTGAACCAGGAAACCAACCCGGCTGTGAAGACGGGCGGCGCGATCATCTCGCACGTTCTGGCTGAAATCGAAGTCCAGTGCCTGCCGAGCCAACTGCCGGAATTCCTCGAAGTCGACCTCGCGAAGATCGAAGCTGGCCAATCGCTGCACGCCAAGGACATCACGCTGCCCGCAGGCGTGACGCTGGTCCCGCACGTTGAAGCCGAAAACCCGGTGGTCGCGTCGGCACCCGTGCCCGCTGGCGCCCAGTCGGCTGCTGAAGGCGAAGAAGCACCGGCTGCTGAGTAAGCACCGCGGCTTTACTGCTCGCTTTACAGCAAATAAGCTGATCCTCTCGATCCGTTTCAAAGAAACGGACGACGTGACCCGCCGAGGTTCGCCCCGGCGGGTTTTTTTTCGCAGTTTTTTCGTACACTTGCGAATCGTTTCAACGAATTTTGCAGGCGGAACACCACAATGATCAGGTTGATCGTCGGGCTCGGCAATCCGGGCGCCGAATACACGGCAACGCGCCATAACGCGGGCTTCTGGCTCGTGGACCAGCTTGCGCGCGAAGCCGGCACGACGCTGCGCGACGAACGGCGCTTCCACGGTCACTATGCCAAAGCGCGCCTTTATGGCGAGGAAGTGCATTTGCTCGAGCCGCAGACCTATATGAACCGCTCGGGACAGTCGGTCGTCGCGCTCGCGGCCTTCTTCAAGATTCTGCCCAATGAGATCCTCGTCGCCCACGACGAGCTCGACCTGCCGCCCGGCACCGTCAAGCTCAAGCTCGGTGGCGGCAGTGGCGGCCACAACGGCTTGAAGGACATTTCCGCGCATCTGTCGACGCAGCAGTACTGGCGCGTGCGCATTGGCATCGGCCATCCGCGCGACCTGATTCCCGAAGGCGCGCGCGTGGGCGCCAGGCCCGACGTTGCCAACTTCGTCCTCAAGCCGCCGCGGCGCGAGGAGCAGGACGTGATCGACGCATCGATCGAGCGCGCCCTCGCCGTCATGCCCACTTTCGTGAAGGGTGAACACGAGCGCGCCGTCATGCAACTGCATCGAAACGGCTGATATCCGCTGCGCCGCGCGTGCTTTGCGCACGACTGGCAGGTTTATATCGAAGGTTTCAGGGAGAGCATCTTGAGTCGTTACTGGAGTGACATCGTTCATCGCCTCGTGCCGTACGTACCGGGCGAGCAGCCCGCGCTCGCGAAGCCGGTGAAGCTCAACACCAACGAGAACCCCTACCCGCCCTCGCTACGCGTGCTCGACGCTATCCGCGCGGAACTCGGCGAAACGGCCGAGTCGCTGCGCCGCTATCCGGATCCGGTTGCGAAGCGCCTGTGCGCGGCCGTGGCCGCGCATCACGGCATTCGCGCGGATCAGGTGTTCGTCGGCAACGGCTCCGACGAAGTGCTCGCACACGCGTTCCAGGCGCTGCTCAAGCACGACAAGCCCATCCTCTTTCCCGATATCACCTACAGCTTCTACCCAACCTATGCGCGTCTTTACGGCGTCGACTACTGCACAGTGCCCGTCGACGCGCAGTTCGCGATTCGCGTGGACGACTATCTCCCGGAGAATGGCGCAACGGGAGCAACGGGCGCGACGAACGGCGGCGTGATCTTCCCGAATCCGAACGCGCCCACCGGTCACGCGCTGCCGCTCTCCGAGATCGAGCGCGTCGTGGCGGGCAACGCCGATTCGGTCGTGATCGTAGATGAGGCCTATGTGGATTTCGGCGCGCAATCGGCAATCGCGCTGATCGACCGCTACCCGAACCTGCTCGTCGTGCACACGACGTCGAAATCGCGCTCGCTCGCGGGCATGCGCGTGGGCTTCGCGTTCGGCCACGCCGATCTGATCGAGGCGCTCAATCGCGTGAAGGACAGCTTCAACTCGTACCCGCTCGACCGCCTCGCGCAGGCTGCGGCAACGGCGGCCTATGAGGACACCGAGTGGCTGGAAACCACGCGCAAGCGTGTCATGGAGAGCCGCGCGCGGTTGACGGCGTCGCTCGCGGCACTCGGCTTCGAGGTTGTGCCCTCGGCGGCCAATTTCGTGTTCGCGAAGCATCCCGCTCACGACGCGGCGCAAATTTCCGCGAAGCTGCGCGAGAAGGAGATCTTCGTGCGCTACTTCAACGCACCGCGCGTGAACCAGCATCTGCGCATCTCGATCGGCACCGACGACGAATGCGATACGTTGATCGAAGCCTTGAAAACAATCGTCGGCTAAAAAACGCGAATCAACAAAAAAAGCGCCTCGATGAGGCGCTTTTTTGTTTTGCACGGCTTTGACGGCAGCCGGCGTGTCAGGTGTTCGAAGCGTTCTTCGCCGCCGTGAGCGCGCGATATTTCTCCATGAGCTGCTCCTGCGACTCCACATGCTCAGGATTTTTCGGAATGCACTCGACGGGGCACACCTGAATGCACTGCGGCTCATCGAAATGGCCAACACATTCGGTGCACTTGTTCGGATCGATCACGTAGATTTCCGGGCCCATCGAAATTGCGTCGTTCGGGCACTCGGGCTCGCAGACGTCGCAATTGATGCACTCGTCGGTAATCATCAGGGCCATACTACTCTCGCCTTTCCCTTCAAAAACAATTAATTATAGCGCCGCAGCCCGGACCATGCCGGGCCTTCGAAGCATGCGATCGCTTAAGGAAAGGAGCGAACCGGCGCACCACGATACGGTGCGCGCCACGCTTACTCAGGCACTCGTCACGCCGGGCCGCCGAGTTCGGCCACCTTGTCCTGGAGCCGCTTTTCCACCGAAGGAAACACGAACTTGCTGACATCGCCGCCCAACTGGGCGATTTCGCGCACGATTGTGCCCGAAATGAACTGATACTGATCCGACGGCGTCATGAACATGGTCTCGACGTCGGGCAGCAGATAGCGGTTCATGCCCGCCATCTGAAACTCATATTCGAAGTCCGACACGGCACGCAGGCCGCGCACGATCACGCGCGCGTTGTTGGTGCGCACGAAATCCTTGAGCAAGCCCTTGAAGCTCATCACCTGAACGTTCGGATAGTGGCCGAGCACCTCATGTGCGATGTCGAGCCGCTCTTCGAGCGAGAAGAACGGCTTCTTGTTGCGGCTGTCGGCAACACCAACCACCAGCGTGTCGAAAATGCTCGACGCGCGCCGCACGAGATCTTCGTGGCCGCGAGTGAGCGGATCGAACGTACCGGGGTACACGGCGACTACCATGAGGCTTCTCCTCTCAACAGAAATGGGGCGCGATTTACGGCCTGTGCGCAGCATGCGCGAGTGCCTGCGTGGCGCCTGAAGCCGCCCGCCCGCTTCTTTATCGAACGGGCATTATTCCTCATTTTCGCGTTGCAGCAAATGATAGCGAACCGCCCCCGCCTTGCCCTCGCGCGCCACGATCCAGCCCGCCAGCGCCGGCTGTGCCGCGCAATTCACGGCCTCGCCCGACTCCACGTAGAGCCAGCCATCCGGTGCGACTAGCGGCGCGGCCAGCTCAAGCGAGCGCGCGAGCAGCGCCGCGTCGCCAAACGGCGGATCGAGAAACACGACGTCGAACGAGCCCGGCGCGAGATTGGCGGCAAGGCGCAGCGCGTCGGCTTCGGCAACCTCGATTGTGCGGGCGGCAAGGCGCGCCTGGTTCGCCCGCAGTTGCGCGGCGGCGCGCGCATTGCGCTCGACCATCACCACGCGTGCCGCGCCGCGCGACGCCGCTTCGAAGCCTAGCGCGCCGCTGCCCGCGAACAGATCGAGGCAGCGCTGGCCATCGAGGCGCTGGCCGAGCCAGTTGAAGAGCGTTTCGCGCACGCGATCGGGCGTGGGCCGCAGGCCCTCGAGATCGAGCACCGGCAGCGGCGTGCGCTTCCAGTCGCCACCGATGATGCGGATCGTGTGCGTGCCGCCGGCACGGCCAGACGGTGCACCGGGTTGCGCACCGCGGGCTGGGCGGGCGCCCGGCGGGCGCGGGGAGGATGAACGGGGCATGCGTTTTTTGCTGAGTGAATCGGTACCGGTGTGCGCCAGCGAGCGCCGCTCGAACGGCGGCGTGCATGACGCGACGTGCCGTGCGGACAAGCGTCGCGACGGTCAATGCGCGAACGTTACCACAGGGCCGGGCGTGCCCTGGGTGGGTCCCGCACGCCTGCCGCAACGACGCCCCCGAAAGCGCCTGATAAAATGGCATGTTTTCCACGTGTTGCCCGCTTGAGCCACGTCGATGACCGTCCCGCGGTCAGACCTGCAGCACGTTTTCCTCACACCAGACCATGTTCAGTTTCTTTAAACGACTCCGGGGCTCGAAGGGCGCCGAAAACGAGGCTGCCGAAACCGACGCTGCGCCCGAAGCGGCAGCCGCGCCCGATGCGCCCGACAATCAGGACGCAGAGGCTCCGGCCCCGTCTGTCACATCCGCGCCAGCCACGCCTGCCGCGCACGCACCCGCTCCGCAGGTCCCGGCGGCGGCGCAAACCGACGATGCCCCGAAGGCTTACGAAGCCGAACTCGAAGCCGTCGAAATCGTCCCGCCGCCCGCGCCCGACGCCAGCGCGAAGAAGTCGTGGCTCTCGCGTCTGAAATCGGGGCTCTCGAAAACAGGCTCGAACATTCAGAGCATCTTCGTCAACGCGAAGATCGACGACGACCTCTACGAAGAGCTCGAAACGGCGCTGCTGATGTCCGACGCGGGTGTCGACGCCACCGAATACCTGCTGGAGACGCTGCGCCAGAAGGTGCGCGCCGAGCGCCTGACCGACGCCCAGCAAGTGAAGGACGCGCTGCGCCAGTTGCTCGTCGACCTGCTCAAGCCGCTCGAGAAGTCGCTCATGCTGGGTCACGCGCAGCCGCTCGTGATGATGATCGCGGGCGTGAACGGCGCGGGCAAGACCACGAGCATCGGCAAGCTCGCGAAGCATATGCAGAGCTTCGACCAGAGCGTGCTGCTGGCCGCCGGCGACACGTTCCGCGCCGCCGCGCGCGAGCAGCTCGCGATCTGGGGCGAGCGCAACAACGTGACGGTAGTACAGCAGGAAAGCGGCGACCCGGCCGCCGTGATCTTCGACGCCGTGAGCGCGGCGCGCGCGCGCGGCATCAATGTGGTGATGGCCGACACCGCGGGCCGCCTGCCCACGCAGTTGCACCTGATGGACGAGCTCAAGAAGGTCAAGCGCGTGATCGGCAAGGCGCTCGATGGCGCGCCGCACGAAGTGCTGCTGGTGATCGACGCGAACACGGGTCAGAACGCGCTCACCCAGGTGAAGGTGTTCGACGACGCGCTCGGCCTGACCGGCCTCGTCGTCACGAAGCTCGATGGCACCGCGAAGGGCGGCATCCTCGCTGCCATCGCGCGCCAGCGTCCGATTCCCGTGTACTTCATCGGCGTGGGCGAAAAGGTCGAGGACCTGCAACCGTTCGTGGCCGAGGAATTCGCGGACGCGCTGCTGGGGAACTGATCCCGTTTTCAGCCGCTACCAGGGCGCGCGCCAAAACACAAAAGGCGTCGTTCTCGCGAACGACGCCTTTTTTCATGCGCTCATGCACGAGCGCCCCGCTTCACTCCGCGTCCGGCTGCACGCCCGGCGCCGCGCGCACGAATGCATCGAGCTGCACGGCATGGTCGTGAATGCGCTGGATGGTGGGATAGCGCGTCGTGTCGATCTCGAAGCGATGCGCGTTGTAGATCTGCGGCACGAGGCACAGGTCGGCGAGCGTCGGCGTATCGCCATAACAGAGCTTGCCCGTGCGCGGGTCGTTCGCGAGACGCTCCTCCAGCGTGGCGAACCCGGCTTCGATCCAATGCCGGTACCAGGCATCCTTCGCCGCATCGTCCACGCCCAGTGTGCGCTTCAGGTACCTCAGCACGCGCAGGTTGTCGAGCGGATGGATCTCGCACGCGATCTGCAGCGCGATCGAGCGCACGTGTGCACGATCGAGCGACGACTTCGGCAACAACGGCGGCTCGGGATGCGTCTCCTCGAGATACTCGATGATCGCGAGCGACTGCTGGATCGTGTGATTGTCGTCGTCGATGAACGACGGCACGATCGCGTCCGGATTGATCTTGCGGTACTCGGATTTGAGTTGCTCGCCGCCCTGGCGCACCAGATGCACCGGCACGTACTCGTACGGCAGCCCCTTCAGGTTCAGCGCGATGCGTACGCGATATGACGCCGAACTGCGGAAATAGCTATAAAGCTTCATGCTCCCCTCATGTTCCTCTAGCGAACTTCTTCACACCACGCGCACGGCGAACTCACCGATGCCATCCACGCCGCCCTTCATCAGGTCGCCCGGCTTCACCGCGCCGACGCCCTCCGGCGTGCCCGTATAGATCAGGTCGCCCGCCTTCAACTCGAACAGCGTGGAGAGAAACGCGATGGTGTCGGCGACGGGCCAGATCATCTGGGAGACGTCCGAGCGCTGTTTTTCCTCACCGTTCACCGAGAGCCAGATCGCTCCGCTGGCCATCTGGCCGACTTGCGTGACGGGATGGATCGGCCCGATGGGCGCGGAGTGATCGAAGCCCTTCGCCGTGTCCCACGGGCGGCCGAGCTTCTTGGCTTCGGCCTGCAAGTCGCGGCGCGTCATGTCCAGACCGAGCGCATAGCCGAACACGTGGTCGAGCGCGCGTTCGACCGGAATGTTCTTGCCGCCTTTGCCAATCGCCGCGACCAGCTCCATCTCGAAGTGGACGTTCTGCGACTGCGCGGGATACGGAAACTCGGCGGTCGTGCCGGGCGCGACGTAGAGCAGCGCATCGGCGGGCTTGGCGAAAAAGAACGGCGGCTCGCGGTTCGGATCGTGACCCATCTCGCGCGCATGCGCCTCGTAGTTGCGGCCGACGCAGTAGATACGGCGCACCGGAAAGCGTGCATCGCTGCCAGCCACGGGCACGGCGGCCTGGGGCGCCGGGTCGAATACATAGGTCATCGGTTTCTCCGTCTTCGTAGGGAGTCGTGCACCATCCATAGCGCACGGCAAGCGGGCGAGGCGCGCAGGCGCAGCGGCAAAGCCCACGCGACGTAAAACGCGAGTGTAACGCGCAGCAAGCGGTGCGCCGTGGCGCTCGTGCGATACTTCCCGTATCCTGGACTGCCCGAGACCGGTCAGACCCAAACGCAGACAAAAGCGGCCTCAGTGCCCTCCGCTGCGTCGCCATTGCCCTGTTGCCGTTTGCACCACGCCCACGCCGCCATGAACGTCCCCGAATCCATCGACACCTTCTCCTGCGCCCGCTTCATCAAGGAGATCGGCCGCGGGCCCCACGGCGCGCGCTCGCTGTCACCGGAAGACACGCATGAGCTCTATGCGGCGATGCTCGACGGCCGCGTGCCCGAACTCGAACTGGGCGCGGTGCTGCTCGCCTACCGGCTCAAAGGCGAAACCGCCGACGAGCTCGCCGCGATGCTCGCGGCAGCGCACGCGTCGTTCGCGGCCATCGCGGTGGCCGGGGGCGCCGAGGGCATGTATCGCCCGGTGTCGATTCCGAGTTACAACGGCGCGCGCAAGCAGCCGAACCTCGTGCCGCTGCTCGCCCTGCTGCTCGCGCGCGAAGGCGTGCCAACGCTCGTGCACGGCGTTACCGAAGATCCGGGCCGCGTGACGAGCGCGGAAATCTTCACAGCGCTGAACCTGCCCGCCGCGCGCGATCACGCCGGGATCGAGGCACAGCTTGGCGAGCGCCGCGTGGCGTTCGCCCCGATCGAAACGCTCGCACCCAAGCTCGCGCGGCTCTTGTCGCTGCGCCGGCGCATGGGCGTGCGCAACTCCACGCATACGCTCGTCAAGCTGCTGCAGCCGTTCGCGCAGCCCGGCCTGCGGCTCGTGAACTACACGCATCCGGCTTATCGCGAGAGCCTGAGCGCGCTCTTTGCGGCGCACCCTGACGCGGCCGTGGGCGGGGCATTGCTCGCGCGCGGCACCGAAGGCGAAGCCGTCGCCGACACGCGCCGCCAGGTCCAGGTGGACTGGTTGCACGACGGTATCTGCGAGACCTTGATCGAGCCGGTACGCTCGTCGCCGGACACCCCCGAAGTCGACTTGCCCGAAGGCCGGGACGCTCCCACGACTGCGGCCTGGATCGAGGCGGTGCTGCGCGGCGATGCGCCGGTGCCCGACGCCATCGCACGCCAGGTCGAGACGATCAAGCGCATCGCGAAGCGTGCTTGATCGTCCCGACCCGGCGCGCCGCGCGAATTCCTGGTTGACACATTCGCCAGTCCTGACTTACATTGGACGAATGCGTTCCATCCCGAACACCCTCCGAATTACCTCCGGCCGCCTAGCGGCCCTATCGCTACGTCTAGCGTAAGCCAGGCGTAGCGCTGCGCGACCACCTCCCCGGTCGGCAGTCCTCCCAAGCAGTTCTCGCAGTACCCCAAACCGCAGTTTCTCTACAACCTAGTCGTCTGCATTCGTCCGTTTACCGTTCGGACGAGTCGCGAGGGTCAAAATGCACGTTGCATGGGCTTCGTTCATGTCCGCTTTTGCCGCGCCGGTTACCGCCGTCACCGTGGCCATCTTCTTCGCGTTCGTGGTTGCCACCCGCTCGCCCGAAGTTGTGCGCATCGTGCCTCGTCGTCAGCAAGCCAGCCGCCCGCTGCCGACCGCCATCGCAAACGACACCCCGAAGAACGAGGCATGTCATGTTGCGTAATCCCGCCGAGAAGTACCGCCCCTTCCCCGCCATCCGCCTGAACGGCCGCCGATGGCCCACGCGCACCGTCGAGCACGCGCCCGTCTGGATGAGCACCGACCTGCGCGACGGCAACCAGTCGCTGATCGAGCCGATGAGCATCGAGCAGAAGCTCGAGTTCTTCGAGATGCTGGTCGCGATCGGCTTCAAGGAGATCGAAGTCGGTTTTCCGTCGGCGTCGCAAACCGACTTCGATTTCGTGCGCAAGCTGATCGAGGAAAAGCGCATTCCCGAAGACGTGACGATCGAAGTGCTCGTGCAATCGCGCGAGGAACTCATCGCGCGCACGTTCGAGGCGCTCGAAGGCACACCGCGCGCGATCGTGCACCTCTACAACGCGATCTGCCCATCGTTCCGCAAGATCGTGTTCGGGCAGTCCAAAGACGAGGTGAAGGCGCTCGCGGTGGAAGGCACGCGCCTGATCCGTCAGTACGCCGACGCGCGCCCCGGCACGCACTGGATCTACCAGTATTCGCCGGAAACCTTCAGCATGACCGAACTCTCGTTCGCTCGCGAGGTCTGCGACGCCGTGGCCCAGACCTGGCGCCCGACGCGCGATCACAAAATGATCGTGAATCTGCCGGCGACGGTCGAAGCCGCGATGCCCAACGTCTACGCCGACCAGATCGAGTGGATGGACCGCAACCTCGCGTACCGCGACAGCATCGTGCTCTCGGTGCATCCGCATAACGACCGCGGCACGGCCGTGGCCGCTGCCGAAATGGCGCTGCTCGCGGGCGCGGACCGCATCGAAGGGTGCCTGTTCGGCAATGGCGAGCGCACCGGCAATGTCGATCTCGTCACGCTCGCAATGAATCTCTACACCCAGGGCATCGACCCGGGCCTCGACTTCTCCGATATCGACGCCGTGCGCCGCGTGGTCGAGCGCTGCAACCAGTTGCCGGTGCATCCACGCCACCCGTATGCGGGCGACCTCGTGTTCACGGCGTTCTCGGGCTCGCATCAGGATGCGATCCGCAAGGGTTTCGCGCAGCAAAAACCCGACGCGGTCTGGGAAGTGCCCTACCTGCCGATCGATCCCGCCGATCTCGGCCGCAGCTACGATGCCGTGATCCGCGTGAACAGCCAGTCGGGCAAGGGCGGCGCCACCTGGCTGCTCGAGCGCGGCATGGGATTCACGCCGCCGCGCCGCGTGCAGATCGAATTCAGTCACGCCGTGCAAACGGTCACCGACGGCTCAGGCGAAGAAATCACGGGCGACGCCATTTGCGCGCTCTTCTCGCGCGAGTACCTCGAGACGCACGGCCCGGCCACACACGCCGGCGCGGGCCGCGTGCGCTGGGAGGGCCGCGACGTCGCCGTGCCGGCAGCGGAGCAGATCGACGAAGCTCACGCGCGGGCCGTGGCCGTGGCGATCGCGGCGGCGGCCGGTGAAAGCCTCGAAGTCACGTCGTTCGAAACCCTGCGTACGGCGCAGGGCGCCACAGCGGTCTTCGTCGGCTGCCGTGTGGGCGGCCAGCCGCTGCGTCACGGCGTGGGCGTCGCCGACGACGCCGCGCATGCGACCGTCGCCGCCATGGTGAGCGCGGTCAACCGCGCCGCCTGGCCCCAGGTCGACCGGCGCGCGGCGGCTTGATCACGGCAACGCACTGGCACGCGAAGTGACGTCGCCGCGAACGAGGGCAGCGGCACGGTAAAGCAAGCCGTTAGTAGAAGCAAAAGCAGGAAGCAGCACCAAAGCTTTGCATGGGGCCGGAATTAGCGCCGAAGCATTGATTCCGGCCAAAAAGCGGCGCCGTTGAGCGCCGGCGGCAAAACGGGCCGTCGGCGTGCGCCCGATGTGCCCAAAAGGCCATATCGGCGAGTGGACCTACCGGTCGTCACTCGATCGCGCAACGGGTTGCCTGCCAGGCGAGCAGACGCCAGTGGCCATCTTCCTGCGTCTGAACCGCCGTATAGGCAATGGGATAGAGCAACGCACCGTTGTTCGCTTCCATTTCGATGAGCGCGCGGCCCGAGATCACACAGGCCTCGCGCCCCACCGGCAGCACGTCCTGCGACTGGATCTCGATCTGGCGATAGCGGCGACGCCCCGCCGTGATCGCGTCGATGAACTGCTGTTTGGTCTCGCGTTTGCCGTTCGTGTGGACGAAGGTGGCGTTGTCGGACAGGAGTTGATCCAGCGACGAGCCGTCGCCGTCCACCATCGCGCGGAACCGCTCGCGCTCCAGCCCGCGAATCGCATCGATTACTTTTGCAGCCATTGCTCGAGCCCCTTGCGCAAGAATCCGCACCATCGCGTCGACCCGCGCCGAAGATTTATCGCACGCGTCTCGCTGAAATTTATACCAGGTTTTGGCGCGTGGATACTTGCGATCGAAAGGACCGCCCTCATATGCTGACAGTGGACATCGATGCATGGCGAAGCGCGCCTGAATGCCGCATCGCAGCACTTTGAGCTCGATCCCGGGTCTATCAGACAGATTCCGGCAACGGAATTCGGGCCTGATTTCAAGCCATGATCTTGAGGCGCCAGCCGCTCCTGAAACCGTCCATTCCAGCCCTTTTTCACTCCGCATCCGCTACGGATAGTGACCTCGCTCTAGAGTATTCCTTCGGCCGCCAGTGCGTGCGGAACCACGACGGGCGGCAAGCCCCGTCCAGCTTGCCTTCCAGAGTTTCACTGAAATCTATTGAAACAAGTATTTCGATAGGGATTGCGGAACCTTGAAGTGCCTACAGACTCGAAGTATTAGCACTCGCCAATTCAGAGTGCTAACATTCACCGTGGAGTCGATGTCTGACTTTTGCAAGATTCCTGAGGAGTTCGCTACGTGAGCAACGCAATGACCATGACCCTTCCCAATATGCTTAGCCCGTCGTCGGCCAAGGCCGGGGGTTCGGGTGTACTGGCGCTCGCGAACGCTTCCATGCTGCCTGGCCAGCTGGGCAACATCGACGCCTACATCCAGGCCGTGAACCGGATCCCGATGTTGACGCCGCAAGAGGAGCGCCAGTTCGCGACCGAGTATCGCGAGCAAAACAACCTCGAAGGCGCACGACGCCTCGTGCTGTCGCACCTGCGCCTCGTGGTGTCGATCGCGCGCAATTATCTGGGCTACGGTCTGCCGCACGCCGACCTGATCCAGGAAGGCAATATCGGCCTGATGAAGGCAGTCAAGCGCTTTGACCCCGAGCAGAACGTACGTCTCGTGTCGTACGCCATGCACTGGATCAAGGCGGAGATTCATGAGTACATTCTGCGCAACTGGCGCATGGTGAAGGTCGCCACGACCAAGGCGCAGCGCAAGCTGTTCTTCAATCTGCGCAGCCACAAGCAGGGCCTGCAATCGTTCACGCCCGAGGAAATCGAAGGCCTCGCGCAGGAACTGAACGTGAAGCGCGAAGAAGTCGTGGAGATGGAAACGCGCCTGTCCGGTGCGGATATCGCGCTCGAAAGCCAGACCGATGATGGCGAAGAGTCGTTCGCCCCGATCGCCTGGCTCGCCGACTCGCATAGCGAGCCGACCGCCGTGATCGCCGCGCGTCAGCGCGACCGCCTGCAATCGGACGGCATCGCGAGCGCGCTGGAGGCCCTTGACGCGCGCAGCCGCCGCATTATCGAGGCGCGCTGGCTGAACGTCGAGGACGACGGCTCGGGCGGCTCGACGCTGCACGAGCTGGCCGACGAGTTCGGCGTCTCGGCCGAGCGCATCCGTCAGATCGAAGCCAGCGCCATGAAGAAGATGCGCACCGCACTGGCCGACTACAGCTAAAGCTGCTCCGGCAAGCACATTCTGCCCCGCCCCACTCTTACCGAGAGTGGGGCGTTTTCTTTTTGGCCGGCTGAATTTGTAAACGAGAAAACCGGCGCAAGCGCCGGTTTTCTCGTTGCGGCGAAAGCAGTGTCATGCCGTCTGCAACGCAAGCTCGCGTGCATAGCGCTGCGCGGCGTCGCCCACCACGATCTGCAGCGTATCCGCCGACACCCAGGCCACATCGAGCGCGCCGAGCTTTGCGCGGTCGACTGCGGCGGGGTCGCGCACGATCACGCGCAAACGCGTGACCGCTACCGCGTCGAGCGACACGATGTTCGCCACGCCACCCAACACCGCCAGCCAGCGCGACGGATTCGGGTCGAGCGGACCGGCTGCCTGCACCGCCGCAGCGGAAGGCTGCGAGACGGGTTGTGAAGCAGGCTGCGAGACGGGCTGTAAAGCCGGCGCGGCCTTGGCCGCAACAGCGGCCGGACGACCGCTTGCGATCTCGCGACGAATCTCGTCGGCGATGATGTCGGCCTCCGGCCCGATGATGACCTGCACGCTTTCGCCGCCGCGCTTGAGCACGCCGCGTGCGCCAATTGCCTTGAGCGCCGGTTCCGACACGTGCGCCGGATCGGCCACGTTAAGACGCAGACGCGTCGTGCACGCATCGACCACTTTCAGGTTGGCCGCGCCGCCGAGCGCATCGATATAGCGCGCCGCGCGGGACAGCGCCGTGGCCGTCACGTCCACGCCCGACATCGACGAGGCGATGGCCGTGTCGCCGGCCGAGGCTTCGCGGCCCGGCGTCGGCAGATTGAAGCGGCGGATGAAGAAGCGGAACAGCGCGTAGTACACCACCGCATAAGCGATGCCGAGCGGAATGGCTTCCCAGCCGTGCGTCGAAAGACCGTAGTTCAGCACATAGTCGATCGCCCCCGCCGAGAACGTGAAGCCGAGCTTGATGTTCAGCAGCGAGCAGATGGCGAGCGACAGGCCCGTGAGCACGGCGTGAATGCCGTAGAGCACCGGCGCAAGGAACATGAAGGTGAACTCGATCGGCTCGGTCACACCGGTGAGGAACGAGGTGAGCGCCATCGAGAGCAGCAGGCCGCCCACCATCGCGCGGCGCTCCTTGGGCGCTTCGTGCAGCATCGCGAGGCACGCGGCCGGCAGGCCGAACATCATCACCGGGAAGAAGCCGGCCATGAAGCCACCCGCCGTGGGGTCGCCTGCGAAGAAGCGGTGCAGGTCGCCGGTCACGGCCGCGCCGCCAGCGGGCGTGAACGAGCCGAACACGAACCACACGAGCGAATTCAGGATGTGATGCAGGCCGGTCACAAGCAGCAGCCGGTTCAGCAAGCCGTAGACGAACGTGCCGATCGCGCCCGCCGTGGTGAGCCAGTGGCCCGCCGTGTCGATCGCGCTCTGCACCGGTCCCCACGCATAGCCGAACACGATGCCGAGCACGAGACACGCGAGCCCGGTCACGATCGGCACGAAGCGCTTGCCGCCGAAGAAGGCAAGGAACTCGGGCAGCTTGATGTCCTTGAAGCGGTTGTACAGCATGCCCGCCACGACACCGGCCACCACGCCCGAGAGCACGCCCATGTTGAGCTTGTCGTTGATGTCCTTCATCACGGCGATCTCGACGAGATAGCCGAGCGCGCCCGCGAGCGCCGCCACGCCGTTGTTGTCCTTCGCGAAGCCCACCGCGATGCCGATGGCGAACAGCAGCGGCAGATTATCGAAGATCGCGCCGCCCGCGTCGGCGATGATCTTGATGTTGAGCATGTCGGCTTGCCCGAAGCGCAGCAGAATGCCTGCCACCGGCAGCACTGCGATCGGAAGCATCAGCGCGCGGCCGAGGCTCTGAATCTTGAGAAACGGATTGCCATCCATTGAACTGCCTCCAGTCCCTGTCTCTTGCGTGAAGAAAGTGAGGTGAAATAAACCGGCGCGCGATCGCTGCGCTCGCCGGCGTGTGCTTATTAAGGTGCTTATTAAGGAAATCGAATGGTTGATGCTGTCGTCTGCCCGGTGCTGCGAAGCGCTGGATCAACCAACGATCCGGCGCTTCACCACCGCGCTGCGCAAACGATCAATCAATCGAGCGGCCAGTGCGCGCGGCTCGCCGCGCGCACCGCCTGCGCCGATTCCAGCGCGAGCACCTCGAACGCGCGCTCGCGGCACTGGCTGTAATCGAGCTTGCGCACGCGCGCCTTGATCGTCGGCACGGAAACCGGATCGACCGACAGCTCGGTCACGCCAAGGCCGACGAGCAGCGGCACCGCGAGCGGGTCGCCCGCCAGCGCGCCACACACGCCAACCCACTTGCCATGCTTGCTCGCGCCCTCCACCGCCACCGAGACGAGGCGCAGCACGGCCGGATGCAGGCCGTCGGCTTGCGCCGCCAGATCGGGCTGGCAGCGGTCCATCGCTAGCGTGTACTGAGTGAGATCGTTGGTGCCGATCGAAAGGAAGTCGGCGTGGCGCGCGAGCTGGTCGGCCAGCAGCGCCGCCGAGGGCACCTCGATCATCACGCCCACCTCGATGCGGCCGGTGCGGCCCGCCTCGCGTGCAAACGTGTCGATGCGCTCGCGCAAGCGCACGAGTTCACCCACGTCGGTAACCATCGGCAACAGGATGCGCACGGCGCCCATGGGCTCGACCGCGAGCAGGCCGCGCAACTGGTCGTCGAGCAGATCGGGGCGCACCTGCGCGAGGCGGATGCCGCGCAAGCCCAGCGCGGGGTTCGGCTCGGGCGGCAGCGTCAGGTAGTCGACTTCCTTGTCCGCGCCCACGTCGAGCGTGCGGATGATGGCCGTGCGTCCGCCCAGCGCCTCGGCGATCGCCTGGTAGCCCTGACGATGCTCGTCCACGGTGGGCGCCGCCTGGCGATGGATGAACATGAGCTCGGTGCGCAGGAGGCCCACGGAATCCGCGCCGTTTTCCACGGCGGTGCGCGCGTCGTCGAGCGTGGCGATATTCGCCGCGACTTCGACCGCATGGCCGTCGCGCGTGGACGCGGCTTCATGCGAGGTGCGCCGGTTCGCCTCGCGCACGCCAGCAAGGCGCCGCTTTTCGGTGCGGGCGCGCTCGACGTCCTGCGGGCTCGGCGCGAAGGCCAGGCTGCCCGCGCTCGCGTCCACCACCACCGTCGTGCCTTCCTCGATCTTGTGCAAGGCGTCGCCGAGCGCGACGAGCGCCGGAATGCCCGCCTGGCGCGCGATGATCGCAGCATGCGAGGTCGCGCCGCCACGCGCCATCACGAGCGCGGTGACGCGCTTGCGGTCGAGCGAGGCCAGGTCGGAAGGCGTGAATTCGTCGGCGGCGAGCACCGCCTCTTCGGGCAGCTCGCGCTGCGCCGCGCCCATCCCGCCGCCTGCGCCGCTCGCGTTCGCGAGCGCGCGCAGCACGCGCTTTTCGAGGTCGCGCAGGTCGGCGGCACGCTCCGCGAGCAGCGGGTCGTCCACCTTGCCGAGCACCGCGATCTGCGCGCGAATCGCCTCGCGCCATGCGAAGCCCGCGCTCTTGCCAAGACTGATGAGGTCCCGTGCGGCGTCGATCAACGTGGGGTCTTCGAGCAGCACGCGATGCATCTGGAAGATGCCCGCTTCGCCGATTGCACCGCGCTGCGAGGCCACGCGCACGGAGGCATCCAGCTCGGCGTCGACGGATGCAACGGCCTTGTCGAGCAGACGGCTCTCCGCCGCCGAGGGGCCGCTCGCAAGCTCGGCCGGCTCGAGTTCGGCGTCATCCCAGCGCACCAGCGTGCCGACGGCCACGCCGGGCGCCGCGCACACACCCACCAGCGTGCCCGGCGCGCTTCGCGCGGCCTGCTGCGCGACGACCGCGGCATTCGCCGCGCTGGCCACGGCGGCGGTCGCCGGCGCCGGCGACAATTGCCGCGCAGGCGCCTCGCCGCCTTCGCCCGGCGCTTCGCGCAAGAGTTCATTGGCAACGGCGTCGACGGCCTTCTGCGCCTCGTGGCCCATGCCGACCAGCTCGATGGTCGCGCCCTCGCCGGCACCCAGCCCGAGCAGCCCGACCACGCTTTCGATGGCCGCCTTGCGCTCGCCGTAGCGCACTTCCACACGCGCATCGATGCCGCGCACCGCTTCACGCGCGCGTGCCGCGGGCCGCGCATGGAGGCCGCCCGCATGCGTGAGCGTCACGCGGCGGCGCACTTCGTTCGTCACCACCTCCGCAACGCCGGCAGCGGGCGCCGCGCCCTCACGCGCGCGCAGCGCGAGGAGCGGCGTCTTGCCCGCTTCGACATGATCCGCGTAGCTCGCGCGCTCGATCACCTCGAACACATCGGAATTCGCCACCGCAATCACGGAAACGAGACTGGGCGCGTTGCACGCCACCACGTCGAGATCGAACTCGATCAGCAGGTCGCCACGGCGCACCTGCACGCCCTGCTCGACCTTCGGCGTAAAGCCCTTGCCGTTCAGCTCGACCGTGTCGATGCCGATATGCACGAGAACCTGCGCGCCTTCGGCGGTTTGCAGCGTGACGGCGTGGCCGGTGCGCGCGAGGTGCATGATCGTGCCGTCGCACGGCGCGACGAGCCGGCCGGCGAGCGGATCGACGCCGATGCCGTCACCGAACAGGCCTTCCGAAAACACCGGATCGGGCACCGAGGCGAGCGGCACGACGGGGCCGCTCAACGGCGCGATCAGTTCGATATGGCCCTCGGCGGAATTTTCCGGTTTCATCAGGCGAGACTCCTGGATGCGTTCCATCAGCGTTCCAATCTAGTGGGTTTCGGTGACTTTGTTCAGGTAGCGCGGCTCATCCGGGTTGCGGCCGCGCGCGGCGGCAAGGCTTGCCGCCATCACGTAGAACGAAAGAATGGCGGCGATCGGATCGAGCGCCGGGTCGGCCGTCGTGACGAGCGGCAGCGTGGCGTCCTGCACGTCGGCGGGCGCCGCGAGCAGCACGCGCGCGCCGCGCTTTTGCATGTCGCGCGCGAACTGCACGAGACCGGCCTGTTCCGGCCCGCGCGGTGCGAACACGAGCAGCGGATAGTCGCGGTCGATCAATTCCATCGGGCCGTGGCGTACTTCGGCGCTGGAGAACGCTTCGGCCTGGATGCCCGAAGTCTCCTTGAGCTTGAGCGCCGCTTCCTGCGCGATGGCAAGACCCGGGCCGCGGCCGATCACGATCATCTGCGAGACGTCGCGCAGTTCATCCACGGCCTTCGACCAGTCGAGCGCGCCCGCGCGGTCGAGCGCCTCGGGCAGCGCGCGCACGGCGTCGAGCAGCGCGGCATCGCGCTGCCAGAACGCCACCAGTTGCGCCGACATCGCGAGCATCGCGATATAGCTCTTGGTGGCCGCGACGCTCAGCTCCGCGCCCGCGAGCAACGGCAGTTCCGCGCCCGCGGCGTCCGCCAGCGGCGAGCCGGCCACGTTGACCATGGCCGCCGTGAGCGCGCCCGCGTCGTGGAGCGCGCGCAGCGTGGCAACCAGATCAGGACTCCTGCCCGATTGGGAAAAAGCAAGAGCGAACTGGCCCTTTACGCGCAACGGCGCCTGTTGCAGCGTTGCGATCGACATGGGAATCGAGGCGACCGGCACGCCGATGCGGCTCATGGTGAGCGCGGCGAAATAGCTCGCCGCGTGGTCCGAGCTGCCGCGCGCGACCGTGAGCGCGACGTGGCGCGGCTCGGCCTCGAGCGCGCGGGCGAGCGCCTCGACGCGCGAGGTGTCCGCGAGCTGCGCGGCAACGACGCCAGACGAGGCCAGCGCTTCTTTAAGCATATTCGACAATCGATTCTCCTTCGACATAGGTCGCGGTAAGCGTCAGTTCGCGGTCGAACACGTTGACATCGGCCCATGCGCCGCGCGCGAGGCGGCCACGGTCTTCGATGCCGAGATAGTCGGCCGCGTAGCGCGACAGGCGCGCGGAAACATCTGCGATCGGCAGGCCGAGCGACACGAGATTGCGCAGGGCCTGGTCCATGGTGAGAGTGCTGCCGGCAAGCGTGCCGTCTGCGAGACGCACGCCGCCGAGGCACTTGGTGACGTGCTGGCTGCCGAGGCGATATTCGCCGTCGGGCATACCGGTGGCCGAGGTGCTGTCGGTCACGACGTAGAGGCGCGGAATCGCGCGCAGCGCTGCGCGGATGGCGCCCGGATGCACGTGCAGCAGATCGGGAATGATCTCCGCGTACTCGGCATGCGCGAGCGCCGCGCCGACGAGGCCGGGATTGCGGTGATGCAGCGGCGACATCGCGTTGAAGAGGTGCGTGAAGCCGCGCGCGCCGTGCTTGAGCGCGGCCACGGCGTCATCGTAGGTCGCGAGCGAATGGCCGAGCTGCACGCGCACGCCGCGCGCGGCCATCTCGCCGATGATCTCGATATGGCCCGCGATTTCCGGCGCCACGGTCACCACGCGAATGGGCGCGATCGCCAGATACTTGAGCACTTCGTCGAGCACGGCGGACACCGCGGCGTCGGGTTGCGCGCCCAGCTTGCCCGGATTGATGTACGGCCCTTCCAGATGCACGCCCAGCACGCGCGCGCCGCCCGGCGTGCGCCGGCGCGCCACGTCGCCGAGGCCCGAGACCACGCTCATCAACTCCTCGCGAGGCGCGGTCATGGTGGTGGCGAGCATGCTCGTCGTGCCGTAGCGCGCGTGAGTGCGCGCGATGGTTTCGATGGCGTCGCCCGCTTCCATGACGTCGGCGCCGCCGCCGCCATGCACGTGCAAGTCGATGAAGCCAGGCAGGAGATAAGGCGCGTCGTTCTTCGCCGGATCGGCGGCCTCGCCCTCGATCGACGTGATGCGTCCGTTTCCGAACGTGAGCGTGCCGTTGATCCAGCCTTCAGGGGTGAGAATGTTTCCGCTCAGCATGAGATTTTTCCGATTTTGCGCACGACGGATTCGGGTGCGCGATGAGTCGTGACGGTGACGTGCATGAGAGATTCGTGGCGCGGCGTTGCGTTCCCGCGAGTTGTCTTCCGCGCTGTTTGCTGTATTGCCATCATGACTGCGTTCATTGCCGGAGTTCCGCGACGAAGTCGTAAAAACCGTCGCGGCAATAGGTGTCCGTGAGTTCGATGGCGTGCTGGTCGCGCGAAAAACCCACGCGCGTGATCACGAGCAGCGCCGCACGCGGCTCCACGCCCATCAGCGCCGCGATTTCGCCGGTCGCGTTGACTGCGCGAAAGTGCTGGAGCGCACGCACGACCGGTACGCCGCGCTCTTCGAGGTACGCATAGAGCGAGCCGTCGATGGCGCCCGGGTCCGGCACGATGGACACGGGCAACGCCGAATGCTCGACGGCCATCACGATGCCGTCCGCGCGGCGCAGGCGGCGCAGGCTCGCAACCGAGGCGCCGGGCGACAGCCCGAGCTGCACGATCTCCTCGCGATGGGCGGCGCGCAGTTCGCGCTCCAGCCACACCGAATCGGGCGTGAAGCCACGCTGCTCCATTTTTTTTGTGAAGCCGGTCAGGCGCGAGAGCGGATCTTCCACGCGCGGCGTGATGAAGCTGCCCGCGCCGCGCGCACGCCGGATCAACCCCTGCTCGACCAGCAATTCAATAGCCTTGCGCGCCGTGATGCGCGAAACGCCGATGGCGTCCGAGAGCGTGCGCTCCGACGGCAGCGCCTCACCCGCCGACCACACGCCGCAATGAATGGCCGTCGCAAGGTTGCGCGCCAGCTGCAGATAGAGCGGCGTGACGTTGCGCGCATCGGGCATCAGGGCAGACCAACGGGTTTCCATGGAACTCCGGCCAACGGTTGGACAGATCGTGGGGGCACCCAGGCGGGTCATCTGGCACTTTCGGCATTGCCATCTCGGCGCCGGCCCGGTGCAAATTCGAGCCCATTATATAACCACAATAATACCAGTCAACACGTGCGACAATCACGCTGAAATTACTTAAAATCTCATATAAATCAGTTGGTTATATTATTTTTCGTGAGTCCGAACGAGCTTGACTGGGATTGGGACTTTCCCTGGAGAGATACCTGTGGGCTCTTTTTAAGACACCACCGGGTCGCTTGACACTCCCTCTATGCAGACCAATCCGATACCGGATCAGGACCATTAGCCCGCTGCGTGGAAGCAGAGACGATATGGCGATGCGCCTCCGAGGCCAGCGCACGCTAGACGCGCCTGAAACGGGCATAAAAAAAGCCGCTTCCACGAAGCGGCTTTTCACTGGCTGGATCACCGGCGGGCGGCTTGCACGCCGCGCGCTGTGATCGGAAGCGACGAGTCTGCGTCGCTCAGAACGACGGAATCATCGAGCCCTTGAATTCGGTCTTGATGAACTGGCGCACGTCTTCCGACTGATAAGCCGCAACCAGCTTCTTCACCCACGGCTTGTCCTTGTCCTGGGCGCGCACGGCGATCAGGTTCGCGTACGGGCTGTGGGTGTCTTCCAGCGCGATGGCGTCCTTGGTCGGCTGCAGGCCGGCCGCCAGCGCGTAGTTCGTGTTGATCACGGCGGCGTCCACGTCGCCGAGCGCGCGCGGCAGTTGCGCGGCGTCCAGCTCGACGAGCTTCACCTTCTTCGGATTCTCGGCGACGTCGAGCGGCGTCGCGTTGTTGCCGTTCGTGCCCGCACCGGCGCGCAGCTTGATCACGCCTTTGCTCTGCAGAAGCAGCAACGCGCGGTTCTCATTCGACGGATCGTTCGGCACCGCGACCTTCGCGCCTTGCGGCAGGTCGTTCAGCGACTTGAGCTTCTTCGAGTACACGCCGATCGGCGAGATGTACGTGAGGCCCACATTCACGAGCTTGTAGCCGCGCTGCTTGACCTGGCTGTCGAGGTAGGGGCCGGTCTGGAAGCTGTTGGCGTCGAGATCGCCCGAATCGAGCGCCGCGTTGGGCTGCACGTAGTCGTTGAATTCGATGACCTTCACATTCAGGCCTTCGCGCTTGGCGACCTTCTGGACCACGGCCCAGACCTGGGCGTCCGGGCCCGAAACGGTACCGACCTTGATGACCTTGTCGTCGGCGTGAGCGCCGAAGCTGGCTGCAAGCGTGGTGGCGGCGGCAAAGCCGGCGAGGAGAGCTTTAATCAGATTTCTGCGCTGCATGGAGATGATGTTCCCGCTTGTTGCGTGTTTGTTCCTGTCATGTCCCGGCCGCGGCGGCATTGTGTGCCGTCCGCCGGGTGGACATAAATGGTCTCATATGGCGCCGGCCGCGCGAAATAAAGAAATCGCATACGGATATGCCGGTACGCCAGTGACGCGGCTCCGGTCCGTGCCCACGCGTTCGGCAAAGCGATAGGCGCCGATGGCTCGGCGGCCTCCCGATGGCTTCAGTCGTTGGCGAGCAGGATCTTCAGATCGTGCAGCCAGGGCGTGACGCCCTGCCCGTCACGCGCAAAGAGCCGCAGCTTGCCGGTGGTGTCGAACACGTAGCTCGCGGCGGTGTGATCCATCGTGTAGCTGTCGGGCGTATTGCCGGGCACCTTCGCGTAGTAGACGCGGAAGTCCTTCGTGATCTGCTTGAGCTGCTCTTCGTTGGCCGGGCGCAGCGCGATGAAAGTGGGATTGAAGGCGCTCACGTACTGGCTCAGGATCTCGGCGCTGTCGCGCTCGGGGTCGACGCTCACGAAAAGCACCTGCACGCGCTTCGCGGCATCGGGCCCCAACTGCTGGAGCGCCTGCGAAAGCTCGGCCATGGTGGTCGGGCACACGTCGGGGCAATGCGTGTAGCCGAAGAAAAGCACGACGGCCTTGCCCTTGAAATCGGCGAGCGAGCGCATCTTGCCGCTCGTGTCCGGCAGCGAGAAGTCCTTGCCGAACTGCGTGTTGCCGGTGATGTCCAGATTCGAGAACGACGGCGGCTGCTGGCCGCAGCCTTCTAGCAGCAACGTGCCGCCGAGCGCGCCCGCCGTTGCGAGCGCAATGAGTGCGACACGCGCGGCGCGTGCCGCGCGCGCGAATGATGAATTGGCCATGTCGTTACATCCCGATGAAGGCGTGCACGTAGTGGTCGACGAGCAGCGCGGCGAACAGCACCGAGAGGTAAACGATCGAATAGCGGAAAGTCTTGCGTGCGAGCGCGTCCGAATACTCGAGATAGATCTTCCACGCGTAGGCGAGGAACACCGCGCCCAGCAGAACCGCCGTGACCAGATACAGCAGACCGCTCATGCCCGAGATATAGGGCATCAGCGTGACCGCGAACAGGATCACCGTATAGAGCAGGATGTGCAGTCGCGTGTATTTCTCGCCGTGCGTGTTGGGCAGCATCGGCAGGCCGGCGTTTTCGTAGTCCTTGCGGCGATAGAGCGCGAGGGCCCAGAAGTGCGGCGGCGTCCACACGAAGATGATGAGGACAAGAATCCAGGCGTCGGCGGGCACATGGCCCGTGACGGCCGCCCAGCCGAGCGCCGGCGGCATCGCACCCGAAGCACCGCCGATCACGATGTTCTGGGGCGTGGCGGGCTTGAGCAGCAGCGTGTAGATGATCGCGTAGCCGATGAAGGTCGCAACCGTGAGCCACATCGTCAGCGGATTGGCGAACGTGTACAGCACCCACATGCCGAGGCCGCCGATCACCACGGAAAACGCCAGGATCTGCGCGCTGGTGATCTCGCCACGCGCCGAAGGACGCCAGGAGGTGCGACGCATGCGCGCATCCACCTTCTGCTCGACGAGACAGTTGATCGCGAAGGCCGCGCCGGCTGTCAGCCAGATGCCGACGGTGCCGCCGATCAGCTGCTTCCAGGGCACCATGCCCGGAACGGCGAGGAACATGCCAATGACCGCGCAGAACACGGCCAGTTGGGTGACGCGGGGCTTGGTGAGCGCGAGATACTGCGAAATCCGGCTGCCGGGCGTCTGGGAGAGGGTTGTACTTTCCATAGGGCGGGATCACACCGCAGCGGTGTCGCGCGCAGGGAGGACGGCGCGGCCGGGGCGGCTACAAGCAATTCGAAAGTTTAGCACGACGACGAGAAGCAGCAGGATCGCCGCGCCACCGTTGTGCGCCACTGCCACGGGCAGCGGCCACTGCAGCACGATGTTGGATAGCCCGGTCAAAAACTGGATCACGATCACGATCACGATCCAGTTAGCGGGGCGTCGCAGCGAGGCGTAACGCCGCAACTTGAGGGCGAACCATACCAGATAAGCGATCACAATGAACGCGAACGTGCGATGCGTCCAGTGAATCGCAACGAGCGCATCCTGGGTGATCACATCGCCGTTGCCGTCCATGCCGAGCGCGCGCCAGAGATGGAAGCCATGGTGGAAGTCCATCGGCGGGATCCATGCGCCGTTGCAGGTCGGGAAGTCCGTGCACGCGAGCACCGCGTAGTTCGTGCTCACCCAGCCGCCCAGCGCGATCTGCACGACCAGCAGCACGAGCGCCGCGAGCGCGGCTGCGCGCCAGCGCGCGGCGTCGGGCTCATACGCGGGCAGCGGCGTCATGCGCGCGGCAAGCCACGCCAGCGCGCCGAGCAGCGTGAGGCCGAGCAAGAGATGCGTGGTGACGATGATGGGTTGCAGCTTCATCGTCACCGTCCATGCGCCAAACACGCCCTGCACGACGATCAGGCCGAGCAGCGCCGTGGGCCACCACGGCGAGACGTGCAGCGGCATGCGCTTGATGCGCGCGCGCCAGGCGATCGCCGTCTGCGCGATGATCAGGACACCGATGGCCATCGCGAAATAGCGGTGAATCATCTCGATCCACGCCTTGGTCATGCTCACGGGGCCGCTCGGCATGGCGAGGTGCGCGGCCGTGATCTGCGCATGCGCGATGAACGGCGACGAAGTGCCATAGCAACCCGGCCAGTCAGGACAGCCGAGACCCGAATCGGTCAGGCGCGTGAAGCCGCCGAACATCACCAGGTCGAGCGTCATGAAGGTCGTGAGCCACACGAGCTTGCGGAACTTGTCGTCGTCGGCCTTCACCCAGACCCACGACAGCGGCAGCAACGCGATGCACAGGCCAATCAGGCCCAGCTCCAGAATAAACATCTCTCGTACTCTTCTCTGTCAGACTCGCGCTGCGCACCTTAACCGATGCGCGACCACTTGAGCAGTTTGGTCAGGTCCTGCTTGATCTTCGACGGATCCGGCTGCTCGGGGAACCGCATCATCAGGTTGCCGTTCGGATCGACCAGGTAGATGTGGTCGGTATCCTTCGTCTTGTCGGTCGCCGGCAGCCATGCGGCCACCGAATCCGGATCGGCGCGCAGCATGCGCGTGTCCGGATACGCGGTCTTCACCACGGCAGGCACCGTGGCGTCGTCGGTGCGCAGCCAGACCGTGACCACGCGCTCGCGCTCCTGCCCTTGCGTCGCGCGCACCTGGCGCATGAAGTAGAGCTTCTGCGCGCAGGACTCGCCGCACGCGCCGCCGTCCACCGAGATCATCAGCCAGCGGCCCTTCAGGGAGGCAAGCGGCACTTCGCGGCCGTCGTCGCCGGTCACCATCAGCGCGGACGGGATCGTGCGTTGCGGCTCGATCAGCGTGCCGTAGCTCGTCGAGCCGCCCTTCGGCTTGATCACGTAATAGGTGAAGTACGAAAGCGCGATAGGCGCGCCACAGATCAGCGCCATCAGCAGCAACATCCAGCGGCCGCGCTGCCATGAGCCCTTCTGGGGTGCACCTTTCGACGGAGCGCCTTTCGATGGAGCGCCCTTTGGCGGGGCGCCCTTTGGCGGCGCGCCTTTCTGCAGCGATGCGCTGCGCGAAACCTGCGATGAATCGGGAGAATGCGTCGACACTGCTTGAACCTCGTTTCTGTCGCTTCCAGTTATTCATGCGCTGCCGTGTTGCAGCGAATCCTTGTGCCTGATAAATCGCCCAGCGGCGTGATCGGCTCAAAGCCAATCGATCATCAGGCGTCCTTCGTGCTGCAAGACGGTGCCTGGTCACGCTCCTTACTGCGCTCTTTTGTCGCAGCCCGGCGAGCCGCGTAAAGGCCGAATCCGAGCGCTGCGGCTGCCATGCCCCACCACTGGAGCATGTAGCCGTAGTTGCGCTCGACGTCCGTCGTCGGCACGGGCCAGTCGCGCACGAGACCGTCCTTCAAGGCCGGCACGGCTTCCGTTTGCTGGATCACGAAGGGCTGCAACGGCAGTCCGGTTTCCGCCGCGTAGGAAGCGACGCCGAGATTCTGCCGTATCTTCTGATGCGCTGCAGAGCCGCCCGCCCCCAGTTCGAAGGCACGCGAGGCGTCGACACGCGCAATGCCCACCACTTCTACCGGACCCGAGGGGGTCAGATAGGGAGCGATCCGCTCGCGATCCTGGATGTTGCGCGGCAACCAGCCACGATTCACGAGCACGTAGCCACCGCCTTCCAGTTTAAGCGGCATCACCACGTAAAAGCCTGGCTGGTCGTTATAGGGACGATTGTCGAGATACACCACACGCTCGGGCATGAACGTGCCCTTTGCGCTCACCCGGTGAAACTCGATGTCCTTCAGCGCTAACGGCGCGGCGCCCACCGGCTGCGGGCTCGCATTCTCATAGCGCGTGATCTGCGCCTGCAGCGCTTCTTTTTGATGAGCGCGGTCGCGCTGCCAGAAGCCAAGGCGGATGGTCACAGCCATCACGATCAGGATGAGCAGCGCAGGAACGAGACGGATTTTCATCGGGCACATCCGATGCGGCGCATTTGAGTAGCCATACCCCGCACCCAGGAGCACGGTGCGATAATGAGACAGGCGTTTTCAGGCATGCCAACTTCAGTGAACTTCATGCACATACTTGTCCCCATTGCATTTGCGCTGATCATCGCGAGCATGATCTCGGCGCTTTACTTCATGATGCACGACCGAGGCCGCACCAAGCGGATGGTCTGGTCGCTCGCAACGCGTGTCGGGCTGTCCATCTCGCTCTTCCTCTTCATCCTCTTTGCCCACTGGATGGGCTGGATCCAGTCCACCGGGATTCCGTACAACCGCTGAGCGCAGCGTTCGCGGGCTCACGTTCGAGCCCGCTTGACACCCGGCCGCCCGTCCGCATCTCGCCTCGTATCCCGTTCTGCAAAAGCCAAGGCGCCGCCCCGACCATGTCGAAGCGGCGCCTTGGCTTTTTTACGCCCGCTGCGCTGCGGCATTCACATGCCGCGCGAATGAGCGCATCGTGCGCGTTACAGCCAGTACACGACGACGTAGAGGCCGAGCCAGACCACGTCCACAAAGTGCCAGTACCACGCGGCGCCTTCGAATGCGAAGTGGTGCTCCGCCGTGAAGTGACCGCGAATCAGCCGGATCATCACCACGGTGAGCATCGTGCCGCCGAGGAACACGTGAAAGCCGTGGAAGCCCGTGAGCAGGAAGAACGTCGAACCGTAGATGCCCGAAGCCAGCGTGAGATTCAGTTCGCTGTATGCGTGGACGTACTCGAAGACTTGCAGGCACAGGAAGCACAGGCCCAGCACGATCGTCGCCGCGAGCCACGCGATGGTCTTTTTGCGGTGGTCGTCGCGCAGCGCGTGGTGAGCAACCGTGAGCGTCGCGCCCGAGGAAAGCAGCAGCGCCGTGTTGATGGTCGGAACGGGCCACGGTGTCATCGCGCGGAACTGCGAGACGAGCGCCGCCGGGCCGTTGTTCGGCCACACCGCCGCGAAGTCCGGCCAGATCAGCTTGTAGTCGAGGCTGCCGAGCTGATGCATGGCGATCTGGCGTGCGTAAAAGAGCGCACCGAAGAACGCGCCGAAGAACATCACTTCGGAGAAGATGAACCAGCTCATGCTCCAGCGATACGACTTGTCGACGCGCTTGCCGTACATGCCGCCTTCCGATTCGGCGATGGCGTCGCCGAACCAGTGCCACAACGTGAAGATCACCCACAGCAGACCGACGGCCACGCCGATCGGCCCCCACGACTCGCCGTTGATCCACGACGCGAGCGACGCGAGCATGATCAAAAGACCAATGGACGCGCTGATCGGATGCCGCGACGGGTGCGGTACGAAGTAGTACGGGCTATCGTTCTGGCCGCTCATGCCTGATTCTCCAATTTCCAGTTGCTCCGGACAGTGCCGGCTTTTGCCGACTTCTGCCGGCTGTCTGTCTTCGTTATTCGTATTCGCCTTCAAGCGCGAGCGCATGCGTTCCGCATGCTGCCCTGCGCTACGCCTGGCCCACCACCACGTGCACGATCAGCAGCAGCACGACGATGAAGATCACCGCGCCGATGAGCCCCGCCGCGATCAGCGCCAGAGGGTGCAACTGCGCGGCATCCGACTCGAGATCCGCGCGCTTGCGTATGCCGAAGAACGACCACCCCACGGCTTTCGCCAGTTGCAGCACGCCGATCTTCTTTTGCTTCGCCGCGCCGGCGCCCTGGCTGGCGCCGCCGCGTTCTTCCTTCTTGCCGTTGCTATTGTTGCCGTTCATGCGCGTCGTCTCACTGGCGTCACGCCACGTTCATCTCATGCGCCGGCCAACTGCTTCGGCGCCTTCGGTACCGCGGGCTTGTTCAACTCGAAAAACGTGTACGACAGCGTGATCGTCTTCACGTCCTTCGGCAGCTTCGGATCGATCACGAACACCACCGGCATGCGCTTCGTCTCGTTCGCCTTCAAGGTTTGCTGCGTGAAGCAGAAGCACTCGATCTTGCGGAAGTACTCCGTTGCCTGCTTCGGCGCGTAGCTTGGAATGGCCTGCGCGTCGATCGTGCGTCCTTCGTTGTTCGAAATGTCGTACATCACCGTCGTGACTTCGCCCGGATGCACGTCGAGGCTCGTCTGTTCAGGCTTGAAGCCGAGCAGCCCGCGAGCGTTCGCGTCGAACTCCACCGAAATCGTGCGCGTCATGTCCACCTGCGTGTTGCGCGCCTCGCGCTCGGTGGCGTCGCGCTGCACGAGATTGTTGATGCCGGTAACCTGGCAAATCGCGCGATACATCGGTATGAGCGCAAAACCGAAACCGAACATCAAGAACGCGACAACGACGAGCTTGATGAGCATCGCGCGGTTGAACCCGCGATCGCTGCCAGAGTGCTGCGTAGACATCGGACTTCCTCGTACGAACACCAGCGCTCACGCCAATGCGAAGCGCCTCACTGCCCATGGTATCAATGCGGCTTCAATGAGCTATGCCGCCGAAATACACCTGCTTCACGACGGCACCCAGAAAAAAGACGGCGACGACAGCCAGCAAAACGAGGCCGAGCCGCAGGTTGCCCGCACGGATCTGTTCGGGCGTACGTCTTTTTTGTGGATTCCGGGTCATGCTTGCGTTGCGTGTTGCCGCGGGATGCGTACTCATGCTTGTGGTCACTTCTGGTGAATCGCGCAAGCGCGGCTTTCGTCTCGCGTCCGGCCGCGCACGGCCGGACGCCCGGGACCGATGGCTTATTCGACCGTCGGCGGATTTTCGAAGGTGTGGAACGGAGCCGGGCTCGGCACGGTCCACTCGAGGCCGGTCGCGCCGTCCCACGGCTTGTCCGAGGCCTTTTCCAGTTCGCCGCCGCCACGGTATGCCGGCAGCGCCACGAAGAACAGGAAGTACACCTGCGAGAGGCCGAAGCCGAACGCGCCAATCGTGATCACCTGGTTCCAGTCGGTGAACTGGGCCGGGTAGTCGGCATAGCGACGCGGCATCCCGGCGAGGCCGACGAAGTGCATCGGCAGGAACGCGAGGTTAAAGAAGATCAGCGAGCACCAGAAGTGGATCTTGCCGCGCATCTCGTTGTACATCCAGCCGGTCCATTTCGGCGCCCAGTAATACCACCCGGAGAACAACCCGAACAGGGACCCCGCCACCAGCACGTAATGGAAGTGCGCAACGACGAAATAGGTTCCGTGGTACTGGATATCGAGCGGCGCCATGGCGAGCATCAGACCCGAGAGGCCACCGAACGTGAACACGAGCAGGAAGCCCACGGCGAACAGCATCGGCGTTTCGAACGACAGCGCGCCGCGCCACATCGTCGCCACCCAGTTGAACACCTTCACGCCCGTCGGCACGGCGATCAGCATCGTCGCGTACATGAAGAAGAGCTGGCCCGTGACCGGCATGCCGGTCGCGAACATGTGGTGCGCCCAGACCATGAACGAGAGAATCGCGATCGACGCCGTGGCGTACACCATCGAGCTATAGCCGAACAGCGGCTTGCGCGAGAACGCCGGAATCACCTGCGAAACGATCCCGAACGCCGGCAAGATCATGATGTAGACCTCGGGGTGGCCGAAGAACCAGAAGATGTGCTGGTACATGACCGGGTCGCCGCCGCCCGCCGCGTTAAAGAAGCTCGTGCCGAAGTGACGGTCGAACAGCAGCATCGTGATCGCGCCCGCGAGCACCGGCATCACGGCAATCAGCAGGTAGGCGGTGATCAGCCACGTCCATGCGAACATCGGCATCTTCATGAGCGTCATGCCCGGTGCGCGCATGTTCAGGATCGTCACGACGATGTTGATGCCGCCCATGATCGACGACGCGCCCATGATGTGCAGCGCGAAGATTGCGAAGTCCATGCCCGGGCCCATCTGCGTGGAGAGCGGCGCATAGAGCGTCCAGCCCGCGGCGGTCGCGCCGCCCGGCGTGAAGAACGACGTCACGAGCAGCACGGCAGCGGCCGGCAGCAGCCAGAAGCTGAAGTTGTTCATGCGCGCGAAGGCCATGTCCGATGCGCCGATCTGCAGCGGCACCATCCAGTTCGCGAAGCCCACGAAGGCCGGCATGATCGCGCCGAACACCATCATGAGGCCGTGCATCGTGGTGAGCTGGTTAAAGAACTCGGGGCGCATGATCTGCAGCCCGGGCTCGAACAGCTCGGCACGAATGGCCAGCGCCATCACACCGCCCGAGAGGAACATCACGAACGAAAAAATCAGATACAGCGTTCCGATGTCCTTGTGGTTGGTGGCCAGCAACCAGCGGCGCCAGCCGTGGGGCGTCTCGTGGGCGTGGTCCCCGTGCACATGACCGTGGCCCGCTACATCGTGTCCGATGCTAGACATGACTCTCTCCTGAAGCGAATTGCTTTGCGTCTCTTACTACCGTTGGCCTACTGACTGTTCTTTTTGCGGCCCGGCGCGCGCTTCTTTCCTTCTTCTCGCGCCCCGTGCCGATCAACCCGCTCAGGCTGCCGGGCTGATTTCCACGCGTCGTGCTTCCTTCGCGTCGGCGCCGCCGGTGACCGTCTCCGGCTTCTTGAGGATGATGTGGTCCTCGGCAATGCCCGCCGCCTTCATTGCGTCGCGCACAGCCTGCGCGCGATGCTTGGCGAGCTCCGCGTTTGCGTCGGCCTTGCCGCTCGCGTCGGTGAAACCCGAGAGCGCGAACTTCGCGTCCGGATGCGCCTTCGCGTAATCGGCCGCGGCCTGGATTGCGTCTTTCGCATCAGCGGGCAGCGTGCTCTTGCCCACTTCGAAATAGATGCTGGCCGGGAGCGCCGCCGCTGCGGCAGGCGCCGCTGCGCCGCCTTGCGCCGCGCCCGAAGCCTGCTCGGCGCCGCTTGCCGCGCCCGCCTGCTCCGCGCCGCTTGCCTGCTCAGCCGGAGCGGCTTGCGCCGCTTGAGCACCGCCCTCAGGCATCTTGCCGTTGCGTGCGTCGGCCACCTGGCGCGGCTGCAGCATGTCGCCCATATGGTTGCCCCACGCGTTGCGCTCGAACGTGATCACCGAGGCGATCTCGACGTCGTTCAGCGTAGGCGCCCACGGCGGCATGGCACCCTTGCCGTGCAGGACGATGTCCACGTGCCCGGCGATCGGGCCGTTGGCGATCTTGCTGCCGTCGAGCGCAGGGAACGTACCCGCGCCCTTGCCGTTGGCCTGGTGGCACGCCGCGCAGTTCGCCGCGTAGACCTTCTCGCCGCGCTCCTTGAGCTCAGCCATCGTGTACGTCTTGTTGGGGTCGTCGCTGGCGGCAGCCATCTTCGCCTTTTGCGTGTCCACCCACTTCGCATAGTCCTCGTCGGAGAGCACCTCGACCACGACCGGCATGAACGCATGCTCCTTGCCGCACAGCTCGGTACAGAAGCCGCGATAGGTGCCCACCTTGTCGGCCTTGAACCACGTGTCGCGCACGAAGCCCGGGATGGCATCCTGCTTCACACCGAACGCGGGCACGTACCACGAGTGCACGACGTCGTTGGCGGTGGTGATGATGCGGATCTTCTTGTTGACCGGCACGACGAGCGGGTTATCGACTTCCTGCAGATAGGTGTCGGTGATCGGCGCCTGGCCGTTCACTTCCGCGCGCGGCGTCGTGAGCGTCGAAAGGAAGTTGATGCCCTCGCCCGGACCCTTCACGTAGTCGTAGCCCCATTTCCACTGGTAGCCGGTGACTTTCACCGTGAGATCGGCGTTGGTCGTGTCCTTCATCGCGACGACGGCCTTGGTGGCCGGCAGCGCCATCAGCACGACAATGATGAACGGCACAATCGTCCAGATGATTTCGACGGTCGTGCTCTCGTGAAAATGCGAAGCCTTATGCCCCTTCGATTTACGGTGTGCGTACATCGAATAGAACATGACGCCGAATACACCGACGAAAATCACGGCGCATAACAGCAGCATCATCATGTGCAGGTTATAAAGCTCTTCTGCGATGCGCGTGACGGGCGGCTGGAAATTGATCTCATTGACGGCGGGGCCGCCCGGACTGTCTCCGACTGCGAGTGCCGCGCCGGCGACGAGGAGTCCGCTGCACGCCAGCACGCCCATTAGGGCTCGCTTGATTGTTTTCATAGCTTCCTTACCCATAAATTCCATTCAAACCCTCGACCCCGCAGGAAGGTTCTGCAACCAGGTCACGCCCTGGGTGCGCGCCGAATCACGACTCGCACTCTGAATGAATCCCCCTGCCACGCACCCGTATTCAACCGGCGCGCGCGAGCCACGTGCGCAGTTCCCGCGCGAACTGCGCACGCCGATACTGCGGCAAATGCAAACCGACTGCGACCGCCTGGCCGCGGGACACGAGTCGCACCGGATCGCGTGGGGTCGCGCCCGGCTCGACCCTGACCCAGCGGGGATTGAATTCGAACTGCGTGAGCGCCTCTGCGCTCATCTGCTCGATCACCAGCCGGTTCGGATAAAGCCTGATACGTTCGTAATCGACAGCATGGCGCGCATAAATGGCAAAGGCGCCCCCTACCACCAACAGATCGATGCCGGTAAACGGCAGTACTAGCCAGGCGCCGCGGATCAACAACAGAACGGCGATCGCGATGGATACCAGCGCCAGCGATACATAGAACAGCACGAATTGCCTGGGCGAAACCGAGCAGTTGCGTTTCATGGTCCAGTCTTTCAGGACCGGCTCCGGACTCGCCAGCAGATCAGATGTCTGCATTGCTCGCCTCCCCTACTGCAACATCCGCAGACTATCGCCGCTTGCTGCCTTACACAACTGCGGGAGATCTGGACTTGCTGCGTCAGATTTAGGGACGGCAATCAGTACAGCAACCGACGCATTATAGGCGTGATCCCAAGCACTCACAAGCAAGCCACAAACTGCCTAAAACCCAATACTGGCGGGACTCTCAGCGGTTTTTCGAGAATTTTTCGAGGGCTTTTCAGGCGCTAATTTCAGGCATAACGAAAGCCCCCTTACCACGTTAGCGATTCCTGGTCGGACCGCGCCCGATATCTTCTATGCGCACGATGCCATGTCCTTCCGCTGTCGTGCGCGGCACGGCCTTCCACGCGTGTCCGTAAATGATTTCGAAGGTGAGAGCAATCGTACCTGCGTTGGGCCCATCCTTCAAACGGCGTGCCTCCAGCGCTGCGGCGAGCGCGCGATTGAGGCGCCGCGATGCTAGCCCTTCGGCTTGATCGGCTTGATGCTCTTCGCCCGCGAAGGCACGGCTAAACGGATACGCGCCCCAGCGGCGCACGTCGGCAAGCAGTTTTTCGGGCGTCTTGTAGGTGACGGTGAGCGTCTCCTGGTCCATCACCGGAATCTCGAAACCGTTCTCGACGAGCATGTCGCCGAGATCGTGCATGTCGACGAAGTCGATCACGTGAGGCCGCGTGGGCACCCCATGCGCCGCCTCGACTTCGGCCCAGGCGCCGCGCAGCTCCTTGAGCGTGTCGGGACCGAGCGTGCTGAACATGAGCAGGCCGTTCACCTTGAGCACACGCTGCCACTCGCCGAACACGAGGTCGGGACGCGGATGCCAGTGCAAGGCGAGATTCGACCAGAGCAATTCGAACGCGCCGTGCGCAAACGGCAACTCGGCGAAGTCGGCCTGCGCGAAACGCGGGCCGCGCGCGCCGAGCGCACGGCCAATCGATGCGGGAAGAAAGCGCCGCCAGCTCGTGTCGCCGGCGTCGTGCGCACGGGCGCGCTCGAGCATGGCGAAAGAAAGGTCGGTGCCGAACACGGGCGCTTCGGGGAAGCGCTCGCGCAAATTGGGAAGGTCGTCGCCGGGGCCGCAGCCCATGTCGAGCACGCTCGCAGGACTCACCTTGATGTACTCGAGGCGTTCGCGCATGCGTTCGGAGATTTCGCGCGGCAGGAACGCGACCTCGTCGAACGTCGCCGCGCGACGGTCGAATATCCGTCGCAGATAGCGCGAATCGTAGGCCGGACGGCCGGGTCTTGGGTGAGACGGAGACATGTCGGTCGTATTGGCGAAGTGTGCGAAGTATACTCGCTCACTCTTATTCTTTCAGTCGCGAGTCCCGAGCCGGGTTCGGGCCGTCCTTCAATGCCGCAGCAGCCTCCACCCTTGCCCACTTCGGCCTCACGCCAGTCGCCCGCCTCGCGACGCCGCTGCCTGGCGGAAAAAGCCGGGGCGAAAGCGCAGGCTATGCGGCACGCAATGGCGCGCGTCAGGCAGCGAGTACGGGCGCATTGGCCACGGCTCGCCGAGTTCGTGCTGCCCAATCTGTGTCCATTATGCGGCAATTTGTCGCGCCAAACTCGCAGCGTGACCAACGGCATGCTCAACGACACGCGCGTCGTGCTATGTGCGGCTTGCGATGCGGCGTACTGGAACGAGGCGCGTCTGCGCTGCACCGTTTGCGCGCTGCCCCTCTCGGGCATGCGTCGCGCCATGCGGCACGCGCGGGCGGGCGATCGCTACCGATGTGACGCTTGCGTGAAAACACCGCCCGCGTTCGACGCGACGCTCGCGCTCGCGGACTATCGCGCGCCGCTCGACGCGCTCGCGCTCGGCCTGAAATTTCACGCGCGGCTCGCGCTCGGCGAGGAGTTCGCGCGGCGTCTCGCGCAAGCGGCCGTCGACGTTCTGGATACCGCCGACGCGCCCGATCTCATCGTGCCAGTGCCGCTTTCGCGCGAGCGTCTGATCGAGCGCGGCTACAACCAGGCGTGGGAAATCGCCCGGCCGCTCGCCCAGGCGTTCGGCACGCGCGCCGACGCCACGCTGGTGCGCCGCACGCTGCATACGGCGGCGCAATCGAGGCTCGACCGCGAGACACGCCGCCGCAACGTGGGCCGCGCGTTCGCGCTCACGCGCGCGAGCCATGGGCTCGGTGGCCTGCACGTGGGCGTGGTCGACGACGTGATGACCTCGGGTGCGACGCTCGACGCGCTCGCGCATACGCTAAAGGCCGCGGGCGCGCGCCGCGTGACCAACTTCGTCGCGCTGCGCACGCCGAAGGACTGAACGCCGCCC
>JAITTX010000253.1 GCA_031286755.1 Paraburkholderia sp.
GGCACCATCGCGCGCGTGCGCGCGGGCCTGCAGTCGCTCGGCGTGGGCATTCCGAAGGGCTACCCCGACTACGTGCTGCACAAGATGGTCACCGTGATGCGCGACGGCCAGGAAGTGAAGATCTCCAAGCGCGCGGGCAGCTACGTGACCGTGCGCGACCTGATCGAATGGTCGGGCGGCGCGAACCCGGGCAGCGAAGTCGCGCCCGACCTGCTCGACGAGGCCACCATCCGGCGCGGCCGCGACGCCGTGCGCTTCTTCCTCATCTCGCGCAAGGCCGACACGGAATTCGTGTTCGACATCGACCTCGCGCTGAAGGAAAACGACGAAAACCCGGTCTATTACGTGCAATACGCGCACGCGCGCATCTCGTCGATTCTCGGCGACTGGCAGGGCAAGCACGGCGGCAAGCTGGCCGCGCTGCCCAAGGTCGACCTCGCGCCGCTCGACAGCGAGCGCGCGCTCGCGCTCATCGCGAAACTCGGCGAATTCCCCGACATGCTCACGCATGCCGCCACCGAGCTCGCGCCGCACGCCGTGGCGTTCTATTTGCGCGAACTCGCGGCTGAGTTTCACTCGTTCTACAATGCCGAACGCGTTCTCGTCGACGACGCCGCCGTGCGCGACGCGCGCGTGGCGTTGCTCGCGGCCACGCGCCAGGTGCTCGCCAACGGCCTCGCCGTGATCGGCGTCTCGGCGCCCGAGCGCATGTAAGAACGCGCGAAGCGACATGTTTGGGGCGCGTCCGCACAACGGATACGCGCCGTTCCAGGATTCTCTTGTTAGCAGGTGATTCAGACGATGGCAAAACCGCGCCGCACTACAAAGCAGCAGTCGAAACAGTCCGGGGGTACCTTTCTCGGCGTCGTGCTGGGCCTGATTGTCGGCCTCGCGATCGCGGTGGTCGTGGCGCTCTATATCACGCGCTCGCCCACGCCGTTCGTCTCGAAGGTCGCGCCGCCCGCCGCCTCCGACGCCAGCCAGAGCGAGCAGTACGATCCGAACCGCGTGCTGCAGGGCAAGACGCCGGGCCAGCCCGTACCGCCGCAGGCCGCGCAGAGCACGCCGCCGAACACGGCGCCGGGCCAGACCACGAACCAGTCGCAGTCCTCGGGCATGCTCGAGGAGCCGCAGATCGTCGAAGTGCCGCCGTCGGGTTCCGCCGACAACAACGCGGCCAACAACGGCATCGCGGTCGCGCCGAAGCCCGCCACCGGCAACAGCGGCGCGGCAGTCGCGCAAAAGCCGCCGGCCAGCAACGCCCCCGCGCAGCAGCTCGCCAACAATCAGCCGCAGAAGGCCCCCAACGCCATTCCTGCGCCCAACGCGAGCAACACCAAGCCCGCGCAGCCCGGCGCGCCCGCGGCCGCCGAGGCCAACACCGGCTACTTCCTGCAAGTGGGCGCGTACAAGACCTCGGCGGACGCCGAGCAGCAGCGCGCGCGTCTCGCGTTCCAGGGGTTCGAGTCGAAAGTGACCCAGCGCGACGCGGGCGGCATCACGTATTACCGCGTGCGCATCGGGCCGTTTTCGAAATTCGACGACATGAACTCGACCCGCCAGCGTCTGTCTGACGCCGGTATCGACACCGCTGTGATCCGCTTCACCAAGCAGTAACCGGAGTTCGCGCCGCATTGCCACGCCTTTCGCCCGGCATGTGACCCACATGCCGCCGCGTGCAAGGCATGGCTCGCGGCGCGAGCGCGCACGCGACGCAACTCCAGACGCCATACCCGCGCGAGCGCACCTGACGCGCACGCGCACCGCCAGGCCGGACGCCGCCGGCCCCGTTCATTGGAATAACACGCTATGAAACGACTTCTCGGAACGCTTTTGGTCTCGCTCTCGATGCTGGCCGGTGCGGCCCACGCCTCGCCCGCCGCCCCCGTGGCCGGCAAGGACTACACGGTCCTCAAGGCCGTCCAGCCGCTCGACGTGCCCGCGGGCAAGATCGAAGTGATCGAGTTTATGTGGTACGGCTGCCCGCACTGCAACGAGTTCGACCCGTACCTCGAAGACTGGATCAAGAAGCAGGGCCCGGACGTGGTGTTCAAGCGCGTGCCGGTGGCGTTCCGCGACGACTTCATCCCGCATTCGAAAATGCTTTACGCGCTCGAAGCGCTTGGCCTCGCGCAGAAGCTCACGCCGGTCATCTTCCATGAGATCCACGTGAACAAGAACTACCTGCTCACGCCGGAAGACCAGACGAAGTTCCTTGCCACGCAAGGCGTCGATCCGAAGAAGTACATGGAGGCGTACAACTCGTTCTCGACGCAGAGCGCGCTGCAACGCGACAAGGCCACGATCGACGCGTACAAGATCGACGGCGTGCCCACCATCGCCATCCAGGGCAAGTACGAAACGGGCCCGGCCGCAACCAACAGCCTGCCTGGCACGCTCCAGGTGATGGACTTCATCGTCTCGCAAATCCGCGCCAAGAAGATGTGAGCCCGCGCGCCGGTATGACACCGCCTCTGAAGGTCTTCATTACCGGCGCGTCGAGCGGCATCGGCGCCGCGCTCGCCGCCGAATACGCGCGGCGCGGCGCCATCCTCGGGCTCGTCGCGCGCCGCGCCGATGCGCTCGAAACCTTCCGCGCAGCCCATCCGCAGCACCCTGTCTCCCTCTATTGCGCCGACGTGCGCGACGCCGATGCGCTCGCGGCCGCCGCGCGCGACTTCATCGCCGCGCACGGCCTGCCCGACGTGGTGATCGCCAACGCCGGCGTGAGCCGCGGCGCGCTCACCGGCCAGGGCGACCTCGCCACGTTCCGCGACGTGATGGACACCAACTACTTCGGCATGGTTGCCACCTTCGAGCCATTCGCCGAGGCGATGACGCAGGCGCGGCGCGGCACGCTCGTGGGCATCGCGAGCGTGGCGGGCGTGCGCGGGCTGCCGGGCTCGGGCGCCTACAGCGCCTCGAAAGCGGCGGCGCTCGCGTATCTGGAGTCGCTGCGCGTGGAGATGCGGCCGTTCAAGGTGCCAGTGGTCACGATCGCACCCGGCTACATCCGCACGCCCATGACGGCGAAGAATCCGTACCGCATGCCGTTCCTCATGGACGCCGACCGCTTCGCCGCCAAAGCCGCCGACGCCATCGCGCGCGGCACGGCCTTCGCGGTATTCCCCTGGCCGATGCGCGTGGTCGCGACGCTGCTGGGCGCCCTGCCGCGCTGGCTCTACGACTTCGCATTCGAGCGCGCGCCGCGCAAGCCGCGCGCCGCCCAGCATTGATCGGCCTCTGCTGATTCACCGCTCTTGATTCACCACGACTGAATGGCGGCCGTGGCCCCGCCCGATCGCGCCCCATATGGGTATGCCGATTATGTTGTTGTCTGCGCAAGGTCCCTTCGATAAGCTTGGCCGGCTATAAGCCCCAATCAGGCCCCAACGGAGACCCCAGGAGACCCCATGCGCTTCTTCTCGCCCGCTCCCGTGCTCGCCGCCGCGCTTGGCGCGACGCTCGCCTGCGCGGCCCTGCCCGCGCTCGCGAAACCGCTCACGGTGTGCACGGAATCGAGCCCGGACGGCTTCGACGTCGTGCAGTTCAACTCGCTCGTGACCACCAATGCGTCCGCCGACGTGATCTTCAACTCGCTCGTCTCCTACGACGAAGCGCAGAAGAAGGTCGTGCCCGCGCTCGCGCAGTCGTGGGACGTGAGCGCCGACGGCCTGACCTACACGTTCCATCTGCGCCCGAACGTGCCGTTCCAGACTACCGAATGGTTCAAGCCCACGCGGCCGCTGACCGCCGACGACGTCGTCTTCACCTTCGAGCGCATGCTCGACCCTAACAACCCGTGGCACAAGGTGGCGGGCGCGAGCGGTTTCCCGCACGCGCAGTCGATGGGTCTGGCGAAGCTCATCAAGTCGATCACGAAGGTCGACGCGAACACCGTGAAGTTCGAGCTCAACGAGCCGAACGCCACCTTCTTGCCGATCCTCACGATGGGCTTCGCGTCGATCTACTCGTCCGAGTACGCCGACCAGCTGCTCAAGGCCGGCAAGCAGCTCGACCTGAACGCGAAGCCCGTGGGCACGGGCCCGTTCATGCTCAAGAGCTACACGAAAGACGCCGTGATCCGCTACGACGTCAACCCCACGTACTGGGGCCCCAAGCCCAAGGTGGACCGCCTCATCTACGCGATCACGCCGGACGCCGCCGTGCGCGCGCAAAAGGTGAAGGCAGGCGAATGCCAGATCGCGCTCTCGCCCAAGCCGCAGGACGTGGCCGACGCGAAGACCGACAAGGCGCTCAAGGTCGTGCAGACGCCCGCGTTCATGACCGCCTTCGTCGCGCTCAACACGCAGAAGAAGCCGCTCGATAACGTGAAGGTGCGCCAGGCGCTGAACATGGCGTTCGACCGCACGACGTACCTCAAGGCCATCTTCGACAACACCGCCACGCCCGCGACCAACCCGTGGCCGCCCATCACCTGGGGCTATGACAAGTCGATCCAGCCGTATCCGCACGACATCGCGAAGGCGAAGCAACTGCTGGCCGAAGCGGGCCTGCCCAACGGCTTCGCGACGACGATCTGGGTGCGCCCGAACGGCAGCGTCCTGAACCCGAACCCGCGCGCCGGCGCCGAGCTGCTGCAGGCCGATTTCGCGAAGATCGGCGTGAAGGCGGAGATCAAGGTGATCGAGTGGGGCGAGCTCATCAAGGAAGCGAAGCAGGGCCAGCACGACACGCTGTTCATGGGCTGGGCCGGCGACAACGGCGACCCCGACAATTACCTCTCGCCGCTCTTTAGCTGCAATGCGGTGAAGTCGGGCATCAACTTCGCGCGCTTTTGCGACCCGCAGCTCGACAAGCTGATTGCCGACGGCAAGGAAACCGCCGACCAGGCGAAACGCACGAAGGACTATGAAGCCGCGCAGAAGATCATTCACGATCAGGCGCTGTGGATTCCGCTCGGCTATCCCACCGCCGCGGCCATCACGCGCGCGAACGTGAGCGGCTATCAGGTCAGCCCGTTCGGGCGGCAGAACTTCGGCGGCGTGGCGGTGCAGTAGCACGGGGGTGTTGCGCCGTACCCGCAGAAAGCCGGGGCATGTCCCCGGCTTTTTTTCGCCTCAGGGCAAGCGCGGCGCTCAGGCGAGCGCGGGCACCCTCGCGCATTCGTCCGCGCTTGCGACGGTTCGCCCGAGCTTCTGCCATGGCATCTTGGGAAAGATGTCCGCGCCGAGCCCGCTCTCCATCGAGAGATTGCGCACGTCCACGCCGCGGCGGGCCAGCAGCGCGGCGGCGTGGCGAAACGAAGGCTCGATGAAGTCGCGGAAATTCTCGTCGAGATAGTTCGGCTGCATGTGCGACGCCTGCTCGTAAAAACGCGGCGTGCGCTTTGCGTCGACCAGGTCGACGCCATGCAGATAAAGGCGCTTGAAGCCGAGCGTGGCGAGCACCTGCAGGCCGGTATAGGCGACCGTGCGGCCGTCGAAAACGCCGCGCCGCAAGTCGAGGCTGAAGCCGATCGGCCGCGGCGCGTCGAAGAGCGCCAGCGTGCGCGCATCGTAGGTCCCGCGCAAATCATGCGCGCGCAGTGCGCGGCGGCCGGCGGGAAACAGCATGTCGTCGACGAGAAACACGCGGCAACGCAAGCGTTCGAGCCCGATGGACTCGGCGATGTGCCAGAGCACGAGCGGCGTGGCAAACAGCGTGAGCGGCTCGCGGATCACGCGCTCGACGAGATCGGGCCGATTGCGCACGAACCCCGTGTCGACGATGCAGTAGTAGTCGAAGCGCACGCCTTGCCGCTCGGTGAGCGCGATCGCGCCGTTCACGCCGAGCACGCGCGGCATGTGCAGCGCGCGGTAATCGATGAGATTCACGGAGGGGCCGGTGGCGATGAGGTGACATTCCTGCCCGGCGTCGTGCAGGTCGGGCACGAGCGGCATCTGCGTGTTGACGCACGCGAGCCGATGCCCGCGTATGCGCATGCCCGCGAGCCGCCCCGCTTCATCGCGCTCGAGTTCCACCCCATGCGCGAGACGCTCGTTGTGCCGCCACGCGCGCGAATGCGTGTAGCGGTAGAGCAGCTTGAAAAAAGTATTGCCGGCACGCCGAACCGGCGATCTCGATGCGCGTGCACCTCGTTGCGCTTCGACGACAGCACACGACGAGCGGATGGCGTTGCCTTCGGAAACCATTGCTAGACCCTGCAACGTAGCGAAGCTGAAGCTTCGCAACACGGTAAAGCGCGAGTCTACGTTTTGATGTCGTTACACAGGTTACAACTTCCATTAAAAAATGTTACCGGGCCTTACAAACAGGTTCCAGGCGCACTTCGAAGACAGACGTTACTCGCGCCGGAAAAGCGCAACATCTTGCATCCAGCCAGGGCGCGTGGATTTTTTCGTGAAATGGCATGACCCGGTGTTTTGCCCCGTCTTTTCGGGGCTTTTCGTTTGCAAGCCTTCGTGTGCGAGCACGTGGCGAGCCCGCGCGATCTCGCGACACCGAGATGATTGTTGCAGTTTTGTAATCTTTCGCGCAGCAACTCGAATTAAATTGAAAGCGTCCATTCAACGAGCCAAAGGAGACTCGAATGAACGCAAAGCTCATTACCGCACTGGGTGCAGGCGCAACGATTCTCGCTGTCTCGCAGACCGCAATGGCCGACGTCTCCGTGGGACTCGCCGTTGGCGCGCCGGTGCCGGTCTATGCGGCACCCGCCCCGGTCTACGCCGCGCCTGCCTACGTGGGCTGGCGCGACGAGCGCCGCTGGGACGAGCGCCGCTGGGAGCACCGCCGTTGGGAAGAACACCGCTGGGACGACCGTCACTGGGGCCGCGACCGCCGCTGGGGCAACCATGGCGGTGACTACGGCTATCGCCGCTGGTAAGCGGGCGCTCAAGCCATGATGTGCGCGCCGCCGTCGACGTAGACCGTGTTGCCGGTCAGGCGGCGCGCATAGCGCGTCGCGAGGTAAGCCGTCGCATAGCCGACGTCCATGATGTCGACGAGTTCGCCTAGCGGCGCGCGCTCGACCGCCTCCGCGAGCATGCGGTCGAAATCGGGCAGGCCCGAGGCGGCGCGCGTCTTGAGCGGTCCCGGCGA